>CAZJHS010000167.1:0-2514 GCA_964545895.1 uncultured Chitinophaga sp. | reverse complement strand
GTGTTTTTACAAGGCGGTGCTAGTTTACAGTTTGACATGATACCGATGAATTGGCTTGGCGAAGGCGAAACAGCAGCATATACCAATACGGGTGTTTGGGCAGGACGTGCCATTAAAGAGGCTAAACTATTTGGCAATGTAAACGTGGTGGCTAGTAGTGAAGATAAAAACTTTAGCTATTTACCTAAAGGTTATACCATACCTGCCGATGCAAAATATTTTCATTGCACAAGCAACAATACCATATACGGAACGGAGATGTTTGATTTCCCGAACACCAATGGTGTACCGTTAATTTGTGATATGAGTTCTGACATTTTCAGTCGCCCGTTTGATGCCACCCAATTTGATATGATTTATGCAGGTGCGCAAAAAAACATGGGCCCTGCAGGAACAACTTTGGTTATTATTAAAAAATCGTTTTTAGAAAAACGTGTAACCAAAAAGTTGCCTACTATGTTAGATTATGCAGTACACATTGAAAATGGTAGTATGTATAATACCCCAAGTGTATTTGCCATTTTTGTTTGCATGCACACTTTACGTTGGGTAAAAGAAATTGGCTTAGAAGCTATGGAAGCGCGCAATAAAGCTAAAGCAGGTTTATTGTACAACGAGATTGACCGTAACAGTTTATTTGTTGGTACAGTAGCAAAAGAAGACCGTAGCCGCATGAACGTAAACTTTATTTTAACCAACACCGAATACGAAGCTGAGTTCTTAAAATTCTGTGAAGCTAAAAACTTAAGCGGATTAAAAGGTCATCGTTCGGTTGGCGGTTTACGCGCAAGCTTATACAATGCATTAGATATTGAAAGTGTACAAGCTTTGGTTAATGCAATGCAGGAATTTGAAGCAATGAAGAAGTAGTTTGTTAATTGTGTTGAGTATGTTAATTATGTTAATGTAAAAGTTGACTATGAATAATGGATTTGAATCTTTTGAAGAACTAAATGCATACAAACTTGCAAGAGAAATTCGCACTGAGATTTCTATCTTATCAAAAACATTTCCTCACCACGAAGAATATAAGTTAAAGGATCAAATTATTCGTTCATCAAGGTCTGTTACTGCAAATATTGCTGAAGGACATGGTAGGCATTATTTTAAAGAGAATATAAAATTCTGTATCATGGCAAGAGGTTCATTAAATGAAACAATTGACCACCTAACAGTAGCTCTCGATGAAAAATATATTAACGAAGAATTATTTTCAACACTAAGAGATAAAATTAAAGTAAACATAAAAGTGTTAAATGGGTATATGAGTTATTTAAAAAAGTTAATCGACAACAAAGCATAATGTTTCCCAATTAACACACTCAACACAATTAACATAATTAACACATCAACACATGATAAAAATATTAGCAAATGATGGCATTGATGCCAATGGAAAAAAGATTTTAGAAGCTGCAGGATTTACTGTTGATACCAATAAAATTGCTCAAGAAAACTTAGCTACCGAATTAAATAATTACGATGTTATTTTGGTGCGAAGTGCTACTAAAGTACGTAAAGATTTAATTGATGCCTGCCCTAATTTAAAAGTAATTGGACGTGGTGGTGTAGGCATGGATAATATTGATGTAGCTTATGCTAAAAATAAAGGTATTGCCGTAATAAACACGCCTGCTTCTTCAAGTGTATCGGTGGCCGAGTTAGTGTTTGCGCACATATTTAGTGGATCGCGTTTTATACAAATTACCAACCGTGTTATGCCAGAGAAAGGCAACACCGAGTTTGGTAACTTAAAAAAAGTTGCTAGCAACGGTATTGAGTTACAAGGCAAAACCATGGGTATATATGGCTTTGGACGTATAGGACAAGAAGTAGCCAAAATTGCCATAGGTTTAGGCATGAAAGTATTGGCTTTTGACCCATATGTAAACACACTTGATTTAAGTCTAAATCTTCCTGCGTTAGGAGAAAACTCACGCATAAAAGTTACCATTAACACCGTAAGCGAAGAATCAGTAATTACCCATGCTGATTTCATTACTTTCCACGTACCTTTTAATGAAGGCGATAAAGCTATTATTGATTCAGCTAAAATGGCAAAAATGAAAAAAGGCGTTGGCTTAATTAACTGCTCGCGTGGTGGTGTAATTAGCGAAGCTGATTTATTGGCTGCGTTAAACAGCGGACAAGTTGGTTTTGCGGGCTTAGATGTGTTTGAAAAAGAACCACCAGTAAACATGGCTATTTTACAACACGACCATGTAAGTTTAAGTCCACATATTGGTGGCAGTACAGTTGAGGCTCAAAACCGCATTGGTATTGAGTTAGCCGAAAAAGTAATTGAGTTTTTTAAGAAATAAAATTTAAAACAAACCATAAGCAAAAGGCACCATGAATTATTTCGTGGTGCCTTTTGTGTTTTTGGCTATATTTACGTTATGAAACGAAGCGTTATATATTTTTTATTGCTTATCGGCATTTTCTCTTGCGGTAAACCTATACCAAAAACAGAGGAACTAACTGAGGAAAACCTTTCATTATTGCAGAACTATG
>CAZJHS010000166.1:0-2528 GCA_964545895.1 uncultured Chitinophaga sp. | reverse complement strand
AACCTCCCTCACAAACGAAAACGTATCGCCATCAAACAAACCTTTATCGCTTAGTTTTAAACTGGGTATTACCAACAGGGCCATAAAACTTAAACTCATAAATGGTGCTCCTAAGGTGGAGCCCAATTTGCTTTTGCTAAACAAATCAATTTCGGTGTATTGTTTGGCTACTTGCCAAGCATCATCAGCACTCATTAAACCGGCTACGGGCAATGGCAAAACAAGCTCTTGCTTATGCCCTACTGCACTTAATCCGCCTTGGTGTTTTATTACTAAATTTACTGCGTTACAAATATCCTCATCACTTACACCAACTGCAACAATGTTGTGGCTATCGTGAGCTACGCTACTTGCTATTGCACCTTGCGTTAAACCAAAGTTTTTAATATAAGCTACCGCAACCTTTGCTGGTTTATACCTATTTACTACCGCAATTTTTAACACATCATTTACGGGCAACAACTCCTCTTTTGCAATCAATTGTTTGGTGGTAACTAATTGCCCATCATGGCAAACAATTACAGGCTCGGTGGCCTGCGGTTGGTAGGCAAAATCGGCAGCAGTAAGCGTGGTTATGGCAAACTTATTGGGCACCGCTGCACTTACTGCTTTCCATAACACCTCGCCTTGATTAAACACGCACAAACCATTAATAAAGGTTTGCTGCACATCAAAATCAGTTAAGTTATTTACCAAAATAAAATCGGCACTTTGGCCCGCTTGTAGCATTCCTACTGGTAATTTATAATGCAATACGGGATTTATACATGCAGCATTTAGCACATCAAAAACATCATACCCCAAAGCAACAGCACGCGCACAAATTTTATTGATGTGGCCTAACAATAACGAATCAGGATGCTTATCATCACTACAAAACATAATTTGTTTGGGATACGTTTTGAGTGCAGGAATTAAGGCATCAAAATTACGGGCTGCACTTCCTTCTCTAATTAAAACATGCACACCAAGTTCAAGCTTTTCTTCAGCTTCGTTTAAAGTAAAACACTCGTGGTCGGTGGTAATGCCAGCTGCTAAGTATTTGCGCAATGCATCGCCCGTTAATCCTGGTGCATGACCATCAACAGGTTTATTGTATTTATGGGCAATATTAATTTTAGCATGCACTTGCTCATCATCAAAAATTACGCCCGGAAAGTTCATCATTTCGGCTAAATACAACACCTCATCGCGTTGCATTAACTGTTCAATATCTGCTACCGAAATTTCATCGCCTGCAGTTTCAAAAACAGTGGCAGGCACACAACTTGGTGCACCAAAAAAGAATTTAAAAGGCGTTTGTTTTCCGTTGGCAATCATGTCCTCCACGCCTTGCATACCTAGTACATTGGCAATCTCGTGTGGATCGCTAACTGTGGCTACTGTGCCTTGCCTAACAGCCAAACGAGCAAACTCACTTGGCACCAACAACGAACTTTCTATGTGCACATGCGCATCAACAAAACCGGGCAATAAATAACCCGTTACAGTTTCGTTAATGGGGTTGATGGATTGAATAATTCCATTGGCAAAAATTACTTCGGCTGCATATATTTTACGTTGATGCAAATCAACCAAATTAGCTTTAATTGATTCCATGTTAGCCTTTCAATTCATCAGTCCAAAACATGTAAGGTAAAAATGTTTTTAAGCCTTCGGCAATATAAATTACACCAGTTTCGCCTTGTAAAATAATACGCATAGGCTGCTTAAATCTTATTTCATATTCGCTCATGCTTTGCAAGCAAGCACCACAACTCATAATAGGTTCGGTTACTTTAAATTTATCGGCCTTTACTGTAATGGCCATTGATTGAACACCTTCGGTTGGATAAGTGGCTCCAGCACTAAAAATAGCCACACGCTCGGCACATAATCCACTGGGGTAAGCAATATTTTCTTGATTACTGCCTTTAACAATTACGCCATTATTTAAACGTAAAGCACAACCCACATGAAAATTAGAATATGGCGCATACGATGTTTCTACTGCTTCTTTGGCCAACCTCAGCAATTCTTGATCGGCAAGGGGCAACTCGGCTACGGTATCGTATTTATGTAAAACAGATTCTCTTTTTAATTCTTCCATCATATTCAATATTACATAAAATTTATAAGTATTTGCATAGTTTCGCTGTTGGTATTTAACACAAATTACATGGACAAGATTTTGGTTATTGGTGCGGGTTTATCTTCATCGTACCTTATAAAATATTTGCTACAACAAGCACAACTTTTTAATTGGCAAATAACCATAGCCGATACTAATTTAACTTTAGTTGAAAGTAAAATTAACGGACACCCAAATGGGCATGCTATGGTATTAAACGCAAGCAATAATCAAGAGCTTGCACAAGCTATTACTTCGCACCATTTGGTGATATCATTACTACCTGCTTTTATGCATGCGCCTGTTGCTAAAATTTGTGTGCAACAAGGCAAACACTTGGTTACGGCTAGCTACATTAGTGATGAAATGCAGGCTTTACATGATGATGCTTTAAAGGCAAATGTATTGCGGAGCAAAG
>CAZJHS010000165.1:0-2530 GCA_964545895.1 uncultured Chitinophaga sp. | reverse complement strand
CGTAAGTACTACTCGCAATACTACCAAGGCTATTATGGCGATGAGCATTTGGCTAAACCATGGTGGAAAAAACTATTAAGCAAAAAGAAAAAACGTAACCGTACTAATCATGCATAACAATACCAATATAGCCATTGTAGGACTAGGGTATGTGGGATTACCATTGGCGGTTGAGTTTGGCAAAAAATTCAACACCATTGGCTTCGATATCAACCCCAACCGTATAGAAGAATTGCGCAACGGTATTGACCGTACACTTGAAGTTGATGAAGCACAATTGAGTGAGGCCAAATTACTTCAGTTCTCCACTCAGTTGGAAACTTTGGCAACAGCCAACTTTTATATTGTAACTGTTCCTACACCCATTGATAAAAACAAGCGCCCTGATTTAACGCCTTTAATTAAAGCCAGCGAAACTGTTGGCAAGGCCTTAAAAAAAGGAGACATTGTGGTTTACGAATCAACCGTTTATCCGGGTTGTACGGAAGATGATTGCGTACCCGTGCTGGAAAAATACAGCGGACTAAAATTTAATATCGATTTCTTTTGTGGCTATTCTCCAGAGCGTATAAACCCCGGAGATAAAGTACATACCGTTACTAAAATCAGGAAGATTACTGCTGGTTCAACCCCAGAAATAGCTGAAAAAGTAAATGCCGTATACGCCAGTATTATTACTGCTGGAACCTATCAAGCCCCGAGTATTAAGGTAGCCGAAGCTGCGAAGGTGATAGAGAACTGTCAGCGTGATATCAATATTGCTTTTGTAAACGAACTAGCATTAATATTCGATAAAATGAATATTGATACCCTAGATGTTTTAGAAGCTGCTGGCACCAAATGGAATTTTTTACCATTCCGTCCAGGATTAGTTGGAGGGCATTGCATTGGTGTTGACCCTTATTACCTTACCCATAAAGCCGAAGAAATTGGATACCACAGCCAAGTAATTTTGGCAGGTAGAAAAATTAACGACAACATGGGTGCATTTGTGGCCAATAAAGTGGTGAAGTTGATGATTAAAAAAGGTATCAATGTGAACACAGCCAAAGCATTGGTATTGGGCATTACCTTTAAAGAAAACTGTCCTGATATTCGCAACTCTAAAGTAATTGATATTATTACCGAGTTACATGATTTTGGGGTACAAGTAGATGTACACGACCCCATGGCTGATGCTCATGAGGTGCATGAAGAGTATGGTATTAACCTTACTACTCAGTTAAATAATAACAGTTACGATACCATTATTTTAGCCGTAAACCATGCGCAATTCGCTAACTTCAATATGCATGATTTGGGTAAAAATAACGTAGTGGTGTATGATGTAAAATCAACCCTACCGAAAACCGAAACTGACGGAAGATTATAACAGAACTATGCGCATATTAGTAACCGGTGGAGCCGGATTTATAGGGAGTAATTTGGTAGAAGCGTTACTGCTTGATGAGCGAGTAACCTTGGTACGTGTACTCGATAATCTGTCTACTGGTTTACTCAAAAATATCGAACCATTTGTAAACCACCCCAAATTAGATTGGGTATTAGGCGACATACGCGATTGGGATACTTGTGTAAAGGCCTGTATAAACATAGATGCCATTTCGCACCAAGCAGCACTAGGCTCTGTTCCGCGTTCTATCAACGATCCAATTACCACCAACGCTGTAAATATTGGTGGGGCATTAAACATATTTACTGCTGCACAACAATCTGGTATTACAAAAATTGTGTATGCTGCATCTTCTTCTACCTACGGAGATAGTAAAATACTACCTAAACAGGAAGATGTTATCGGTAAACCATTATCACCATATGCGGTAACCAAATTGGTAAACGAGTTGTATGCCGATGTTTTTCATAAAACATACGGTACAAACTTTATTGGCTTAAGGTACTTTAATATTTTTGGACCAAAGCAAAATCCTAACGGTGCTTATGCGGCTGTGATACCTTTGTTTGCAAGCGCGGTATTGAATAATGAGCCTCCATTTATTAACGGTGATGGAGAACAAAGTAGGGATTTTACTTATGTGAGCAATGCGGTGCAAGCCAATATTATAGCGCTGTTTACCAATAATCCTGAAGCATGGAACCAGATTTATAATATTGCTTGTGGAGAGCAAAATACCGTAAATCAATTGTTTGAAACATTACGTTCGTTTACTCCGAATACTGAACTAAAACCTATTTACCGCGAGGCCAGAAGTGGCGATGTGCGAGATAGTTTAGCCGACATTAGCAAAGCCCAAAAACTGTTAAATTATCAGCCCCAAATTTTAGTAAATCAAGGATTAGAAATTGCCCTAAATTGGTATAAAGAAAATCCTGATTATTTTAGCGTTTAAGCAAGTTCAATATGCCTGTTTAACAATGTGATTTAGACACACTTTAAGTATCTATTGAACTCTCGTTGAAATATTTCTCATTTACAATATTTCCACTTTACTTTGCCCAACATGACCACCCACGACAAACATTGGTATGCCATTTACACCAACCCACGTGCTGAAAAAAAAGTAGCTCAAGC
>CAZJHS010000164.1:0-2784 GCA_964545895.1 uncultured Chitinophaga sp. | reverse complement strand
CTGTATTTTTAATCAACCAAATTAACTACATTACTGTTCGCGATTTAACCATTACCAATACCAGTGCTACTACCCCAACAGGTGTCGGTATAATTGGTACATCTTCATCTACCAATGGTAAAGGAACCAAAATTATTAACTGTAATGTAAACGTTCCTATTCAAACGGGTACTTCGGCTGTAGGTTATGGTATTAACTTTACTGCAACAGCTAATGCAACCGCTGCTTCGGCAATGGGTGCTGACTCGGTATTGGTTGATAGCTGTACCATTACTGGTGGTGGTTACACATTAACTTTCTATGGTGCATCAAATGCTTCATACAACCGTGGCAATGTGTTTACCAACAACACCATTAACAATGGTAACTACATGAGTGCTTATATTTTAAACAACTATAATCCACTTATTTTTAATTACAACACTGTTAATATTACCAGTACTACGTATGGTTACTATGGTGTATATATGTCATCTAACCAATCGTCTCACGCTACAATCAACCACGAGATTATTGGAAACCGAATCAATGGCTTTAATGGTTATGGACTTTATTTAATAACGCCACATGTTGCTGCTTCAGCAGCTACAGCAGCTAAAGTAAAAATATACAACAATATTATTGTTAGTTCATTAGGCAACCCAAGTTATCCGGTGTATGGTGGTGTTTATATCTCAGCAAATGTTGCATCTAATATTGATTTCTTCCATAACAATGTGATAATTCGAGGAAGTGGTTCAACATCTAGCACATCATATGCAGGTTTATACAATACAGGCTCAAGTGTTATTTTAGCTAAAAACAACATCTTCTCTGTATTATCAGGCAACTATTATCCAGCATCATTCGGTACTTCACCAACAGGTAACAATGTTAATTATAACATTTATTACAATGCTGTATCTCCTAGTTTAGTATACCGAAATGCTACCACTTACACTCCTGCTAACTACAGAACAGCCACAGCAGGAGGGGATACTTCGTTTAATATGATTCCTCCGTACAACAACTCTTATGTATTAACTAGCGGTTGTTTCAGAGGCACTCAAAACATCGATGTTCCTACAGATATCATTGCTTATACTCGTAGTAGTTCACCAAATATTGGTGCATACGAGTACCAAGGTGTAGCATTAGATTTATATGCAGAAGCAATGCCTTATCCTGCAACTCCTATTACTTTAGGTGCGCAAGATTTAGCTGTACGCGTGCGTAACAATGGTACTAACACTGTTACTAGTTTTGATGTGGCTTACCGCTTAAACAATGGTACTCCGGTTGTATACAACTGGACTGGTACTTTAGCTTCGTGCGATACAGTAACTGTATTATTTAGTGGTGCTAGTCAAATTACATTAGGCTCAACACCTAACAACATTAAAGTTTACACGGCTAATCCTAACTTTAGTGCTGATGGAAACCCAGCGAACGATACCATTTCAGTAACATTAAACCCTCCAATGGTTGGTAACTATGTGATTGGTGCTGCTCCATCTGACTTTACCACGTTTGGTAATGCTATTGCAGCAATTGCAAACCGTGGTATTGCTGGTGCTGTTAACTTTAATGTTAAAACTGGTACTTACAACGAACAAGTAAACTTGGTAAGTGCTATTGGTGCCAGTGCAACAAGCACTATTACATTTAAATCTCAAGCTAACCATGTAGATTCAGTTGTAATTAGTACTGCTTCACAACAAGTTATAAACTTTGGCCCAACAGCTAATTACTACATTTTTGATCGTCTTACGATAAATCAACCAAGCACAACAACATCATACTATGTGGTAAAAATGAATGGAAATGCTTCGTTTGATACGATTAAAAATTGTAAAATTACTGCACCAATGTACAATGGTAGCACAGTAACAGCTACTCACTACTTAGTGTATGCAACACCATATACTGGTAATGGTTTTGGCTTTTACAACAACACTTTTGATGGTGGTTACTACCAAACTTATATTTGGGGAAACAGCCGTACTGCACCATTCTTTAATATGGTTATGGATGGCAATACATTTAACAACTTCTACTACGCTCCTATTTATTACTTCTATTATACCAATGGATTAAAAGTTACTAAAAACATATTTAATCAAAACGTAAATGGTTCTGCAAGTAATTACATGTATCACTACTATTGCGATTCAGGTTTTTACTACAACAACAACATTTGGAATGGTGTAGCTGGTAAGAATTTATATGCTTACTATTATTACAGTAATAATGCTCCTGCAAACAAATCTATCATGGCGAATAACCGCTTTGCTGGATCTACTTTAATTAACTACTATGTAGGTAATACAGGAACTAATAACCAAGATATCGTACACAACTCGTTTGCTACAGGTACTGGTTATTTCTACGTAGGTTATGCTACCACTTTACAACCTAGTTTCCGTGTAATGAATAACGTGTTTACTGCAACTAGTACTTATGCGTACTATATTAGTGCTGCTCCAAGTGCATTATACATGACATCAAACAACAACTTAGTTTACACCCCAGGTGCAACTCCTTACTATGCAGGTGCTGGCTATAGCTTACCGGCTATGCGTAACACATTTGCTGGTTTAGAGCGTAATTCAATAAACTACAATCCAGCGCTTAACGCAACTACATTAGCGCCAATTGTTGGTGATACTTCTGTATGGGCTATTAATGGCCGTGGTGCACACTTAGGTTATGCATTAAACGACTTTAACAATGTTGCTCGTCCAATGACTCCAGCTGCTGGTGTTCCTGACTTAGGTGCGTACGAAGTAGTTCCTACTGCAATTG
>CAZJHS010000163.1:0-2786 GCA_964545895.1 uncultured Chitinophaga sp. | reverse complement strand
TAATGCATCATCGGGGTTGATGTTGTATTTGCGCGCTAGGTTAATTAACGAAAACAAGTAATCGCCAAATTCTTTTTCTGTTTTTTCTGATGATGGATTTTCCGTAAATTCTTCTTTCAGTTCAGCAAGTTCTTCATCAACCTTAGCCCATACTTCTGCTGGTGTTGGCCAATCAAATCCAACTTGGGCGGCTTTTTCTTGCATGCGCAAAGCCTTAACAATACTTGGTGTGCCTTTGGTTACACCACTTAAAACCGATTTGTTGCCTTCTTTTAGCTTTAGTTGTTCCCAGTTTTCTTTAACCTGTTCGGCTGTATCGGCTTTTACATTGCCATAAATATGTGGGTGGCGGTAAATTAATTTATCGCATAAACTGTTGCACACATCAGCAATATCAAACTGATTTTTTTCGCTGCCAATACGTGCATAAAATACCAAATGCAACAATACATCACCCAATTCTTTTTTTATTTCGGTAGCATCGTTTTTTAAAATAGCATCGCTTAACTCGTAGGTTTCTTCAATGGTTAAATGGCGCAAACTTTCGTTAGTTTGTTTCATATCCCAAGGGCACTTTTCGCGCAAGTCGTCCATTACATCTAATAATCTCGAAAAGGCTTCTAGTTTTTGTGCTTTGCTATTCATAATTGGATATGTAATGTGTAGTAAAATAAAGTTTGTTTAAACAGTTTCGTATATAATCAAACCTGTTCTTAATTTGGGTTCAATCCAGGTTGATTTTGGTGGCATAATTAAGTTGTTTTCGGCCACTGCTTTTACTTCTTCAACAGATGTTTTGTAAAGGGTAATGGCCAAATCAAACTCTTGGCTATCAATGCACTCTTGTAAGGTTAAAATGCCTTTGCTACCATCTAAAAACGATAAACGTTTGTCTGTTTTACTGTCAAAAATTTTAAATACTTTTTTTAGTAAAAACTCTTCCACAATACTTACATCAAGCGAGGCTAGTATACCGCTTAATTCTTGCTCTAACTCGGGTTTAAGTTTTAGTAAAAAAGCTTGCTTGTTAAAGTACAACCCAAACTCTTTTGGCTTTAAGGGTTGAACAGGTAAATGTCCACTTGGAATTACTTCAAAATATTGTTTAACGGCCTCCATAAATGCGGGCGAGTTTACCAATTCATCTTTTACTAAACGGTGGTACTCGAATATGTGAAGTTTTGAAAATGGAATTAAACACACCGGAAAAAAATTAAAAGCTTCTGAACCATCAAACAAAGGCTCGGCATTACGTTTATACTCGCAATAAGCCGCAGAACCTGCGCTACGGTGGTGTCCATCTGCTATATATAGTTTAGGAATGTTTTCAAACTCTTCTCTAATCAATTCTACATCTTCGGTTTTATTTACAACCCAAAGATTATGTTTTAGCTGATCGGTGCTTATAAAATTATATTCAGGAACATGGTTTTCGATGTAATGTTCCATTAACGATTCAATTTTACCCGAGTCGGGATAGGTAAGCAACACTGGATTTCCCAATTGACTAAACCAACGAATATGATCGGCCAATTCGTTTTGCTTTTCAGTTAACGTATTTTCGTGTTTTAAAATATTGTTTTGGTTGTAATCGTTAACACTAGCTGCGGCAATAATTCCAGTATACGCATTACTGCCTTTTATAACACGGTAAATATAATATGAGTCACTTTGGTCTTTAGTAAACCAACCTTCGGCTTTAAATTTGGCTAAATATTCTAATCCAATTGGAAAGTGTTTTTCTGGATTTTTCTTTTCGCCTTTAAAGTGCAAATAGGGTTTAACAATATGTAAATAACTATATGGGTTTTCTTGCAGTTCTTGGTATGATTTGTCTCTGTTACCCGAATCGTATGAAGGGGCCGATATAAGCGCAACTTTATCACGCGAAGGACGTAATGCTTTAAACGGTTTTACTATTGCCATGGTTTAGCTGTTGGCATTTCGCTAGTAGCCTTTTGGCTAAAAGCAGCATGCATACTTAGTTTTTGGTTAATTAATTGCTTAAAATTTGGTGTGTTTTGAGCAAGTGCGAATTAATACTTATTTGCTGACAAATTGAATACAATTTAGAATTTAATTAAGGCAAAACGGTAAACTCAACTTTGGATTCGTAGGTTTCTATTTTTTTGTTCACCCGTTCAATAGTTTTACTAAAAGTTATACTGTAGTTTCCTGTTTTTGTTGGAATGAACTCTACATATTCATTTTCGAAATGGCTAATAATATTTTTAGGCTTAAATATTGAATCATTTAATATTACAGATTTAATTTTTGTCGGGTATTTTAAATAAAGTGATTGGGAATTGAAATCGAATTTGTTGACATCATCAAAAGATGAAATAGTCCTTACCGTATCACCTAATCTATATTTTTCTTTTTCTAGTTTAGATTCAAGGATTAATGTGTTGCCTAAGCCACAGTTTGCACTTAAATTTCGGTGCAGTTTGTTTAAACACTTGTTGCTGAAAATCCAAATTGTCAGAAGGTTATTATCTACGTTGGTTGATGCATTTTCAAGCGGTTTTATTTCTTTTAAGATCTCTTTTTGGCCATCACTAAACACTGCGTGATTCAGATCTTCGAAATATTGCTGACTTTTTTCTCGTATGATTTTTAAATCTTTTTCCCCTTTTAGCTCTACTAGTTTTTTACTCAAAGAGTCACACTTTTCATAAATGCTTTTGGAAGCTAAGTAAACCAATCGACCACCCAAGTCCCATTGAAAATCATAGTAATATTTGGAAGTTAGCTTATGTGTTAATTCTGCATAGTTCTGCAATAAT
>CAZJHS010000162.1:0-3159 GCA_964545895.1 uncultured Chitinophaga sp. | reverse complement strand
GCTATTGATCAACTCGGCTTGCGTATACCCAAATATGTTTTCAACTTGGGTGTTAGCCATTATAATTTTTCCATGTTCATTAGCAACAACAATAGCATCAGGCGCACTGTTTAGTAAGGCCAAGTACCTTAACTCACTTTGTATGCGTGTGTCTAATTCGGTTTGAAGTTGTGTTTTGTAATGTGATCGCCATAACTCATAAAAATAAATAAGTGCGGAGCTAATGCTAAATGCAAATAGTATGTGTAATAATTCTGATAAACTATAGGCAATGGTTACTAATTTTAAATGGGCAAGAAACACTACAGCAGTGCAGCAAATTACTAAAGTTATAAGCCAAACAATATATCGTAAGCCTTTAGCAAAAAACGAAACCCACAGCACATATATTGGTGCCCACCATAATCCCGCATTTTCTGGTCCACCGCTGATTAACCAAGGTATTAAAACAGGGAAACCAAGAAAAATAAGTACATCTTTAGTGATGTTATGTTTTTCTATTTTTGGGAAATTTAACCGCAGTATAATCAGTACAATTAAAGCGCCAAGTAATGAATACCCAGCCAAATAATCTTGAGTTAAGAAAAAGGAGTAGGGGGTATAAATTGCCAGCATTAGTGTAGCTAACGGAAATAATCGTGTAAGAATATGGTACTCAAATTTATCTTCAAGCCCATTACTATCGTTAGGAATATTACTGTTCATATTGACAAATGGTGGGGTTTATCTTGTTTGGTTATTAAAAACACGTACTGCTTTTTTTGTAGAGGCCTTTTACTTTAGAAAAGATGAAGTACGTTAACAATATTACTAAGTTTTTAATTAAAATTAATGGTTAAGCAGTTGTTTTTTAATGTTAAGACAGTAATAACTTGATTTAATAAGTTGAAATAGTGATGTAGCTAGTGGAGTGAATTTATTGTGAATTTAAACTTAAAGTGTGTTTAGGATTTTAATTACCGTGTAAACGTGTATTATTTTAATTAAAAAATTGGGCCAATAAATTGCATTATTTTTAAGCGTGTGAATTAGTGAGTTAGCTATTTATTTTGTTAATAATCCATTAAAACTATAAAATGTATTTTTATTTCAATAAAAAGCTGTTAGTATTGTTCTTATAAAAGTTTAAATATGAATACCCCCTTTTCATTAAAAGCAGTTTACAAACAAATGTTGCATGTACTTATGCCTCGCAGCATATCGTACGGAAGCGTTGATTACGCCTCGCATGAAAGTAACTTTAGCAGTATTAAAAAAATACAAAGTTACTTTAGCGCAAAATGTGCTCAACAATTAAGCACACCGGTGCCGGTTTTGTTTAACGGAATGGAGTTAAGCAGCAAACAAGCCACTGTGCGTAAATTATTAGGTGTACCCAATTATAAAAGGGTAAAAGCTTATCATAATAACGAGTTGGCTACACTTATTTATCAGTTAGATTATTGCGGATTAAATGCACGCGCTTTTGTGCAATTGCTTAATGGCGAAATTTTAAATTGTAAGTATGTAATTGATTTAAGTACACGCAATGCATTGCCCCGCATAAAAAAAATTATAGCACAAAAATATCAGCTTAACCAGGTAGAGTTAGGAAACAGTTTTTCTATTACCGATACCCAAGGCAATAAACTCATTTTTGAACACGAGTTAGAATTGAGTTTAGTTTATGTGGCTAGCAAATCGCAAATGCCATTAAAAGTAAATGCCTTGCTCAACAGTATCGAAACTTATCGCATAAAACTAAATCAAGAGCAATATGGCAAGTTGGCTTATGCCATTTAATAGTGTAAAGTAAGTAGGTTTGTTTAAAAGCGGAGCGTAGTAGGTGCTCCGCTTTTTTTATGGGGTTAAATTGTTGGTGTGGGTTATAATAGGTATAAAGCTCGCGCTTCCCTTAAATGTTTTTATCGGCCAATAATTCTTATTGAGCATTAAAGGTTATAAAAAAAGGCGACCCCGAATAATCGGGGTCGCCTTAAATGTTATTATCCCGAGTACTCGGGATAATAATCCTTATTATGATTTATCAAGTATAAAAAAAGGCGAGTTGCCCCGCCTTAAATGTTTTCACAACGGAATAATCCTTATTGTGATTTGCTTTCGTTTAACAAACATATTAAAAGTTTTTAATAAAGAAATAGTTTTTTTATTTACTTCGTAAATACACTGCGAAGTGATAGCATGAAACTTGTGTAACAAATAAAATATACCCACTTATATGAAAACAATATTAGGACTAGACTTAGGAACCAACTCCATTGGATGGGCGTTGGTAAAACAAGATTTCGATAACAAAAAAGGTGAAATACTTGGAATGGGAAGTAGGATAATTCCCATGGGGCAAGATATCAAAGATGAATTTGGAAAGGGAAATTCAATCTCGAAAACTGCTGATAGGACAAGATTTAGAAGTGTAAGAAGACTACGCGAACGTGGTTTATTAAGACGAGAAAGGCTACACCGTGTATTAAATGTTTTAGGCTTTTTACCAGAGCACTATAAAAACGATATTGATTTTGATAAACGTTTAGGGCAGTTTTTGGATGAAAAGGAGCCAAAAATTGCTTGGAGGAAAAACTCCGACAATCAGTTTGAGTTTTTATTTCAGCAATCGTTTTTAGAAATGGCAGCCGAATTTAAAGGTTTAAAGGTGCCATATGATTGGACTATTTATTACTTACGAAAAAAAGCGCTTGAACAAGTAATTACTAAAGAAGAGCTAGCATGGTTGATACTTAATTTTAATCATAAGAGAGGTTACTATCAAGCTCGCGGTGAAGAGGGTGATGACAATCCACTAATTAAAGAATTTGTAATTGCCTTAAAAGTAGTAAAGGTTGAAAAAGGGGAGGTTGATAAAAAAAATAGCACCAGAACTTGGTACAAAGTTTTGTTATCAAATGGCTGGGAATATTCGGCTACGTTCACAGCAGAACCTAAATGGGAAAACATAGAAAAGGAATTTTTAGTTACCGAGGAATATGATGAGGATGGAAATATTAAAGTAGTCAAGGATAAAAAAAACGACAATTCTGGTAAAGAAAAAAGACGAATATCTATTCTTCCTACATTTGATGAGATAAACCTGATGGCTAAAAAAGATCAGGATAAAATATACGGTAAAATTAAATCAAGAACAGAAGCTACCATTCAGAATAG
>CAZJHS010000161.1:0-3235 GCA_964545895.1 uncultured Chitinophaga sp. | reverse complement strand
GATAGAGAACAACCCTGTTGCATTTACTACCTATTTATTTAAAGAGCCTAGTTTAAAAGGTTGTATCACTACAAAAAGCTTAAAACTACACCGTATGTTTTAAAATTTGCATTATTTGCAAATTCCATTCACTCGTGTTGCAAAATGAGATAAATGATTGTTTGAATGTATTAAAAACCGCGCAGGCATTAAATAGGCAACACTTCATATTTGGATATAAATTTTATATCCATGAAAAAGCAATTTACATTCATCCTTTTATTAGTTAGTTCAATAACATTTGGACAACAAAAGCAACAAACTACCCCTAAAGTAGAAAAAACAATTTTGCCTATTTTATTGTATGATCCGTTTACTGGCTTAGGTTATGGCGGATTAGGAAACATCAACTTTTTATTGGGGGATTCTGCTACTACTCGTTACTCTAATGCTCAAGTTATAGCAATGAGAACAACCAAAAATCAAATCATGCTTCAAACGAATCATCAGCTTTTCACCCAAAACGAAAAATTTTTGATTCAAGGAAAATGGATGTATTTAGATTGGCCAGAAAATACTTACGCACTTGGTGGAAACACGGCTTATAATAAGCAAGAGTTAATTACCTATAAAGCCATTGAAATTGATGAACGCTTTTTGATGAAAATAAAAAAAAACAAAACATTTGTAGGATTAAATTACAGGTTATACAGTTGCTGGGGATTAAAAGCGCTTAAAACCAATGCTGATGATTTTTTCAATACTTCTGCAGTTGGTAAGCCATCATATGTTGCATCAGGAGTTGGTTTTAGCTTTGTACATGATAGCCGAGATAATGTTCAAAATGCATACTCGGGTAATTTTATTGAATTGGTATTGAACCCTTATTTGAAACAATTAGGCAGCACTCAAAACTGGACAAATATCCGCTTTGATGCCCGAAAATATGTTGCAATAAAGAAGTCGAGAAAAATTTTAGCGAATAGGTTGCTTGTTGAATATGCAACAGGCAACGTACCTTATATGGTTTTACCAATGCCCGGCAGATACAATATTACTAGAGGTTATGTGCAAGGTAGATTTAGAGGAAATGGATTAATTTCGGCAGAAACAGAACTAAGATATCCTATTTATAAATGGTTAGGTGCGGTTAACTTTATTAATGCACATAGTATTAGTAATCCTGACAATAACTTTAACAAAATAAACCTTGCATTTGGCGGAGGAATCAGGATTATGCTTAAGAAAAGTCAGAGAACTAATTTACGAATTGATTACGCGAAAGGCAATTCTAATAATAGTGGCTTATATTTTCAAATAACTGAAGTATTTTAGCTGCCAAATGAGTAATACCTTAACTAATAAATTCAGCAACCACAAAATCAATCCCGAAACAGAAATTTTGTTGGTGGGTACTTTTACCCACGACCATCCGCACTCTGGGGATTTTTTCTTTGGCCGACCACGTAATTTTTTATGGCACTTATTACCTATTTGTTTTAAAGAGCCTAGTTTAAAAGATGCATCGCTACTACAAAAGCAAGCCTTTATGCAGGAGTTTAAAATTGATTTTGTAGATGTAATTGAGACTTTAGAAGTTGAAGATGGCGAGGAAGAAATAATGGAAGATGATTTTATTGATACCACCGCCCACACCTTTACTAATTTAATTGCCGTTGTACAACAATTGCCCAACTTAAAGGCAGTTTACTTTACACGCAAAACATTTAATGGGATTCCTAACATTAAAGCTCAAGTAAGTTTATTGGCAAAACACTGCCAGCAGCATAACATCAGAATGTGTAAGCTTGATACACCCGCGCGCCATTTTAGTGTTGAAAAACAACAGCAATGGATTGATACGATTGTAAAACAAAAAACCTGCTTACGCGTGTAAGCAGGTTTTTTATTTATTTGGGGTTTACCTTAAAAAATAAATTTTAAAGCAACTATAGTTACTCCGTACATAAACGTTGATAAAATTACACCACGTGCCGAGTGTAAATGATTGATGCGGATAAACATAAAAAACACACCCAAGTTTATAATAGCACACAAACTTAGTAATGGCGAAAGCAAATTTTCGCGAGCAGCCATTACAAAAAATTGGGTAAATGCCGAGTGCCTAAAGTTTATTATATAAAAAATAAGTATTCCAATAACAGGCCCTATCATTCCGGCCAACATACCCAGCCAAGTATTATCTTTTAATCTCATGTTGTTTCATTTATATATTAAAGTCCCAGCCATTTAACTGTGCAATGGCATGATGTGCGGTTAAATCAAAATGCACAGGAACCACACTTGCATAACCATTGGCCAAAGCCCATTCATCCGTATCATCGCCTTTATCGTGGTTAATAAACTCGCCAGTAAGCCAAAAATATTTACGTCCGTTAGGGTCTAGTCTTTCATCAAAAGATTCTTTCCATTTTGCCACTGCTTGGCGGCAAACACGCACACCTTTAAAATCGGCCTCGGCTACTTTAGGTATATTTACATTTAACAATGTAGCCATTGGTAAGCCATGTGCTAAAATATTTTGTGCCACAGTTGCCGCAATTTTTTTAGCTAAACTAAAATCAGCATCGTAAGCAAAATCACCCAAACTAAAACCTACTGCGGGTATTCCCTCAATAGCGGCTTCCATAGCTGCACTCATCGTGCCACTGTATAATATATTAATGCTTGAGTTGCTTCCGTGGTTTATTCCCGAAACCATTAAATCTGGTTTGCGGTGCAGTACTTTATCAACTGCAAGTTTAACGCAATCTGCAGGTGTACCACTTGTTTGATAAGCTACAATATCACCATAAATATCTGTTTTATCCATGCGCAATGGCTTGCTTATGGTTACAGCATGCCCCATAGCACTTTGCGGACTATCAGGTGCAACTACTACTACCTCACCAAGATGTTTTATGGCATCTACCAAATTACGAATACCTGGTGCGGTTATTCCATCATCGTTACTTACAAGTATTAAAGGCTTTTTATCCATTAGGGCAAATGTAGCATTTGTTTTAGGTTGATGTAAACTTTGTAAGGGTAAATTATACACTAAATGAACAGATTTTATTTACTATTAAGTAACAGCTCTAGCAAATCTTCTTCCATTGTTTTTTGAGTAGTTTCAACAATTTTACCTACTATTTTTTTGTTATTAAACACCAAAATTACAGGAACATACTCAATGGCTAAGGCTTTAATATCAACTGTACTACACTGCTTTTTTCTATCAACGCCTATCAACTCA
>CAZJHS010000160.1:0-3271 GCA_964545895.1 uncultured Chitinophaga sp. | reverse complement strand
ACTGGTAAAGTAATTAAGGCAAATAAGGTAATAATACTTTGGCAAGCCACTAACGTAATTACCACAATGCTTACACTCATTTGCGATTTAAATAAGAAGTATCCGCCAAACATCATTACCATAATTATAATGTTCATTACTTTGGCACTTGCATTTTGTACAGGTACCATAGCACTTCTAAATTTTAAATAAGGGTAAGCAGTAGCATGTTGCACCGCATGCCCACACTCGTGAGCAGCCACTGCAGCTGCCGAAACGTTACGGCCATAATACACATCACGGCTTAAGTTTACTGTTTTATCTAAAGGGTTATAATGGTCGCTTAACTGACCCTCGGTAGTAATTACTTTTACATCATAAATGCCATTATCAGCTAGCATTTTTTCGGCAATTTCTGCTCCCGAATAATCTTTAATTAACCCAATTTGTGAGTACTTGTTTACTTTACTTTTAAAACGCCAGCTTACTAATAAGCTTAACACTAAAAATACAACGAAAATTAATAACATATATTTAACTAATTATTTGGTGTACGATTTCTTATCAATTCTTGTTCCAATTACCAAAAAAGGTATTTAACTGCCATATAAATTACCGCTATAATAAACATGAGTATGCTTAAGCGGTTTATTCTGTGCATCATTACTAAATTAAACGATGACTTAGTGTCAGTATTATCTGGCTTTCTCCAGAAAGCGATGTACGATAAAAATTTTTCAATCATAATTCGATAACAAACATAAGTTACTTTTTGATTAGTTGTTTAAATGAAGTTGAAATTGGGTAGGGTAAAAATATTTTTAGACAAGCCTAAAAATGCTATATTTGCCTCATGTATTCGTTAACAGAGGAAAATTACTTAAAAACAATTTACAAGCTATCTGAGCAAGGTGATGATAGTATTAGCACCAATGCCATTGCCGAGGTTATTCAAACCAAAGCGGCATCGGTAACTGATATGATTAAAAAATTATCGGATAAGCAGCTGTTAAAATATGAAAAATACAAAGGCGTAACGCTATCGGCAAAAGGCCGTAAAGTGGCTGTTGATACTGTGCGTAAGCACCGCCTTTGGGAATGTTTTTTATACGATAAGTTAAATTTTGGCTGGGATGAAGTGCACGAAATTGCCGAACAATTGGAGCACATTAACTCCGAAATGTTAACCGATAAATTGGAAGAGTTTTTAGGATTTCCAACACACGATCCTCACGGAGATCCAATTCCTACCAAATCAGGTGTTATTAAAGAATCTAATTTTATTTTACTGTGCGATGCAAAGCCCAACAAGCCTTTAGTAATGAGTGGTGTGGCCGATCATAGCGTGGCTTTTTTACAGCATTTAAACAAAGTAAGTTTAACATTAGGCGTGTTACTTATTGTAAAAGATAAGAACGATTATGATGGCTCGGTGGAGTTAGAATTAGCCGATAAAAAGGTAATGCACGTAAGTAAAGATGTAGCTAAAAATATTTTAGTAAAGATTAAGTAATGAGCAAAGAAAAATCGTTGAGCGAGGTGCACGAAAGTGTGCAAGTGCCGCAAAAAAAAGGTTTTTGGCGAACATTATTAGCCTTTATTGGCCCCGCTTATTTGGTAAGTGTAGGTTACATGGATCCTGGTAATTGGGCCACCGATATTGCTGGTGGTAGCGAGTTTGGTTACCAATTAATTTGGGTGTTATTAATGAGCAATTTAATGGCCTTGTTGCTGCAGTCGTTGGCGGCACGTTTGGGTATTGTAAAGGGATGGGATTTGGCGCAAGCATCTCGTCAGCAGTACGCAAAATGGGCCAATGTATCTTTATACGTGTTTGCCGAAATTGCCATTGCTGCTTGCGATTTAGCCGAAATTATTGGTATGGCTATTGGTTTAAGTTTACTGTTTAAATTACCATTAATGTATGGTGTTTTATTTACCGTGTTAGATACTTTTTTATTGATGTTTTTGCTTAACAAAGGCATGCGCAAAATGGAAGTATTTATACTTGGGTTAATTTCTATAATCGGGCTTTCGTTTATTACACAAATGATCATTGTAAAGCCCGATGCAACAGAAGTAGTAAAAGGTTTTTTGCCTACTAGCTTAAGCGATAGTGCTTTGTATATTGCTATCAGTATTATTGGAGCAACTGTAATGCCGCATAATTTATACCTACACTCGGCATTGGTGCAAACACGTAAGTTTGGTAAAGAGCGTGCAGGCCTGAAACAAGCTATTAAGTTTAATTTTATCGATTCGGCTATTGCTTTAAATCTGGCATTTTTTGTTAATGCAGCAATATTAATTTTAGCTGCCGCAGCATTTCATAAAAATGGATTTAACAAAGTAGCTAGCATACAAGATGCGCACCAATTGTTATCGGGTATTTTTGGTTCGTTGGCACCTGCTTTATTTGCCATTGCATTAATTGCAGCAGGCCAAAGCAGCACCATAACGGGCACATTAGCCGGACAAATAATTATGGAAGGTTACCTGAATTTGCGCATTAGTCCTTGGTTACGTAGAATTGTAACCCGTGTGGTGGCTATTGCACCAGCCTTATTTACCATTATTTATTTTGGTGAAGATAAGGTGGGCGAGTTGCTTATTTTAAGTCAGGTGGTGTTAAGCATGCAATTAGGTTTTGCGGTTATTCCACTCATACATTTTAATAGCAACAAAGCTATTATGGGCGATTTGGTTATATCAAAATGGTTAAAAATATTGGCTTGGCTTGCTGCTATTATTATTGTAGCCCTTAATGTTAAATTAGTTTATGGCGAGTTAAGCTCGTTTTTTCAAACACCAATTGGTAGTTTATTAGCAGTTAAAATAGTGGTGTTGTTGGTGGCGTTATATGCTCTTGCATTGTTGGTGTACATTACTGTTGAACCGTTTTGGAACCGCAAGCGTGAGGTTAAATCGGCTATTCCGCATGGCGAAGCTATCAACCTATCAAGCATTGTAAAACCGCATTATAATCTGGTGGCATTGGCCGTTGATTTTAGTAAGCAAGATGAAAAAACTTTACATCATGCCTTATCGTTAGGTGGGTTACAAGCCAAATATTTAATCATACATGTGGTTGAATCGGCTGGGGCAATTCGTATGGGTAACGAAATTATGGACAACGAAGCTCAGTTTGATTTGGAGAATTTAAAAGTATATCAAACCAACCTACAACAAAAAGGTTACGAGGTAGAGATTAAACTTGGTTTCGGAAAATCGGCTAACACATTAAGTCAATTGGTAAACGAGGCAAACGTTGATATTTTAGTATTGGGTGCGC
>CAZJHS010000159.1:0-3338 GCA_964545895.1 uncultured Chitinophaga sp. | reverse complement strand
ACTCAGCTAAATAAGCTCCATCTTG
Source organism: uncultured Chitinophaga sp. (assembly GCA_964545895.1). GTDB lineage: Bacteria > Bacteroidota > Bacteroidia > UKL13-3 > UKL13-3 > UBA6183. The sequence goes on along the minus strand of CAZJHS010000159.1, from coordinate 3,313 downwards.
TCCGGTAATACCTGTTATAAGTGCTGTTTTCATTTTTCAATAATTATTAAAGCAGAAATTTATTCTGCTACGCCAATAACTTGGCCTTTTGTATCTATAGTAATCAACCAATTATTTCGGCCTGGAGAACCTCCAGTTAAGTTTACAGTGCCCGAGCCTTTTAATCCACTTTTGGTTTCAATAGTAATTGGAAAAGTTCCTGGAAATACATACTTGTAATCTGTTGTTGCTTTGTACTCCATTGGCCCAAAATTTATTTCATCCAATTTTACTACAACAAGTTTATCTGGATATTCATTTTTAAACCTAACATAGTGTTCTTTTTCTTTTGTACAAGATGTTGTTAGGTAAAATAATGTTCCTAAGATTCCTAATAATAAACTGTTTCGTAGGTTTAAATACATTTTTATCGCAATTAAATTTCTTCAAAAAAGCCTGTTTGGCGATTTTTCTTTACGTTGTTCCAGTTAAAATATCTTCCATTCATAGCAACGTATACACCATGTGGTAAGGTTTGAGCAAATGCTAATGCACTGCCTAAATTAAACAACCCATCACTTGATCCAAACTTGTATGGAATCATAGCTCCAGTTATAACGATAGTTTTATCGGTAATATTTTCAGCTAAAACTTTTGCAGTTGTTGTCATGGTATCTGTACCATGGGTTATTACAATACGATCTTCATCGGCACGCTTACAACTTTCAACTATTATGTTGCGGTCTGTGTCGGTCATCTCAAGGCTATCAACAAGCATAAGTGTTCGCACACTTAAATCAACCTTGCATCGGCCAAGTTTTAATATTTCTTGTATGTGGGTATCCTTAAAAAAGAGTTGACCGTTGAGTTCGTTGTATTCTTTATCAAACGTGCCTCCGGTAACAAAAATTCTAACACTGCTCATATTGGGCAAATATATATTAAGCAGGGAAGTAATTTTAGCGCTGTCAAAAAAATTATATTCCTAATACATATGCCAAGCCACCAAGTACCAAGCAAGTACCTGCAATCGTAAGTCCGTACAAGGTAAATGCAGCATACATACTTGAGTAATCATGCATAAAGGTTAGTAAACAGCCAGCAACACATAGCAATGCCCCAATAGTAAGGCATTTAAAACCTATTGAACGTTGTTTTAAATAAATCAAGCTTTTGATGTGCTTGATGTGAGCCAAAAGTTCATCTTCGGCCAAACCTTGCACTTTCAATTCGTTTTCTATTTGTGCAATGCTTAAGCCTGCTTCTAATAGTTTTTTGCTTTGATTAAAATTGTTGATGTTCAATTCCATATCATAAAGTTGATTAAAACATGTGGCAAAGTCAACTGAAAACATGATTAAAATTTGTTTTAAGTTGTAAGTTGCATGTTTTCAGTGTTATAAAAAGTAAACAACTATGTGTGGTATTTCTACCTAACACATATTAGTTTTTTACTTGTTAAGTATTAATTTCGAACCCTATTTTATAATATAGTAATGAGTACAGTAGAAACGACTTTAGAGTCGGTAGTTATAAGATTCGCGGGCGACTCGGGAGATGGGATGCAATTAACAGGTACCCAGTTTACCAATGCCGCTGCGCTGTTTGGAAACGATTTAGCAACTTTTCCGGATTTCCCAGCTGAAATCCGCGCTCCTATCGGAACCATTGCTGGTGTTTCGGGGTATCAAATACATTTTGGTTCAACGCGTATCCACACACCAGGCGATCAAAGTGATGTATTGGTAGCCATGAATGTTGCGGCACTTAAATCAAACCTTAAAGGATTAAAAAAGGGTGGAGTTATTATTGCCAATACTGATGGCTTTGATGCAAAGAACTTGCGTTTGGCTAATGTACCCGAAGAGCAAAATCCATTAAAAGATGGAAACCTTGCAGGGTATGATGTAAAGGAAATTGACGTAACCAAAATTACACGTGCAGCCTTAGCTGATAGCGGACTTGGTACTAAAGAAATAGACCGTTGCAAAAACATGTTTGTGCTTGGTTTATTGTATTGGATGTATCATCGCCCAATTGAAAATACTATTGAGTTTATCAGTAGTAAATTCAAAAAAAATCAAGCCATTGCCGATGCTAATATTAAAGTATTACAAGCAGGTTGGAGTTATGGTGAAACCACCGAAATGTTTGCACAGCGATATAATGTTGCGCCTGCAAAAATGGAAGCTGGTGTTTATCGCAGTATCATGGGAAATCAAGCTACTGCATTAGGTTTAATAGCAGCTTCGGTTAAATCAACTTTACCGTTGTTTTACGGAACTTATCCTATTACACCAGCATCTGATGTGTTGCATGAGTTATCAAAGTATAAAAACTTTAACATAAAAACATTCCAAGCCGAAGATGAAATTGCAGGTATTTGTTCTGCAATTGGAGCTGCTTTTGGTGGTCATTTGGCCATTACTGGTTCTTCGGGTCCAGGTATTGCATTAAAAACTGAAGCTATTGGTTTGGCTACTATGTTAGAGTTGCCTTTAGTGGTTGTTAACGTGCAACGTGCAGGGCCAAGTACAGGTTTACCAACTAAAACAGAACAAGCAGATTTATTGCAATCTTATTATGGAAGAAATGGTGAGTGCCCTGTAGTAATTTTAGCAGCACAATCTCCAGCCGATTGTTTTAATATGGCTTACGAAGCATGTCGTATTGCGTTGGATCATATGATTCCGGTATTCTTTTTAAGTGATGGTTACATTGCTAATGGTGCTGAGCCATGGAGATTCCCAACATCTGATAAATTACAACCAATACATGTTGAGTTTGCTGGCGAACGCCAAGCTACTGATGATAAGTTTATGCCATACTTGCGTGATGAGAAATTGTCTCGCCCTTGGGCTGTGCCAGGTACAAAAGGACTTGAGCATCGTATTGGTGGTTTAGAAAAACAAAACATTACGGGTAACATTTCTTACGATCCAGAAAACCACGAGTTGATGGTTAAACTTCGTCAAGAAAAAGTTGATTTAGTAGCTAATTATATTCCAGAACAAACCATTGATAATGGTGCTGATAGTGGCGATTTATTGATACTTGGTTGGGGTGGAACATATGGTGCATTAAAAACTGCAACTGCACAATTAATTGCTGAAGGTTACAGCGTTTCGCATGCACATGTGCAATACTTAAGTCCTTTCCCTAAAAACTTAGGCGAGCTGATGAGTAAGTTTAAAAAGGTAGTTGTGCCTGAGTTAAACAACGGTCAGTTGGTTAAAATTATTCGTGATAAATATTTTGTGGATGCCATTGCATACAACAAAATACAAGGTCAGCCATTTATGAGTATTGAAGTGGTGAATAAAATGAAGGAGAT
>CAZJHS010000158.1:0-3380 GCA_964545895.1 uncultured Chitinophaga sp. | reverse complement strand
CACAACGCAAGTTTTTGGTTGATGTAATTAAATTAGATAGCGAGCGCGTTTACGATTCGGACATAAAAAAATTGTTGACTTGGTACAACATTTTAAAAGATATGCTTGATTTTAGCACTTTAAATCAAGAAGAAGCAGCTGAAGAAACTGAAACAGAAGAGGCTACTAAAAAGGCTACTAAAAAAGCTAAAACCGAAGACACCGAAGCTGCAACCGAAGAAAAACCTAAGAAAGCTGCTGCTAAAAAAGCTGCTGCACCTAAAAAAACAGCCGCTAAAACAGCTACACCAAAAGCTACTAAAGTTACCAGCAAATCAGCATCAAACGCTAATACTTACCGCCCAAAATCGGTATAATATTATAACCTATTACAACAAAAGCCATCTTGCCATAACGCAGGGTGGCTTTTTTATTTTGGGGCTTTACAGCCGTTTCGTTTCGCTGCGCTACAGGCTGTACCGGGCTTTCCGCGCTGCACGCCTACCCCTAAGGCTTGCCCTCGGGGGCAGCTTGCTTCAATCCCTAAGCCGGGTTTTACTGCCAAACAATAAATTACTTTAGTTTAATAACATGCTTGTAATTGCCACCACAAAATACTTATTTAGTAATGTATAATTATAACCAACCTCATGAAAAGAAAAACATTACCAAACGTACCTCAACTTCGTCTATACAACCAAATTTGGGGTGATAAGCGAAGAAAACCTTCGGTTATAAACTAGTTAGCACCAATATTAAATAGACAATTTACAATGGAGAATAGACTAAGAAAAGAAAGTATTTGGATCTCATACATTTATGGACTACCATTTGGCTTTTTGATAGCATTTCTTGTATTCTCAATTCCAGTTATGTTGACTGGTGAAGGTCTTACAACAATGGCTTTAATTGCCGTCTATGGGAAGGCTATACTTGGACTCCTAATCTCGTTTATTCTGACACTTTATTTTGGAGCAATCGTAATATACGGAGACAATCTTAAAGGCAGAAAACTGCTTTGGACATCATTTAAATACTCAACCTTAATCAACGTAATCATCTGGACCGTTTTTACAATCATTACTGTCATAGACAATCGTGAGACTGAAGAATGGTTTGTAATGTTACTTCCAATTCCTGTTGCCTTTTACGCCTGTATTATTTTGACTCCCTTCACAATTGGACTATTAATAGCATATAAAGTTAGAAAATTCCACCAATCAATCGTGACGACTAAGTCTTAAGTGACATAATACTGGTGGTAACACTCGTTTGGCTCAATGGCGGTTAACGTACTAAATTTTAGTATTTTCGTTCTTATTAAGTTCGCTGCTGATTGACAGTTTAACGGTTCTAAACCGCCACTGCGCCATGCGCGAGAACATTATGGGTAATTATAATGACTGCTAAAAGAAACAAAATATTGACCGTTTTTATTGGACTTGTATTGTCAAGTTCTTTCTTGACTATTTCTGCGCAAGACAAAAGCCTTAGTCAGCATGACCGCATTTATCTATTTCTCCGAGACAGCAGTGAAAATTTAGTTGGAACAGGTTGCGGTTATGCTGGAGTGACAACAATAAACATCGAATACACAAAATTATTACTCAAGGATAATCGTGCAGACCTATTAATAAAACTGCTTGAAAGTAATATTCCAGCGACAAAGTATTTAGCAATTCAGGCTTTGTTGTTAATTGACCCAAAGCAGGTAGACAGCTTGACAACTATTAAAATAATGGAACTCAAAAAAAGTAAGCAATCTATTCCAGTATGTTTGGGTTGTGTTCTTGGTTATAGTTATTCCATTGACAACTTGCTAAATGACAAGAAAAATAACACAGGAAAATCGATAAGAAAATACCTTGCTGACAGGAAGGAATAACTACCCATAACAGCCGTCAGTCGCTATTGCCTTTATTTCGTTGTGTTTGTGCCTTTCATTTACGCACTTTTTTTATCTTAGCGATACAACTCAACCATAGCGGCTGACGCATGAACAGCCAAACATTATTATAACAAGATTAAATGGAGAAAAACACAGTAATTAAATTAAAAACTTTTCATGGCACTTTAAAACCTGCAAAAAGAGTAAGGGCAAGAGAAAATTACTGGAAGCTGATTGGTGAAAAAGGCATTGTAATAGAAGAAGCAGATTTCAATCCAGAAAAAGTGTTAGTAGTATTTGAAAAGAACATCAATGATTTTGATTTAGAAAACCATAATCCAATTAAGAATTCTTTATATATTGATAAACATGATTTAGAATTATATTAATTCACGTTCCGTGCGTGTGTCGATTATTATCAACCCATAAACTAATTAATATTTTGCCCGTTGTTTCTTCCTTGAGAATTTAATAGTTTGAATTGGTAGTGTGTGGAGATGTTTTTCATACGTTGACAACAAACACCTCAATTCATCACCACTTCAATAGCAACTTCGTTTCTGCGGTTAATCAAATCCCAAGGTGCATTGTAGCCCATATATAAATAAGGGCCAACAGTTTTAAGCTGGTGTTGATTTAAAACACTTTCTAATTTTTCACGGTATAAAGCTACTTTCTCGGCAGAAGAAAATCCACCAAACGTAATTACAGCTAATACTTTTTCGCCTTCCTCTAAAATCTTAACCTTACTTGAGGTTGGTTTGGGCAATTGATGTTTTTTATATTGCTTAGGCATTACAAAATACATAGTAGCGGTATCACCCATTGTCATAACCACAGGTGCTGTCATGGCAATTTTTTGGTTACTATCATTACCACCAAAAATATATCCTGCTATGGTTCTAAATCCATTATTCATGTTTTTATCCATGGCTGTATCGGGTAAGGTAGTTTGAGCCACTACCATTTTAGGATATTGCCTAATTTCAACCTCATTGTATGTTTTAATTACGGTATACTGTGGCATTTCTATTTCACCTGTTTTAAAACATAACCAACCCAATAAGTAGCAACAATGCGGTTACAGAAATAAAAAATGTTTTAGTCATACCATACAAACAACAATACTTACATTTGGTTTAGGTATGCTAAACATAGGCACATTAAATAACTTGTTTAGTTATTTTTACCGAGTTAATACAAGCTGCTTTTAAATTATGGGTACACTTATTTTAGACATAGGCGTTGGTTTAGGCAATGCACTACAGCTGTTGCTTACAACCGCTCTGGCACTCTTACCTATTTCGGTATTTTTATATTTGCTGCTTGCTAAAATAAAACTAGGTTACTTTAAACGTGCATTTTACACCATAGTTGTAACGGTATGCTTATCGGTTATTGTGCTGTATTCTTTCTCCCAATTCAAAGGTGCTGAAGCTTTTACCTCTGTAGGTGATCCTCAATTACTCCTGAGTGGTTTAGGGCACGCGTCTTTTTCTATTATGCTCGTCAT
>CAZJHS010000157.1:0-3430 GCA_964545895.1 uncultured Chitinophaga sp. | reverse complement strand
CTGTTGTAAAACTTCCACCCACATATAGTTTATTATTAATTAAACTCATTGAAAGAGTTTGGCCATTTAAACCAGCATTCCACGAACTCATTAAACCATCTATCGTATCTACTTTAGTAATGTAGTTACGCGATAATCCATTTACGTTATTAAAACTTCCGCCTAATAATAAGCTATCTTTATACTGTTGCATTGCAAATACAGTACTGTTTGCACCCGGATTCCAACTTACAATTTGGCCATTACTTAAGCTAAATGCAGCTGCATAACCTCTATCTCTGTAGCCTATTTGTGAGCATGATCCTCCAATATATAATTGGCTACCTTGTAACTGTAAAGTTAGTACCGAACTATTGGTTGATGTTTCCCATTTAGTTGGTAAATCCGTTTCTCTATCTACTGATGCTACATATTTGCGCGGTAATGCTCCCATCATGGTAAAATCGCCACCAAATACTATACTATTACCTATTGGTAAAATATCTGCAACAACCGCATTTAAATTAGGGTTGAAACTTGTAATGGTTCCTGTTAAAGTATCAAAAGCCATCATACGATTACGTGTTTGGCCTGATGCTGTTGTAAAATGTCCGCCTACATAAAGCTTATTGCCCGATATAGCTAAACTTCTAATCCAGCTATTAAATCCTGTTGGATTCCATGAACTTGCTTTACCATAAGTAGCATCTACTTTAGCTAAATAGTTTCTGTTTACAGCAGGACCATTAATCATATTGTTAACGTTACTAAATTCACCTGCTAGATATAAACTATCTCCTCCGTTGCTCATTGCCATAGCCCAAACATTCGCATTAAGCGATGGATTGAATGAAGTTAATAAGCCCGTACCTTTATCAAAAGCAGCTACTCTGTATCTATCTTTATTAAATGTAGCTTGGTTACCAATGTACATATATGCACCCTGACTAGAAATGCAGTATACACTGTTGTTTGCGTTAATATCCCAACTAGGATCTATGTTTCCCAAATCAGGATCAACCGATACTATGTACGTTTTATTTTTGTTGTTTACTGTTCCGAAATCACCCCCTAAAAATACTTTGCCAGCTATTGCTTTAATAGCCCAAACGTTTGAATTTAAATTAGGATTGAATGAGGTTACTAAACCTGTTGTTAAATCAAAAGCAGCAGCACGGTTACGTGTTTGACCTCCTGCTGTTGTAAAACTTCCACCCACATATAGTTTATTATTAATTAAACTCATTGAAAGTATTTGGCCATTTAATCCTGCATTCCACGAGCTCATTAAACCATTAACAGTATCTAACTTAGTAATGAAATTACGAGCAACACCATTAATGCTACTAAAATTTCCAGCCATTAAAATACTATCTTGATATAATTGAAGGGCATAAACGGTTGTACTTGGATTAGGATTCCAAGGTTTTGGTCGTTGTGTAGTTAAGTCAATTGCTACAACATAGTTGCGAATTCTATCATCATCTAACTCTGTAAAATCGCCACCAATAAACGCCTTAGTTCCCAATACAGAAATACTTCTTACCAACGCATTTGCTGTTGCGCGAAAAGTATTGATTGAAGTACCTGTTGATGTATCTAACAATGCAACGTAAGCTTGTGAACTATTGCCACCAATAACTGTAAAGTTTCCACCCACTAACAATCTATTTCCATAAAACTCCATGCTATACACAGATGTATTTGCAATAGGATTGAATGAGGTAATAATATTACCTATTGAGGTATCGGCAGCAGTAATGTAATTTCTTTGTTGATTTGCATTACCGATGTAGTTAAAATCACCACCTATTAACATTCTGTTTCCAACAAATTTTAAACTTCTGATGGTATTATTTGCGTTAATATTCCAAGCGTTTAATGTTCCTGTGTTTAAGTTTATTGAAGCACCTCTTAGTTTTGATGTACCAGAAACCGAAGTAAATGAACCACCAATAAATAAGGTGTTATTTACTACTTCCATTTCCAAAACAGTACTGTTTACGTTTGGATCCCATGCGCTAGCTGCAGCCGTAGATAAATCCAATGAGGCAAGCCTGTTACGGTTCTGACCACCAATATTTGTAAAATCGCCACCTGCATATAATGCGCCATTTATTACCTTTAATATAGTAACAGAGTTGTTTGCATTTGCATCCCATGTGGTTGGTGCGCCTGTTGTATTATTTACTTCGGCAATTCTGTTACGCGTTTGACCAGAAATAGTAGTGAAATCACCACCTAAATAAACTGAATTATTAAACGCAGTAATTGATTGGATTGTACCATTTGCATTTGGATTCCATGAAGTAACTTGGCCCAACGAATTAACTTGTGCCGCACGGTTACGCACGCTATCGCCCATCATAGTAAATGTACCAACAATATACCATCCGCCATTTCCATCGGCAACAACTTTTCTAACCGATCCATTGGCCTTAGGGAAAATTGGATTAACTAAACCATCTATATCGGTTACTGCAGCGTATGTTTTGTTATTGGTGTATCGGGTAAAGTTACCTCCTACATATAATACATTAGGTCCTTTTTCAAAATCAAAAACTGTATTGTTAAAGTTTCTGTATTTAAACTTACCTAATAAATCACCTGTTGTTGCATCTACTTCTGCAATACGATTACGCGTGCTATCACTTACTGTTGTAAAATCACCACCAAGGTATAAGCTATTTCCATCAAGGTACAATGCCCTGATAGTGTTGTTACAATTTTTTACTTTCCAGGCTGATACGCGGCCTTGTGCATTGATGTGTGCCACACGCTGACGTATACTATCGCCTACTTGAGTAAACTGACCACCAATAAACCAGCCACCGTTTCCATCAGGAATACTTGCAAATACAGTGCTATTGGGTTGCGAAACTTGAGTAGGTTGATTTACAATATTACCATAGGTGGTATCTATCATTATACCATAGTTGCGTGACGGACCATAGAAATTAAACTCACCACCTGCATATATGTTTTTATTGTTTTTGGTTAGTGAAAATACTGCTCCATCTAAACCACCAGTATTAAACTTACTTGTTACTTCGCCTGTTGTTGCATTAAGTTCAACAATACGATTACGTGTGCTATCACTAACTACAGTAAAATATCCACCAACATATAAACTGTTTCCTTCAATCTCTAAAGCCCTAACTGAGTTGTTACAATTTTTTACTTTCCATGCCGATACTTTACCTTGGCTGTTAATGTGCGCTATTCGCTGACGGGCACTATCGCCCACTTGGCTAAAATCACCACCAATAAACCAACCACCATTACCATCAGCCACACTAGCCCATACTGTTGAATTTGGTTGTGGGTAATTTGTGTTAATCAAATTTCCTAAAACGGTATCTAAAATAGTTCCATAGGTTCTTGAATTTCCGTACGCGGTAAAACTTCCTCCTGCGTATAAGTTGGTTGCTGTTTTTGCAAAACTCCAAAC
>CAZJHS010000156.1:0-3529 GCA_964545895.1 uncultured Chitinophaga sp. | reverse complement strand
AGTAAGTTTGCTTATGATGTGTGTTTGTACATGAATCAAAACTTTGGGTTTATTTCCTTTCCTGATGAGTTAACAACAGGATCGAGCATAATGCCACATAAAAAAAATCCAGATGTGTTTGAGTTGATACGTGCTAAATGCAATCGCATACAAGCTTTGCCAAACGAGTTAACTTTACTCACCAACAACTTGCCATCAGGCTACCACCGCGACATGCAGCTTACCAAAGAAATTTTATTTCCAGCTATTGAGGAGTTAAAATCATGCATTGATATGACCAGTTTTATGTTGCAGCACATCAACATCAAACCTAATTTATTAACTGATGAAAAATACGCACACTTATTTAGTGTGGAGCGTGTAAACGAATTGGTGTTGCAAGGCACTGCGTTTAGAGACGCTTACAAAGAAGTAGGTCACCAAATTGAAACAGGGTCATTTACTGCACCACCAACCCTAAACCATAGCCACCAAGGCAGCATAGGTAATTTGTGCAACCACCTAATAAAAGAACAACTGAAAAAGTTTGAGGAATTATTTTCATAAAAAAAGCCCGCCCCGATTCTCGGGGCGGGCTTTTTAATTCAAGTCATTTCTTAGTGACCGTGTGTACCATCTGGGCCATGCACGTGGCCATGAGCCAACTCATCGCCTGTAGCTTCGCGTACTGCAATAACTTCTACATCAAAGTTAAGCTCAACACCAGCTAATGGATGGTTACCATCAACAGTAATCATATCGCCTTCAATAGCTGTAACAGTTACAATGTAACGTTGCTCATCGGTTCCGGCTTCAAACTGCATACCTGGTTGTATGTCTTGGTCGCCAAAAGCAGCCTTAGGCACTTGTTGTACAAACTCATCGTTACGCACACCGTATCCTTTTTCAGGAGCAATTTTTAAATTTAATTTTTCGCCAGTTGTACGGCCTTCTAAACCTTCTTCCATACCTGGAATTAAGTGACCTAAACCTTGAATGTACATCAACGGCTCACGTCCGCTACTTGTGTCTAATACCGTACCTGCATTATCAGTTAATGTGTAATGAATAGATACTACTTTGTGTGCGCTTACTTGCATAGTTATTTTATTTCTTGACCCAAAGGTCGATTTTACAAAGTGGCAAAGGTGTAATAATGTGCCAAATAAACAAGCACTTTTGGGTTGATGGTTGATAAATTCTTAGTCACAAAATGGTAAGGAGATTTAGTACTAACAGGATTTAACCTTTTAACCTTTAAGTCTTAATATGTAGCAGTTGGCTGTTAGCTGTTAGCATTTAGCTATTGGCTATTGGCTTTGGGCTTTTAACCATTAACAAATCATCTAGTTATCTAATCAACTTTTAATATGTAGCAGTTGGCTGTTAACCTTTAACCCTTAGCTGTTAACCTTTAACTCTTAACCATTAATACCCCGAGCACTCGGGGCCGCGGTCTGCACCTACGGCCTTTAACCATTAACAAATTATCTAATTAACCAATCAACTAATTAACCAATCAACCATTAAACATTCATAACTCAACATTCATAACTACTCCTTACTAAACTCGTAACTTAAGTAATCAATAAAATCGTTTACCTTAACTGTTACACTTTTAACTTGGTTGTTTGATACACCAAAAAACAAAGGCTCAACACCGCAAGTAACATCACTGTATGTGCATAAAAAACGGCCATCAGCAATATGTTGTATGTGCCCAATATTATTAGGATGATGCTCCATAAACAACTGTAATTTACCTTTTACTAATTTAACTTCTACCTTTCCGTAAAGCGCATTTTGGTAAGTGCCTACATAGTTAGCTAAAGGTAATGGTGTTTTATTTTTAAGAGCAATGGTATCGCGCAAGGCCTTTAATTGCTCAGCTTCCAGTTGTTTTCCTTTTGCCGAATTGGTGTAATACAACTCGCTAATATTACGGTAAGGTTGATTTAAATACGCTTCTAAAACTTGCTTGCAAAGTGCATCGTATAGGCTATTGGCATCGCTGTTGGTGTATACTATCACACCAAGTTTTTCTTCGGGAATAAACTCTGTTTTGGTAACAAAACCATTGGCTCCACCGCTGTGTTCAATTACGCGTTTACCATTAAAATCATTCATGCTCCAACCCAAGGTATAGGTAGAAAAATGCTTGTTTTTAAACAACCTACTATTAACATCGCTCACCACCATGTTCGATTTTCTGGTTTCGGCAATTACATCGGCAGGAATAATTTGTACGCCATTTAATTTACCGTTATCTAATTGTAACAACAACCAGTTTTTCATATCGGCTACACAAGAGTTTATGCTAGCACTAGCTCCCATGTTATCAATATTGGTAATGGGCATTTTCACCAATTTGCCATCAACTAAGGTATGAGGCATACATGCATTTTTATCGATAGCTATGCTTGCATAATTGGTGCTAGTATGGGTAAATCCCATTGGTTTAAAAAATCTGTAGGTTAAAAAATCATCCCAAGTGGTATCTGTTTTGGCTAAAATTATTTCGCCTGCTGTAATAAATCCAGCATTGCTATATCCATATTTATACCTAAACGGATGTACTGGTTTGGTTCTACCTAAACCCTCTACAATTTGCTTACGCGTAAGGTTGCTACCCCAATTTAAAAAATCGCCCTGAAAAGTTTGAGTTCCTAAACGGTGACATAAAATATCGCGTACCGTACATAGTTGTGTTGATGTTTCATCATACAATTTAAAATATGGCAAGTAGGTAGTTACTTTTTCATCAAGCAATACACGTTTTTCGCTATTTAGCCATGCAATAGCAGTACCCGTAAATGCTTTTGAGTTACTGGCTATTTGAAACAAAGTATACTCATCCACAGGTTCGGGCTTATCAAAAGATTTTACGCCATATCCTTTTTGAATTACCACTTTTCCATCTTTTACAATAGCAATAGCCAAACCTGGCACTTGCCAACGCTGCATTTCGCGGGTAACATAGGTATCTAACGAATCGTTAATAAACGTAGGCTGCGCATAGGTTTTAAAGCAAACCAAAGCCAAACTAATAAAGGCAATAACTTTGTTCATGAGATTATTTTTAAACAACACAAATCAACGCAAATAATTGGCAAAATAAAATTAACAGGCTTGTACTAACAATAAAAACACACTAATAACTAAGCAAGGTTTGGTGATGATTTAATTGTAGGTATCTTCGTAAAAAATATACGAATGAAAATAGGTACAGTTAAATTTTATAACGAAAAAAAAGGATACGGTTTTGTAATTGAAACAGAAACCAAAACCGAATACTTTGTGCATGCAAGTGGTATTATTGGTCGCATACATTTAAATGATGATGTCACTTTTGAAGTAACAGACTCTGACAAAGGCCCAATTGCCATAAATGTAAAAATGTTGACCAAATAGGGCTAACATTGATAAAGCCCCCCGGTTACATTTACTACCTATTTATTTAAAGAGCCTAGTTTAAAAGATTGTATCACTACAAAAAGCTTGAAACTACACCGTATGTTTTAAAATTTGCATTATTTGCAAATTCAATTCA
>CAZJHS010000155.1:0-3557 GCA_964545895.1 uncultured Chitinophaga sp. | reverse complement strand
AACTAAACTGGAAACCTAAATACGATTTACCTGCATTGGTAAAAGATATGATGAAGGGTGATTTGAAGTTGATGAAAAAAGAAAAATACCTTAAGGATTCAGGCTTTAAAACACTTAACTATTTTGAATAAAATGTTGGGTGAACACCAAATGGAAAAACACGAAAAAATTTACATTGCCGGACACCGTGGTATGGTGGGTTCGGCTATGTATAGAAAATTAAAGGTTGAAGGTTTTAACAACATTGTTGTAAAAACCAGTGCCGAGTTAGATTTAACCAACCAACAAGCTGTTGCTGATTTTTTTGCGCAAGAGAAACCAGACTATGTTTTTTTAGCGGCAGCCAAAGTGGGCGGCATCGTGGCTAACAATACCTATCGTGCCGATTTTATTTATCAAAACTTGATGATTGAATCAAACATCATTCATCAGGCCTATGTAAATAAGGTGAAAAAATTAATGTTCTTCGGTTCATCATGCATTTATCCAAAACTTGCTCCGCAGCCATTAAAAGAAGATTACCTTTTAACAGGAGAATTGGAATATACAAACGAACCATACGCTATTGCCAAAATTGCCGGTATAAAATTGTGCGAAAGCTACAGATTACAATATGGTTGTAATTTTATTTCGGTAATGCCTACCAATTTATATGGTTATGGCGATAACTACCACCCCAATCACTCACACGTATTACCGGCATTAATTCGCAGATTACATGAAGCCAAAGAAACCAACGCGCCATTTATTGAAGCTTGGGGAACTGGCACACCTTTAAGAGAATTTTTGTTTGTAGATGATTTAGCGGATGCTTGTTTTTTACTGATGCAAACGTATAACGAAAGTCAGTTTGTAAACGTGGGTTGTGGCGAAGACATTTCAATAAAAGACCTGATTAATTTAGTAAAAGAAGTAATTGGTTATACCGGAGAAATAAGATTTGACACGACCAAACCAGATGGCACTCCACGTAAACTAATGGATGCATCAAAACTTAGAAGTTTAGGATGGCAACCAACCATTAACTTAAAACAAGGTATTACACTTGCTTATCAGGATTTTTTAAGTGGCGAAACTCGTTCTGTGTAACACATAAATATCAGGCACTTATGGCAATTATTTAAGTTTATTTTAATTATTTTAACTAAAAAACTTGCCACTTATTAGCAAAATGTCGCACTAATTTCAATAAACCTCCTTTAGTAAAATAGATTAACAACCAATTGGTTGTATTCCTAATTTTGTTTTTAATAAAAGGGAACTACTATGAAAACCAGTAGAATTTTAGTTGTAGCTATAATTGTTGGTTGGGTTGCTGCTATGGCCGTTGTAGGTTATAACATGATGAACGAAGATCAACAAACAAGCTCGAAAAGTGTGAACGAATCTAGTAAGTAACACTTACTGATTTGGATAAAAAGGTTGTAACTAGGTTGCGACCTTTTTTTTATTTAAGCATCTTCAAGTGATGCAAAGTTGCGTGCAAATCGTACCACACGCTCATCAATAATAATATCTTTTTGCTTGATGGGTTCACGCAAAACCATTCCTTCTAAAGTACGACAACGACTTAATGCTACATACAATTGGCCGTGGGCAAAAGTCCCCCCGCTTAGTTCTAATATTACTTTATCAAAAGTTAAACCTTGACTTTTGTGTATAGTAATAGCCCAAGCTAATTTGATAGGATATTGTTTAAACGTTCCTACTACTTCACTTTTAACTCTTCGGTTAACAGCATCCCAGTAATAGCGTTTATTTTCCCAAGTTTCGCGGCTCACTTCTTCTATATTTCCATTGGGTAAAATCACTTCAATTTTATCTTCGGCCAAGGTATGTATTTTACCAATGGTACCATTTACCCACTTGCCATCTAAATTATTTTTTATAAAAATAACCTGAGCACCTACTTTAAATACTAAACTACTTTCTGTTGGCAGTTGTTTGGTATTAAACTCTCCATCAATTTCACCGCGGTAAATAAACTCGGGTTGTTTAATTTTAACCAACTCAAACTCATTAATACCTGCGGCTACATTATTACGGGTTGATAATGTTACATAAGTATCATCAGCAGTAGCGACAAATTTTCTATCAACACGTTTATTTAATTGAGCCAGCTCTACCTCATCTGCCCTATTCAATCTAATTACATCTAAAATATGAATAAAATCGGGATCGGTTTGGCGGTATATTTTTCGCAACTCCACACAATGCATGTGAATTTCTCTAAACACACGTGCATCAAAAAAGTAATGGCTGTTATAATACTCGCTAAACAAATAACGCTCTACTTCGTTGTTTTGCACCACAGGTTCAAGCTGAAATAAATCGCCAAAAAATATCATTTGTTTACCACCAAAAGGCTTATCAGGATACTCGCTATTTAGTCGTAAGGTTTGGTCAATGGCATCAATAATATCAGCACGCAACATCGATACCTCATCAATAATAAACACCTCAGTTTTCTGTATCATTTTAAACTTATCTGAGTTGCGCGGAAACCTTTGGATTTCTTCATCCCCCTCCACAATTGGCCTAAATGGTAACCTAAAAAAAGAGTGAATAGTAACCCCACCAACATTTATTGCTGCAATACCAGTTGGCGCAAGTACCACGCATGTTTTTTTAGTATTTGCTACAAAATGTTTTAATAATGTTGATTTACCGGTACCCGCTTTTCCTGTTATAAACAAGCACTCTTCGGTGTATTCAAGTGCTTCAAAAGCTAATTTAAAATAAGCATTTGAAGAATCAAACGTAGTATGATTGAGGTTGGTAGCTGGATCGTGCATGTGTAATGCGAAGATGGAAAATCAACCCAAAACAAACCAAAATAGTTTTAAACAAAAAATCGATATTTAGACTAGTTGGGGTATCAACCCACTAATTTATTTGTCACTTTTAGTAATAAAAAAAGAGGCTGCCTCTGTTACGAGACAACCTCTTTAAAAGTTTATTTCGTTTCCGAAATAAATCTTAGTATCTGTACATTTCTGCTTTAAACGGACCTTCAACCTTAACACCGATATAATCAGCTTGGTCAGCACGTAAAACAGTTAATTTAGCACCAATATGTTCAAGGTGTAAAAATGCTACTTTCTCATCTAAATGTTTTGGTAACACGTACACTTTGTTTTCGTATTTATCGCTGTGGTTCCACAATTCAATTTGTGCCAAAGTTTGGTTTGAGAATGAGTTACTCATTACAAAAGATGGATGACCCATTGCGCAACCTAAGTTTACTAAGCGACCTTCAGCCAAGATAATTACTTCATGACCTTCTACGTTGTAAATATCAACTTGTGGTTTGATGGTATTTTTTGTTGAACCATAGTTTTTGTTTAACCAAGCCATATCAATTTCGTTATCGAAGTGACCGATGTTACAAACAATAGCTTTATCGCGCATAGCTTTAAAGTGGCGATCAGTAATGATGTTAACATTACCAGTAGCTGTTACAAAAATGTTTGCACGGGTGCAAGCTTCTTCCATAGTAACTACTTCAAAACCATCCATAGCCGCTTGTAAAGCACAAATTGGATCAATTTCAGTAA
>CAZJHS010000154.1:0-3580 GCA_964545895.1 uncultured Chitinophaga sp. | reverse complement strand
GCAAATTACCAACTGCACCCATGCCGGCAATATCGGCACCAATATTTAATACAATTGCCGGAAAACTAAATAGCAGCATAAGGTATAAAACAGGCTTGGGATAATGCTTTTTTAAAGTGCCCGTTAAACCTTGGCTGGTAACTAAACCAATGCGTGCGCACATTTGTTGTATGGCCGCCATAAGCGGAAATGCAAGTATGGATGTCCATAAGGTTGAAAGACCGAAAGCCGCACCCGCTTGCGAGTATGTGGCAATGCCCGAAGGATCATCATCGCTGGCACCGGTAATTAAACCAGGGCCAAATTTTTTCCAAAGGTTGTTTAATTTTTGGCTAAACTTTTTAGGATGTTTTTTCATGAGTTGGTGAGCCTAAACGCTACACCAAAGTTATTTTAAAGCAAGGCAAAATCAATTAAAGTTTTACCCCGATAAACTTTAAATGTGCGAAATAACACCCACTAAATTTACGCAGTCGGCAGCATTTAAATCTCGCGTGCAACTGGCAAATAATTTATTTTCGTTAATTTCAATCACTAAATCGTTTACTTTTTCGATAGTTCTTAAGCGCTCAGGCTTGGCAAACTCATAAGCTTTAGCCGGTTGGGTTGATGAAAAATGATAGCGTTGTGAAAACTCAGGGTTTTGTTGAAAATCAAACTCATCCACATTAAAAAAATCCGACAGTTTGTGCGAAAAGCTTTCGGGGTGAATAAGGATGTGGCCGTAATCATTATCCAACTCGCGTATAATTAACCAATGCAGTTGATTGCTTAAAGCAGGGGCAACTCCATTTACATGGTGATGGTTAATTTCGGTTGCAATTAAGCTAAGTTTTTGCTTGGCATTGTATAAAATCTGATTGTGGGTATGCACACTGTGAAACTTTTTTAACATTTTGGCATTAGCCATTACATCATCCAAATGGTTAAAATCTATTTGCTCAAAGCCGTCAAACCAAACTTTTATGGCCGCGTATGTTTTGCTTATTTGTTGTAGTTGTTCGGTAGATAGCATATTCTGTTGGGGTTTACAGTATGATACTGCAATATAAAATTCTATTTGGCATTTTTTTGATAGGCACTACATTTTCACCTAAATTTAATCTAATGAATTGATGTTGTGATTTATCAAATTTTGTAGTTAGTTTTTTGCGATATAATTTCATTAATTTACACCAACAAATAACATTGTTTAATATGAGCCAGCATCACCACCACCACAACGAAGAACACTTTACCGGAAGCCAAATGGTTAAAGATTTAGTAATTGGCATGAGCGATGGACTTACGGTGCCATTTGCTTTGGCGGCTGGTTTAACCGGGGCTATAACACAAACCGATATTATAGTTACGGCTGGTTTGGCCGAAATTGCAGCAGGAAGTATTGCTATGGGATTGGGTGGTTATTTGGCTGGCAAAACCGAGGTTGAGCATTATGATGCGGAACTTAAACGCGAATACTACGAGGTTGATGTTTACCCCGAAAAGGAACGCCAAGAAGTACGCGAAGTTTTTGAAGAGTATGGTCTAAGCAAACAATCAACAGAAATAATTGTAGAAGAACTTGCCAAGGATAAAGATAAGTGGGTGGAGTTTATGATGCGCTTTGAGCTTGGGCTTGAAAAACCAGATATAAACCAAGCGCGTAAAAGTGCTTTAAACATAGGCCTTTCGTACATAGCTGGTGGTATTGTGCCACTGTTTCCCTATTTTATTGCTACTGATGTGCACGTGGCTTTAATGTACAGTTGTATTGTTACAGGCTTGTGCTTATTTGTGTTTGGCTACTTTAAAAGTAAAGTTATTGGTCAGCCACCTTTGTATGGCGCAATACGCATTACCATTATTGGTGCCTTAGCAGCAGCTACCGCATTTTTTGTGGCCAGGCTTATTGGTGCATAAAATATGAAGGTACGTAGGGTGCTATATTTTTTATGTATTGTTTTTGGGTTGATGCTGTTTGCTTGCAACCAACGTTATTGGTTTAGAAGTAAAGTGGGTAAAAAACAACCATCGGATAGTACAAAAGTAGAACGAGAATTTAACGTAGTTTGGTAAGTAAATGAGAGTTTTTTTAGTATTGGCTTTGCTGTGCATGGCCTTATTTTCGGCATATGGCCAACAAATGGAAATTGGCATTGCCACTAACCAACAAAATAACATTACTGCCGATACGGCCTTATTGCATAAAGCAATTTCGCACACTATTCCTGGTGGTTTGCAAGTAACTCAATTGCGCATCGAATCGGTAGGGGCTTTTCATTATTTAATTGCGCAAGGTACTTACCGTGGTATGGCTAAAACAGCAGCTATGGTTTTACGCTATAATATATCAACCCGTGTTTATTATGCCCAACAAGCCGATGGTTATGTTACCTGCACCAGTGCTGCTTGTTTAAACTGCACCATGTTTAAAGAAAATGGCAGAGTAATTGGATGTAAATGCGAAGAGAAATCAACCATAAGTAACCAATGTAATTTTACTAAAGTTGATACCAGTGCTTTTTACCAAAACCTAATACGCGCTAAAATGATGCGGAAGAATTAGATGATTAGATAATTGGTTGATTGGGAGATTTGACTTTTAATCTTTAATTCAACATTCAACATTAAGCCTTCAACATTCATAACAAAGTATTCTTAACTCATCACTTTCAAAAAAAACGGCCTGAGACAATAAAGTATCAGACCGATTTTGAATTTTATTTTTGATGTTGAATTATACCACCATGTTTACAATTTTGCCTTTTACAAAAATGATTTTCTTAGGTGTTTTTCCTTCCAACCATTTAGCTACAGTTTCATCCGCTAACACAGCGGCCTCTACTTCTTGCTGAGTCGCACTTAAGCTAAACTCAATATTGGTGCGGTGCTTACCGTTAATTGAAATAGGATAACTAAAACTATCTTCCACCAAATGCTCGGCATTAAAGGTTGGGAAATTAGCTTTGGTAATACTTTGGGTATTACCCAATGCCTGCCATAATTCTTCGGTAATATGTGGTGCGTATGGGTGCAAACAAATAAGCAACTCTTGTAAAATAGCTTGCTTGTTGCATTTTAAATCGCCCAACTCGTTTACACAAATCATAAAGCTACTTACCGAAGTATTGAATGAAAATCCTTCAATATCTTCGCCTACTTTTTTAATTAGTTTGTGTAAGGCTTTCAGTTCTTTTTTATCAGGTGCTGCATCAACCCAAAGTTTGTTGCCTTGCGCATCATAAAACAAGCGCCATAGTTTTTTCAAGAAACGGTGAACACCTTCAATGCCTTGTGTGCTCCAAGGTTTGCTTTGCTCCAACGGGCCCAAAAACATTTCGTACAAACGAAGCGTATCAGCACCGTAATCGGCTACAATGTTATCAGGAGTAACAACATTGTGTTTCGACTTACTCATCTTCTCTACCTCTTGTTTCAAATAGAGAAAATCAAAACTTTCTTTAGATTTTAAATAATTGTTTACTTTTTCTTGATTAACTTTTTCGAGTTCAATGTAATCTGGTATTTTAAAAAAGTCAGAACTTCGACGTCGCCGACAAGTTGATGCCCGGCTTCGGCGAGCAGATGCGCGCCATCA
>CAZJHS010000153.1:0-3593 GCA_964545895.1 uncultured Chitinophaga sp. | reverse complement strand
AAAATGGTAATTGTTCCGCGATAACTTTTCTCCAAATCATTTAAGTCTTTGGTGGTAAACATATAGTAATAAACACCATCAGCACATGGGTCACCAGCAAATTTACCATCCCACCAATTGGCTTTTTTCCCATCAAACTCAGCAATTAATTGCCCCCACCTATTCCAAACACTTCCGGTTAACGATTTATACAAATTCATATCAACCGAAATTACAAAACGCTCATTTACATTATCCCCATTTGGGGTAAACACATTGGGTACAAAAATAAGTTGTTGGTGTTTAGCTTCAATTTCTTGCCAAGCAGAATCAACACAGCCTAATTCGTCAGTAACTACCAGTTTAATTAAATACTTACCAGAATCAACAAGTTGGGTTGATGGCTCAAATAAGTTAGACCAAAACTGACCATTTAAATACCAATTAAAACTACCATTTGCCGGAGTACTGTAGTTTTGTGTATTAATAGTTACTGGCACAAGCACTGTGTTATTGGTAAGATTAAAACTAGCATGTGCATTGCCAACCAAAACTTTCATCGACTCATTAACCATACAACCACCCCCGCTTTTAGCTTGCACTTGATAACTGATAGTTTTTAATGCAGTAATTGTTGGTGTTAAAATATCATCAGCACTTAAATACGTAGCAGGAGTCCATTTAACGGTACTAATATTTTGCTGTTGCAAAACAGTAGGTACAATAGCTACTGAATCTTCACACAACAACACATCTTCTAAATCTAGTAAAGGCACATCATTAACTGTTACCAGCACCGAGTCGGTAGTTTGACATAAGCCCGATTTACTTTGTACGTAATACTTTTGAGTAGCTGATGGATAAACCTTAGGCGCAGCCACTATCGAATCTGTAATAGCCACCGGTGGATACCAACTATAGTTTAGCCCATTAGTGGCCAATAATTGAATCGTATCTCCCTTACAAATTGCGGTATCGTTACTGGCAATAATTTGTGGATTATCAAATATCTGAATGGTAACAGAATCAGCAGCCATACAGCCACTTGCACTGTAAGCTTTTACCAAGTACTTGGTGGTTTGCGGTGGGCTTATAAGTGGCGTAAGTATATTATTACTGCTTAAATATGTTGAAGGACTCCACAACACCGAAGATACATTAGCTTGGCTGGAAACACGCGCTGTTATTGCACTTGCTCCTTTGCACATGGCAGTATCTTCAATGGCAATACTCGGAAAACTATTTACTACCACAATTATTGAGTCTGTAGTTTGACAAGTACCCGCATGTCCTATAACATAATACTTTTGAGTAACCATTGGATATACCTTTGGGTTTACCAATGTAGTATCATTAATTGCTATGTTAGGATACCAAGTATAAAAGGCAGCGCCACTGGCCATAAGTTGTATGGTATCGCCTATGCATAAAGCCGTATCAACTCCTGCAAAAACATTAATCCCATTTGCTAAAGTAATTTTAACCGAATCTAAAACAGAACAGCCATTGGCACTAAAAGCACGCACTCCGTATGCAATACTTTGTGTTGGGTTGATGGTTGGAGTAATTACATTATTAGCACTTAAATAAGTAGATGGATTCCATAGTACAGACGCCACATTGGCTTGCTGCAAAACATTAGGCACAAATCCACTAACTGGTGCACAAAGCACTGCATTGTCAATATTTAACACAGGTAAAGTATTAATATTTACGGTAACAGAATCGATTGCATTACATCCTCCCTTTCGTCCAACTACATAATATTTGCTGATACTATTAGGATACACTTTAGGATTATACACCGCAGTATCCGAAATAAAAACCTTAGGACTCCATGCATAAAACGAGGCTCCTGTTGCCTGCAAACGCAAGGTATCTCCTGCACAAATAGAAGTATCGGCAGTTGCATTTACTGTAAAAGGACTAATCATTCTGATAGTAACCGAATCGGGAACTGTACATCCATTTACTGTTGCAAATAATTTATACTTAGTAGGAATTGTTGGCTTAGCATAAGGCGTAGCAATACTTGTATCACTTAATGTAGGGTGAGTTTGCCAAGCGTAACTCTGAGCTCCACTCGCTTGTAGCTTTACACTATCACCAGCACAAGACGTATCAATCCGTGTTACTGATATAGTTGGCTGCACAACATTAATTTGAATTGTATCGTAAGTATCGCAACCAGACTTTGTAGCTTTTAGAATATACGTAGTGTTTTGTTTGGTTGAAACCGTTGGGTTTTGAACAGTGTTATTTGACAATCCAAGTGATGGAGTCCAAAGATAAGTGTATCCTGCTTTTGCTTGCAACATAAACGAACTCCCACATTGAATAGTGGTATCTTGATTCTCAATAAGAGACGGTTTACTTGTATTTAAATATAGACTCGAAATTTCAGTACTACTCAACGACCTGTTCCAAATTACAATTTCATCTAACTTACCTTTAAAATACTGACTTTTACTTCCAAATAAATATCTAGTTCCTATATACAATGAGTCGTTATTAATACGTAATGTTCCACTTTGTGTAACGGTACTACTTAATACTCCGTTTATATAGGCCTTTTGAGTAGTGCCAGTATTAGTAAATACAAAATGTGTCCAATTGCTACTCGAATATGGATTGGTTGTAGCGTATCTGGTAGGAAACCAATTATCTGTGCCAATATACTGATATGGATTACCTCCAATATAGCAGCGCCATGACAATCTATCGCCATACATTGGCTCTTCTTTTCCTTTAGCAAAAACATACGAACCACTCATAGGGTATTCGTCTATTTTAATCCAAAATGAAATGGTAAAACTATTAAGATTATTTAAATTGGTTGAATAACATCCGATATACTGATCAATTCCATTAAAAGAATAAGCTTCATTGCAGTTCCCAAATCTATCTGTAGTTAACTGCGCTCCGCTAACCACAGCGTTTGCCGCATTCGGAGTTATATCATTTGCATTTCCTGTAAATGGATAAAATGCTTGCAATCCACTTAAAGGATAATAAGACGGAATTTGTGCATTGGTTAAAATTACCAAGCTCAAAAATCCAATTAAAAATAATACTCTAATCATTTAATGAGGCAACAGGATGTTTATACAAAACAAATATATGGTTTGAAATCTATTTTTATTACTCGAAATAAACTCACAAATAGATACATTTGTGTAATATGTTTTTAAATAAATTAGCGCAGATACCTTTTGATATAATAAACAGTTTACTACCTAAAGTTAACTTAGTGGTAAACATAAATCGCAAAACATTTTTAAAAAGAAATGTATTTGGCAGCAATCATCAAAAAAATGTATTGATTAGCTACCTAACTAACCCATTTAATGGAGGAGCGGAGAATAAACATACCAACCATGTAGAGTGTTACTTAGCTGCAAAAGCATGGAATGATTTAGGATACAATGTTGATGTGGTAGATTACGATTATTATAAAACCATATCTATGGAAAGTTATGATGTAATTTATGGGTTTGGGGACCAATTTGAACACTCATTCACATCAACAAACTTTCAAGGAAAAAGGATTGTTTACAGTCCTGGTTGCAATACTGTATTCTCAAATAAAATATCCTCAATTAGACTGCTAGATT
>CAZJHS010000152.1:0-3648 GCA_964545895.1 uncultured Chitinophaga sp. | reverse complement strand
TTTAAAGATGGACTTCCTATTACTTACGGAGGGCTTGGCAGAGATACCACATCATCGCCTACTACTTATATGTTTCCGGGTGATGATGATTTGCAAGGTCGCCCAAATTGGAGCATGAAATCTGCAGGAATTAAACCTCAAGACATGCGGTTGGTTGCTTTACTCAATCCATTTAACTTAAATGCAGGTGCCGATACTTCGTTTACATTTGCATTGGTAGCTTCGCTTCCTATTGATTCTGCATCAACCTATCAAACAGTAAAAAACGATGCGATAAAAGTAAAAGGATGGTTTGCTGCAAATAATTATCCTACCTGTGGTAAGTTAATTGCGGGTCTATCTACATCAACCCCAAAAAATACCGAAGTGCTTGTTTTTCCTAACCCTGCGCAACACACCATTGAAGTTAAACACCAGTTTAATACCGAAACTACTTTCGAAATTATTTCGGTTGATGGCAGGTTATTGTGGAAAGGAAATAATAGAACAGGTAACACGATTAGTATTGAAAATTTTGCTAATGGATTGTACCTATTGCGGGTGAGTTCGGTTAACGGAACTAAAACTATAAAGTTTATAAAGGAATAGGAGGTATTATTTTACCTCCTTAACCTCTATTAAATAATTGTCGGTTAAAATTTTAAAATCAGTACGGTTAAAATAGTTAAGATCGGCTACACGCCATCTGCTATCAGGTGTTATAATGCTATACTCATTTTTTGATAAAGTTACCTGAATAGGCATGCTAAATCCTTTTACGGTATTGGTCCAGCGGTAACGTAACTCTAAACCACCATTGCTATTTTCTTTTACACTGTACTCAAAAACAGGTAAATTGGGTTGAGTTAAATATTGTTCAAAAATGGGTTGTAGCGCCATGCGTGTGCGCGTACTAAAAAAGTTAATGGTTTGTGGTGTAGTAACGCTAAAGTATTTAAATGTTTTAGCGTAATCGTACAAGGTATTAAACCAAAGGGTATCGTTGTTTACCACATGACGCAAGGTATACAACATCCAACTGCCTTTGTAGTAAATATCGTTATCGGCAAAATGATGAAAAAACACATCTTTGGTACCAATCATGGGCTGTGCATTTTCAATATTTCGCTTTTGCATTTTTAAATATTTGTGTGCCGATTCTTTTCCTTGCATACACTCTACATAAACCGCTTCGGCATGGGTGGTAAAAGTTTCGTGTAGCCAAAGTTCGGCAGGATCGGGGCTTGTAAGGCTATTGCCAAACCACTCGTGGGCACTTTCGTGTATAATAATAAAATCAAAATTCCAGCGGTTGTTGCTGTAGTCGTTTCCGTAGCTTACACAACTTTGGTGTTCCATACCCCAATAAGGAGTTTCCACTAGCTTGTAACCATCATTCCAAAACGGGTAGGGGCCAAAGCTTTTTTCAAAGCAAGCCATCATACCTTTTACTTGTTCAAAATGCTTAACAGCTTTGGGATAGTTGTAATCCAATACATAATAGTTTAGTGCCAACGGTTTATCTATTGCGTGATGTTGGGCTTGGTAGCTATCGCTAAAATGCTTGTAGTGGCCAATATTTACAGTAATGTTATAGTTGTTTATGGGGTAACGTACTTGCCAAGTGTATGCTGTAAAACCATTGTTTAAGTCTTTTTGTGCAACAAGTTTTCCGTTGCTTACACCCGTTAAACCAATAGGCACTTGCAACTCCATGTTTACACTATCAGCTTCATCGCTGTTATGATCTTTGCAAGGCAACCATGCGCTGGCACCAAGTCCCTGGCAGGCTAAACCAACCCATGGGCGGTGCATGCTATCTTGGGTAAATACAAAACCACCATCCCAAGGAGCTTTGCGTGCAATAAGAGGATTGCCACTAAAGTATATGCTTATTTGTTGTAGCGATAATTTTTTTTGATTTGGAAGTTTAATCAGCACCACACTGCTATCGCGTGTGTAGCTTATTTTTTTATGATGATAAACGATGCTATCAATTTTTATTAAGCCATGTAAATCAAGTTGCATGAGTTTACTTGGCTTAAGTACTTTATAAAAAATACGATTGCATCCTTGTATCTGTTTTTGATCGGGATTAACTTTTAGGGTAATATCATACATAGCAACATCAAACCAAGTGCGGTTAGCATTTAGCTTGCCATGCAAATAATCGTATTTAGAAAAAGTGCTCGTGGTTTGCGAAAATGCTTGATAGGTTAATATTAAGCACAATAAAAACAGCGAGTTACGGGTGTTAATAATCATTTTGCCAAATGTAAGCGGAAATTATATAAAATTGCAATGGTTAAAGCGTGCTATAATGCCGTTTTAATTAAACCGAAAAATTGAAATAATATGATATTAAAAGGTAAAAAAGGCATCATATTCGGTGCATTAAACGATAAGTCAATTGCTTGGCAAGTGGCTTTAAAAGCGCACGAGCAGGGCGCAGAATTTGTGTTAACCAATGCACCTATTGCTATGCGCATGGGCGAAATTAATAACTTGGCTGCAGCTTGTGGCAACGCACAAATTATTCCTTGCGATGTTTCTAAAACAGACGAAATGGAAAACCTAGTGTCGAAATCGATGGAGATTTTGGGCGGACAAATTGATTTTGTTTTACACTCGGTAGGTATGAGTTTAAACATTCGTAAAGGACGTGATTATGCCGATGTTGATTATAAATTTATGCACGATACCCTTGATATTTCATCCATCAGTTTTCATCGTTTAATGCAAACGTTATGGAAACAAGATGCCATGAAAGAGTGGGGTTCGATTGTAGCATTAACTTATATTGGTGCGCAACGTGTATTCCCTGATTACCACGAAATGGGTGACGCAAAATCGTTGTTAGAAAGCTATGCACGTGGTTTTGGATACCGTTTTGGTAAAGAAAAGAAAGTACGTGTAAATACCATTTCGCAAAGCCCAACTAAAACTACAGCAGGTAGTGGCGTAAAAGGTTTTGGCGATTTCGTTGATTATGCAGAAGCACTTTCGCCATTAGGCAATGCAACTGCCGAAGATTGTGCCGACTATTGCATTAGCTTGTTTAGCGATTTTACCCGCAGGGTAACCATGCAAAACCTTTTCCACGATGGTGGCTTTAGCAACACCGGCTTTAGCTATGATGTATTTAAAATGATGGAAAACAAAAAAGACGGAGAATAATCCAGCTTTTTATACCCAAAAAAATCCCGAAGTTTCAGTGAAGCTTCGGGATTTTTTGTTATATTGATTTGTACGTTACCTCAATTAAGGTTGAAATATTGCAATCCACGCGATACAATCGCGCGGGAGCTGGGGAAACGGAACCCCGCCTATTGCCAATGTGCTGTTACCTGTAGTTTTATTTGATGTATCTTGCACTTTCACCTGCTATTGCTTCAAGTCGTTTTATTACCATTCGTTTTGGATACTGTCCAGTTAGTTTCACTTCAATATGACAGTGTTCATCATGCAGTTTTTCTATTTCAGCAAATTCGACACCTCTACTCTTTCTGACTTGTTCTAAAATTGGTTCTATTAAAATTGGTTTCTCGTCCCCAAAGCACATGACAATTCTATTTTCCATTTCATCGTCAAAAATCAATCTGTCCTTTATTATTGAATTGTCTCGGAAAGATGAGTTCCTGTTATTTCTAAGAACAATTTCTCGTAAAT
>CAZJHS010000151.1:0-3675 GCA_964545895.1 uncultured Chitinophaga sp. | reverse complement strand
CGGTTCAGTGGTTAAATGAAGCTTTGTGCTTCGTATCAAGTTCAGTGGTGGCAGACAGTTTTCGTCTCCGAAATCGCCAACTTCTTGTAGCTGCCAACCGTTATGTACAAGCTTAAATGACGTATATGAAAAAACACATTTTCTTTATTTTAATTTTTATTTCTATTCAATCACTTGGACAAAACACTAGTTCTGTTAAACATATTTCCTGTATTGACACTACACAATTTAGTTCATTACCGGACATGGATAAAGAACTACGAAATTCAAGGGTGATCTTAATTGGAGAGGCAGGACATGGTGACGGTAGAACTTTTGAGCTAAAAGGGGAATTAATAAAATACCTTATAGAACAGCATGGATTTAATACAATAGCATTTGAAGGTGCTGGATTCATTGAGACACCACATGGTTTAAACTCAATTAAAAATGACAGCAATGTGTTTAATGAGTTTGAGAAGTTTTTGGACCCAAAATGGTCAAAAAGCAATCAGCTAAAAGAGACAATTCTATACTTATCAAAGAAATACAAAGAAAACAAGGTTGACATCTTCGGCTTCGACTCACAACCTAACTCTACAGTCTATACTAATAAATTATTTGACATGCTTGAAGATAGCACAACTAAGTGCTTAAAAGATCTTGACAAAGTAATATTTGAACAATACCTAAATAATTTAAAAGCATATTACAAGCAAGCTACAGGACAGGAAGAATTTACTCTTACAATGAGTGAAATTAATTCTTTGGACTCCTTAACCCAAATATACCTGTACAGTGTTAATAAAGAATGCGAATTGCTAAGACAAACATTGCTTAACGTTCAATCGAATGTAAAGTTAATTATTTATAACATGGAGGAAATGGGCTACTCAGACAGAAGTGTAAGCAGTAGAGATAGTGTGATGGCTACGAATATTATCTATTATTTAAACAAAAACCCAAAATCGAAAATGATTGTTTCAGCTGCTAATTTTCACATAATAAAAGACCTTTCATTAATTACAAACAATTATGACAGCCTTAAATACAAGAAAATTATACCTATGGGTAAATATATATCAGACCAATACGGAAACCAAAGTTTTAGCATTGCAATAACCCAAGGTGGTGGTCAGAATGGATATTGTACTGACACATTAGTATATAACCTTCTAGAAAACATAAAATTTCCCATAGACAAATATACACTTGAGTATAGCTTTAAAGAGAGAAAATGTGAAATAGGATATATTAATTGTCTAAAAAATAACAAATTAATAAACACCAAGATAAGGAGCTTAATCTTCGGCCCTAATATGCATTATGGTTATTGGTACAAAGCATTTGATTGTATCATTTATATAGACAAGCAACAAGCTTGCACACTCAGACAATGAAGAGAAAGCCTGTACATAACACACGTCTTGCGCCATTGCCGGTGACGTTCTAAAAATGAAACCATATGTACGCAAAATATTTTATCTTGGTTGACAGTTTCTGCTACGCAATCGGCAACGAGCGCAAGGCGTGGAAACGTTAGCTGCAAGCAATAAGGAAATACCCAAGAAACGGTATTTAGACAATGAAGTAATATGAATACCTTTACAGAATATAAAAAAACAATTTAACATTTAAATAAATAATTATGACAAAACGATTACTAACATCCGCAATCTTGACTTGTTTAACTCTAATTGGTTACGCACAGCCAACAAACATTTATCAGCCAAATGGAAGCACGACAAACTTTGGCAAAGTAACTTCCGATTCATTAAATTACTATGTCGTTAATTATCCCGCTTTGACACTTATGAAAATTGACGGTAGTAATGTGGCAACACTTGTTACAACATTAACGGTAGACCCTTTTCAAACAATGATATGGAATAATGGAAAGGGCATTTATCCTGTTGCCAACGGCTCTCCATTTAAGTTGTTTGACGGTTCTGTCGCAACTGATATTACTGGTGGACAGTTACCTATGGCAGGATACACAGGAGACAAAGTAATTTCTGGTGATTATTTTCATAAAGGTAACTTCACGTACTTTAGAACATCTGATAAAATATTTAAAACAGATTACACTTCAGCTGCAAGTATTCAAACATTAGCTATTGGAACTGTGAGTGAAATGCAACACACGACAAATTCAATACTCTTTTGGTCTGGTGCATTAAAAAGAATTGATTTAACATCGGGTAGTATTACTAAAATAGACTCTACTACCACTGGTAGTGTTGACTACGGTACAGTTTATAATAACGAATATTATTATTGTACTCCTTTCGATTTCAGTTCACTTGGAGTGAGTAAAGTTTATAAAGTTAGCGACAATGGGACTCGAACAGTACTTTACACCGAAACAGCACCCAACAAGAATTTACTTAGAATAATAGGAGTTACACCAAATGGCGTAATTGCAATTATTGCAACTACAAGTACTGGTAAAGAATATGTATCAATTTCTGGTGGCGTTGCAACCCCATTAAATTTTAATACAATTGCTAATTCAAGACCTAGTGGAGACATTGGGGTTGGCACTTCAAGAACAACAAATTCGTTAGTTTATTTCGTAACACTAGACACTTTATATACAGTAAATTCATCAAATAAAGCACTTTGGGTAACAGACGGCACATTAGCAGGGACAAAAAAAGTATTTGGTGGTACGCCAACGACTTTTGCAGCGGAAGGTTTAACTCCTCAATTTCCAGGTAGTGCAGAGCATTGTGGAAATGATTTATATTTTAATGGAACTAAAGGTGCGAACGTCAATAGATTAATTTATGTAAACGGCAGTACTTATAATGTAACAACATATCCAATTAATGCTGGAAGTACTACGCAGCCATCTTTCCGAAAAACTGAAAGCGGAATAGAATTTATTGCCTTGACTTTACCAACCACTAGTTCAGAAAAAGCAGTTCATAAAATTAATTGTTCGACACTAAGTGGCATTGACGATAATTTATCCAATCAAATATTATTTGACATTTTCCCAAATCCAAGCAGCGGTCAAGTAACAATTAAATTAGCCGAAAACCTTGGTAGTTACAAATTGACAGTTCTTAATTTATTGGGTGAAATAGTATACAATGAAAAACTCAAAGAACAAATGACTACGCTAGATTTAAACTTAAAGACTGGCTTGTATTTTATTTTGGTCGACAAAAATGGACAAAAAACAACTAGAAAAATAA
This sequence comes from uncultured Chitinophaga sp., assembly GCA_964545895.1. Lineage (GTDB taxonomy): Bacteria > Bacteroidota > Bacteroidia > UKL13-3 > UKL13-3 > UBA6183. Next base: position 493 of record CAZJHS010000151.1, on the reverse strand, counting down.
TAATAGAATAATTGCCAGCAGCTAACACGGGTTTGGCAAAAGTGGCGGTTCAGTGCTCCGCAGACACATTTGTGGTTAATCAAAGTTTGGTTCTCCGCATCAACATTTGTGGTGAAAATCGCCACCTTCGCCAAGCCCGAAACCGATGGCAGTAATAATATCGAAAATCGTAGAAAAAAGAAACCATAAAGAAAAATGAGAAAATATTTTATTCATAACGGAGAAACTGAAAATGGTCCGTTTGACATTGAACAATTAAAAACAATGCAAATTAAAAGTGAAACTCCAATTTGGTATGAAGGATTACAAAGTTGGACAATTGCAGGTAATGTTGAAGAATTAAAATCAATTATTATCTCTACTTCTACTCCACCAAAATTTGAAAAATTTGCTCAACAAAATTCAAATGTAAATCCGCCAAGTTTTACAAAACCAAATTATGAAAATAATCAAAACTTTGAACCGAAAAAAAGTAAAACTTTACGATATGTCT
>CAZJHS010000150.1:0-3677 GCA_964545895.1 uncultured Chitinophaga sp. | reverse complement strand
ATTTTCCAGAGAAAGGGAAACTCTTTGATGGAGGTTGGAAGTTTAGGATAGTAAAGTCTGAAGTTGGATTTTATAGTGATAAAATGCCAAGGTCATCTTACGATGATACGATTAAAACATCAAGACTTTATTTGGAAAATAGTTTTGGAACATGGAAAATTACTATTCCTGAAGGCGGGAAAAAATATGTTTTAAGTTTATTGCCAACTCAATATGACAACGCTAAAATAAGGAACTATACATACGCTTTAGCAAGTTTTTATGTTTTGGATTTTCCCTTTCGTTCACGGAGAGGGGCATTACTTTATGAGTCATCCTATTTAGATGAACCTGTTTTTAACATGAATTTCCCTGATTTTGCGAAACAAATTGATAGTATGAGTTTCTTTGAATTAAGAAAACTATTGCACATAAAAAATAAATATCCTTAACCTGGTTGAGTAATCCCTTGTAATTGTAATCTAAAAGTAGACAGCAAAAGTTAGGACTAGATTGTAACTAAAAAATCCCCAATGAAAAATACATTTATTGGGGATTTAAAATTTGTGAAAAATAGCCTTAGCTAAAATTGTATTTTACAGGCATGCATAATGGCTATAACCAAGCTGGTAAAATAATAAAACTGCGAAGATACGATGCCTATAAATTCATGGGTTTATTAAGGCATCGAAACTGGTAAACCAGCAGTGCGCCAAGCACCCATTCCGCCATCTAAATCATATACTTTAGTAAATCCTAATCCTTGCATTTTTTCAGTACACTCTGCACTACGTCCTCCGCTTGCACAATACACATAGTAAGTAGCATTGCGGTCTAAACCGGCAAGTTCAGTATCAAAGTTGTCGCCAAAAATATCCATTAATTTAGCGCCTTCAATAAATCCTTTTTTGTATTCGCCTGGTGTGCGCACATCTAAAATTACGCCCGGTTGTGCTGCTAATTTTTGACTAAAATCTGCTGGACTTAACACGGCAAAAACTTTTCCGCTATCACCAGTTACTGTGGTTGTGTTTTCGGTTGCAGCGGCTGTTGCTGCTGTTTGTGGTTGGTTGCTGCATGCGCCTATAACTAAGGTGCCTAATAAAATGCTATAAACTATTTTCATTTGAATGATGTTTTTTTTGACTCGTCAAATATATGGCAATTTTATGTGTCAAATAATTAATTTGCGCCAAGTAATGAAAGTCACATTTTTAGGTACAGGCACTTCGCAAGGTGTTCCCGTTATTGGGTGCAAGTGCTTGGTGTGCAGTTCTGCTAATCCGCAAGATAAGCGTTTGCGCACATCTGCATTGGTGCAAGCTGCTGGGCAAAACATTGTAATTGATAGTGGACCCGATTTTAGGCAACAAATGCTAACGGCCCAATTGGATAGACTGGATGGCTTGGTATTTACGCATGCGCACAAAGATCATATTGCAGGTTTAGATGATATACGTGGTTTTAATTTTGTGCAGCGCGAAGCAATTAATGTGTATTGTACTAATGCTGTTGAGCAACAAATGCGCACTGAGTTTGCCTATATTTTTGCCGATGTAAAATATCCTGGTGTGCCAGAGTTAAACATGCATACCATACACAACGATGCTGATTTTGAAATAGGCAAAGTGGCCATTACACCCATTGAAGTAATGCATTATAAATTACCGGTATTGGGCTTTAAATTTACTGAGCCAGCTAATGCAAATACCTTTGTGTACATTACCGATGCTAATTTTATTACATCAACAGAAATGGATAAAATTAAAGGCTGCCACACTTTGGTGTTAAATGCTTTACGCCACGAAAAACACATTAGCCATTATACCTTACAAGAGGCATTAGATGTAATTGCGCAGTTAAAACCTCAACGTGCTTATTTAACTCATATTAGTCATCAACTTGGTGTGCAAACCGAGGTTGAAGCTACCTTACCACCAAACGTATTTTTAGCTTACGATGGTTTAACCATTGAACTATAATGACGGTAAAAAAATCGTTACATCAGCATTACCATTTTATTAGGCAAATTGCTTTGCAGTTAAACCAACTGTTAACTCAAGCTATATTAACACAAGCCTTTACCACCAGCAAGCAAGAGCTGGTTTTGTTGTTTGATGTAAACGGAAAATCGGTGGTGTTTAAAGTATTGGCGCAGTTTCAAAGTGGTTTTATTTTGGTTGATGAAACAACTTACCACAAAGGCAGCAATGCACAAGCTTGTTTTGTAAACCTACATCAACAAAAAGTAGTTAAGGTTGAAGCGCATGCTTATAACCGCTCGTTTGTTATGGTTTTCCAAAATGGCCATCAACTAATATTTAAATGCTATGATGCCTTGGTAAATGTGGTTGAGGTGTACGAGCAAGAAGTATATGATGTATTTAGAGAAAGTATACAAAACGATTGGCAATTTAATGTGCAAGAGTTTGAAGTTACATCAACCCAAATACAGCAAAAGTTAAATAGCATGGTGGTAACCGAGGGCGAGTTTTGGATTTATAAACAACCCGAAACTGGCCTATATGCATTAAGTTTAACTCAACCCGAAACAGAGGTTACTTTACACACTACCCAAGCTATTGAGGCTAGCACCGTATTTGCTAAATATGCATTAGGCGTATTGGCTTTTAATCAAACCAAGCAATCAAAAATAGCAACTTTACAGGGTGAGGTAAAACGTTTGCAACAACAAGTTAAACTCAGCGAACAAGGCATACATCAATTAGTAAACGAATCTCCTTTTGAAGAAATTGGCCACATCATAATGGCTAATTTACACACCATAGCTAAAGGTAGCAAGCAAGTGGAGCTGTTTGATTTTTATCGCAATAAAAACATACAAGTAAAACTAAAATCAGAGTTGGATGCAGCGGCTAATGCGGCATATTACTACCGTAAGGCAAAAAACAAAAAAATAGAGTTAGAGCAAATGGAGCAAAAGTTGCTGAGTATGCGCACTAAGTTGGCTACTGTGCAAACGCAGCTTCAGGCCGTGCAGGAGGCTCAACACGCAAAACAACTCAAGCCATTTGCAACCAGTAAAAAGCAAGAATCAATTTTTCCGTTTAAAAAATTTACTGCAGGCGATTTTGAAATTTGGGTTGGTAAAAACGCGCAAAACAACGATTTGCTTACGCAAAAATATACGCACAAAAACGATTTATGGTTGCATGCAAAAGATGTAAGCGGATCGCATACGGTAATAAAACACAAAGCTGCCAAGCCATTTACCACGCCTGTAATTACTGTTGCAGCACAAATTGCAGCCTATTACAGTAAGCACAAAGGCAATGCTTTAGCGCCTGTAAGTTATACCTTAAAAAAGAATGTGCGCAAGCCCAAAGGTGCCGAACCCGGCAGTGTTGTTATTGATAGGGAAGAGGTAATTATGGTTGAACCTAAGTTGCCTTAACATGCCAAAATAGCGTTTAAATTCCCCAAACTCGTTTGCATATCCTTACCTAGCATTTTAGTTACCATTGGCAATAATATATTTAAAGGGTATTTCATCTCGCCTTGGTTGCTCCATATAACTTTGGTGGTAGTTGGGTTAATGGCTTCTGTGTGCATTTGGTTGTACCCAACCGATTTAAATGGTCGTACAAATCTAATTTCGGTGTGCACACTTTTGTTTTCTATCAATTGGGTAATTTCTAACTCGCCTTCACCAGCTTGGTTGTTGCCGTTCCAAGCAT
>CAZJHS010000149.1:0-3737 GCA_964545895.1 uncultured Chitinophaga sp. | reverse complement strand
ATTGAGCAGACCCCTGAACTGTATATTCAAGGTCGTTTTTGGACAAATAATCGTTACCAACTAATCCTAAACTACTGATTACAGGATTTGCAAGTTTCTTGGGATTCCCATTTGGGTATGACCAGACACCTGCTTTTAAATTTGTAGAATAATTAATAAACAATACTAGAAATACTAGCGACTTAAGAATTGAATTGTGCAACCTAGTTGACAGAATTCTGTTTAGTTTCATTGTTGACATTTTAAGTTTCAAATAGTTACAACAATGATAGTGATTTAAATTATATTTTAAACTAAAAAATCTTTACTCAAAAAAAGCTACCCAATTGGATAGCTTTTCACTTAGTACCGTTAGCTGTAAATTACTTTACACGCTCTACGTAATCACCCGTGCGGGTATCTACTTTTACTTTATCGCCTACGTTAGTAAACAATGGTACACGTACTTCGGCACCATTCTCTAAAGTAGCTGCTTTTAATGTGTTGGTAGCTGTATCGCCTTTTAAGCCTGGCTCGGTGTAAGTTACTTCTAAAATTACAAACGTTGGAGGTTCAACACCAATGGCTTCATCACCTTCAAACGATACTTTAACAATCATTTCTTCTTTTAAGAAACGTGCTTGATCGCCAAACATCACTTCGCTCAAATAAATTTGCTCAAAAGTTTCAGGGTCCATCATTACAAAGTTAGTACCGTCTTTGTATAGGTATTGCATTTCTTTAAAATCAACACGAATAATATCAATACTCTCACCTGCTCTGTAACGGTGTTCCATTTGTTTACCTGTTTTTACGTTACGTAAAACTACTTGGTAAAATGCACGTAAGTTACCAGGTGTACGGTGTTGGTATTCCATTACTTGGCACAATTCGTTGTTATGTCTTATAAAAATGCCTTTTGATAAATCTCCAGTATTAGCCATTTGTATCTATTTTAATTGAGGTGCAAGTATAGTATTTTTTATATTTACTTGCTACTGTTGGGTATTATGTTTTGTATAATTCTAGCCTTCTTTGGGCCACTCCACCACACGTAATTTAACCTTAAGCAAACCAGCGCCTTTGGTAATTCCAAGTTGCCTTGCAGCTTCATAGCTTAAATCAATTACACGTCTACGGTTATAAGGCCCTCTATCGTTTACACGCACCACAAGCCAGCGGCCAGTTTTAGCATCCGATACACGCACCAAAGTGCCAAAAGGTAGCGTGCGGTGTGCAGCCGTTAATTTTCGGCCATGGTAACGCTCGCCACTTGCTGTACGCCTGCCATTAAACTTACGTGCGTAGTATGATGCCACCCCCACCTGCTTAAAGGTTTTAATAGGTATTGGCTTTATGGTATCAAGTGGTGTTTGCATCGCACCAGCATTTATTTGCGGAGTATCTTGCGCTTGGGCATCAACCCAATAATAAAATACCCCAAACAATAAAACGAGTGTGCTTATTTTGTACTTAATTTGATGAAACATTGTTGCAATATATAGTTTTTTGGGCATGAATACGAACAAACCTCTGGCTGAGCGAGTTAGACCTCAGAATTTAGAAACCTACATTGGGCAAGAGCATTTAACGGCTATTGATGCTCCTTTGCGCAAAGCCATTGATGCCAAAAACATTCCGAGTATTATTTTTTGGGGTCCTCCGGGCGTGGGCAAAACCACCTTAGCCCGCATTATTGGACACGCATTGGGCTTACAGTTTTATCAACTTAGCGCCATTAGCGCTGGTGTGGCCGAGGTGCGCAAGGTTATTGATGATGCCAAGAAGCTTGGTAAAGTGTTGTTATTTTTAGATGAAATACATCGTTTTAATAAGAGTCAGCAGGATGCCTTGTTGGGTGCGGTTGAAAGCGGACGCATTGTGTTGATTGGTGCCACCACCGAAAATCCTTCGTTTGAAGTAAACAACGCCCTCCTATCGCGCTGCCAAGTATATATTTTACGCGAGTTGGATGTGGAGGCTTTAACCAAAATTACCTTACAAGCTATTGCACAAGATGAAGTGTTGAAGCAAAAGCAAATTACCTTGGCCGAACACGAGGCTTTGTTCCTGTTTTCGGGAGGTGATGCACGTAAGCTGTTAAATATTTTGGAAATATTGGCCAATCAGCCATCAACCCAAATTACCATAACCAATAAATTGGTACAAGATACCTTGCAACAAAACATTGCCTTACACGATAAGGATGGCGAAGCGCATTACAATATTATTTCGGCCTTTATAAAATCTATACGTGGTAGCGACCCCAATGGTGCGGTTTATTGGCTTGCGCGTATGCTGGCAGGTGGCGAAGATGTGAAATTTATTGCCCGCAGGATGCTTATTTTAGCCAGTGAAGATATTGGAAATGCAAACCCCAATGCCTTGCTAATTGCTAACCAAACCTTTGCTGCTGTTAATGTAATTGGCATGCCCGAAGCTCGAATAATTTTAAGCCAATGTGCTACTTATTTGGCATCGAGTGCTAAAAGTAACGCAGCTTACTTGGCCATTAACCAAGCTATGGAGTTGGTAAGTAAAACAGGTCAACTGCCAGTGCCCTTGCATTTGCGCAATGCACCAACTAAGTTAATGAAACAACTAGATTATGGTAAAGATTATAAGTACGCCCACGATTATGCCAATAACTTTGTAAACGTTGAGTTTTTACCTGATTCGATAAGTGGTACTGCCTTTTACGAGCCCGGCAACAATGCCCGCGAAAACGAACAACGTACCTTTTTAAAACTGCGCTGGAAAGATAAATACGGCTACTGAGGAGAGTTATGAGTTATGAGTGTGGAAGGTTTATGGTTTTTAGTTTGCAGTTTTTGGTTAAGGACCGTAGGTGCAGACCGCAGCGTCTGTGTTAAAGGTCAATTGTTAACCTTCTGGTAACCACAACGAGCACAACGTCCCGAAGCCTCGGGAGCACAGCGAACACAAAGTGGGATTTAGGTTGAGTTATGAATTATGAGTGCTTAATGTTGAATGAAGTGTTAATCCAACATTAAACCTAAAACAGCTAATAGCAATCTTCCCAATTACCTCTTGTGCTTGAATGACTCAGGTGCGGTGGGCGTCCACGAATGGAGCGAAATACGACTGTTTCTTCTAGCAATGTTGTGATAAAGTGTAAAAACCACCCCGCCTTTCAGGCACCTTGCAAATGCCGAACCAGCTTCGGTACCTCCTGCAAGGAGGGGAACGTGTACTCACGAAAACTTAAGTATTACAGAATTTATATTGTCAAAGTAGTTTTATTTGCTTTAGTGCTGCTCCCCTTTAAGGGGAGCTGTCATTGTTGGCCTTAGGGCGGGTATGACTGAGGGGTTTTATTCCCGCAAACAATCGCTTTGATTTTTATATAAAAAACTCATTTGCCATTTAGAATCCTTCATAGGTTAATCAACAATCATAGATGGTAATAAAAACCACGAACCTAAAACCCAATAGCTAAAAGCCTCTTCTAGATATTGCTACGCAATTGTGGAGATTTCCTCATCTCGCTTCTCGTATCTCCCATTATCTAATAATCTAATTGACACATCATCTAATAATCCTCTTGTAAATTTGCTCTCCTTCCTTTATTTTCGATTAATAAACCTATTAAACCCTTATGAAAAAACATACCTTACACGCCCCAAATAATTCTATAATTTTATCAATTACTAAAAAATAAAGCGAAACTAAATTTCATCAAAAGGTGCGCAATATTGAGCATATAACACAATATTGCGCACCTGACCGAAAAAATA
>CAZJHS010000148.1:0-3946 GCA_964545895.1 uncultured Chitinophaga sp. | reverse complement strand
TGGAATACGTAAGCGTACAAGACATGCAAAAAGCTGTTGATGTATGTTTAGAAATTGGCAAGTTAGTAGCAGAGAGATAGATGCTAGCAGTTGGCTTTTAGCTTTTGGCTATTAGCAAATAGACATCCCGATGGTAAAGTAAAAACTTGCCATCGGGATTTTTTTGTGTGTTGTAGCCAATTGTTTAATCATTTTAATTATGAGTTGTTTCTCAAAATCATTTATTACAATAAATAGCCATCACTCACTTCCCCCCCCAAAATATATCGCATAAAATACGTAGTTGCGTAAGTGGTTACTTTTTATATTTTTGTTGCTATGGGATTAGAAACAGACATTAAGCAAAAGAAGTTTGATAGTGAGCACGAAAAAGCCATTATCAATATATTATATGCAGCCAGCTGGATTGATACCAAAAACATTAAACGGTTTAAACCACACGGCATTACTACCCAACAATTTAATGTGTTGCGCATTTTGCGTGGCTCCCACCCTAAAAAACTCATGCTTTCGGATATATCAAGCCGCATGATTGATAAAAACTCCAACGCCACTAGGCTGGTAGAAAAGTTGCGCTTAAATGGTTATGTTACCCGTGTGCAATGCACCGACAACAGAAGACAGGTTGACATAGCCATTACCGAAAAAGGACTTGACCTTTTGGCAGCTATTGACACCGAAACCGAAACTTGGCTAAAATCCTTTAAAACCCTTACCACACAAGAGTGTAGAACCCTAAACGACCTGCTAGATAAACTACGCGGTTAATTTTTTTTCAAAAATACTTGTATATACATATATTGTTTATACATTTGTACAGTATTTGATAGCATAAGGTATCAAACAAAAACAACACATAGTATGAAAACTATTATTCACAGAGCAGAAAACAGAGGTCATGCAAACCACGGTTGGCTTAACGCTAAACACTCTTTTAGTTTTGCAAACTGGTACGACCCAAACAAAATACACTTTGGTGCATTGCGTGTGTTAAACGATGACGAAGTAGCACAAGGCATGGGTTTTGGCAAACACCCTCACGATAACATGGAAATTATTACGTTGGTGCAAGAAGGTAGCCTAGAGCATAAAGATAGCATGGGCAACGGCAGCATAATGAAACCTAATGATGTACAAGTAATGAGTGCTGGTACTGGTGTTTTTCACTCGGAAATGAACCCCGATAAAAACAATGCTGTTAAGCTTTTTCAAATTTGGGTTTTCCCTGATAAAAACAATGTAACCCCACGTTACGATCAAAAAACATTTGCCCCTGAGTTACGAAAAAACAACTGGCAAGAGATTATTAAACCCGATACACAACAAGAAGGTGATGCCATTTTTATACATCAGCAAGCATGGTTTAATTTGGCCGATATGGATGCATCAACCCAACTAAATTACACCACCAAATTAGCGGGTAATGGTGCATACGTTTTTGTAATAGACGGTGATGTAGAAATTGCTGGTGAAAAACTAAAAAGACGTGATGCCATAGGCATTTGGGAGTATACAGATTTTAGCATTAAAGCGAGCTCAAACGCACGCATACTGGTAATGGATTTACCTATGTACGAACTTAATTAACAACAACTATCAACTTAAAAAATATAAAACATGACAACAACATCAAAATGGGCAATTGACCCTTCGCACAGCGAAATTTCATTTAAAGTAAAACATTTAGTAGTAACTACATTAACTGGTAAGTTTGATGCTTTTGAAGGCGCATTAGAAACTGCTAACGATGATTTTAGTGACGCTAACATTAGCTTTAGTGCTGATATTGCAAGCATAAACACTGGTAATGCAGATAGAGATGGTCACTTAAAATCTGACGACTTTTTTAACGCAGAGGCTTTTCCTAAATTAACTTTTACATCAACAAGCTTTACTAAAGTTAGTGCTGACGAATACAAATTAGCAGGTAACATTACTTTGCGCGATGTAACTAAACCTATTGAACTTACTGTAGAATATGGCGGAACTGCAACCGATCCTTGGGGTAATGTAAAAGCTGGTTTTGAAATTAATGGCAAAATTAAACGCAAAGAGTTTGGTTTAAAATGGGATGCTATTACCGAAGCTGGTGGCGCTGTAGTAAGCGATGAAGTTAAACTTCACTTAAACGTACAACTAGTAAAACAAGCATAATTGATAAAAGCCTTCATTAAAAATAATGAAGGCTTTTATTGTTGTATCTTTACCCATGAAAAAATCAACCGATATACAATACCCTATTCACCCATTGATGCAAGAACGCAAAAGCATACGTGCATTTGCAACCACACCAGTTGAGCAAGATAAACTGCACAGCATTTTTGAGGCAGCCCGCTGGAGTTTCAGTTCATCAAACCAACAAGCTTGGCATTTTGTATATGCCCACAAAAATCAACCCTTATGGAATGATTTATTTGAAGCATTGATGGATGGAAATAAACTTTGGAATGCAAATACACCTGTACTTATTTTGGCTTTGGCTAATAAAAATATGAGTAATGACAAACCATACTTTTATAATTTACACGATGTAGGTGCTGCTACTATGCAAATGAATTTGCAAGCTGTAAATTTAGGGTTACAATTGCACCCTATGGCTGGTTTTGATAAAATAAAAGCCAAAGAGTTACTAAACATACCTGAACATTTAGAGCCTGTAACAATGTTGGCATTGGGTTATGCCGGACAAGATTTTACGGCATTAAACGAGTTTCAACAAAAAAACGAAACCACACGTGGCGAACGTTTTTTGCAAGAAGAATTTGTGTTAAATACTAAATTTTAACACCGCTAGCTTTAAAAAAAATACTGCGTAAAAAGGCAAGTATTTATTACATCAATAAAAACTTGCCTTACTTTTGCGCTATGAAAATTGTTGCATTCCCTTTTATTGACGTAGTAGAAACCCCACAAGGAAAGCTCGTTATTAAAGCAACACAAACGCATATACACCAAGTATATTTTGATGATGATTATACTACCCCGATTAATACATCAACACTTACCCAACTTTGCAGCAAACAGGTAACTGAGTATTTTGCAGGCAAACGTCAAGTTTTTGATTTGCCGCTGAGCTTGGATGGCACTGTTTTTCAACAACAGGTTTGGAACGAGTTGTTGCACATACCATACGGCACTTGTATTAGTTACGCGGCATTGGCACAAAAATTTAACGATGAAAATTTGGTACGTGCTGTAGCTAATGCCAACGCCAAAAACAAGTTTGCCATAGTTATACCCTGCCACCGCGTAATTGCTACTGATGGTAAATTAACAGGTTATGCGTGGGGCTTAAAACGCAAACGTTGGCTTATTGATTTTGAAGCCAAACAAGCGGGCACTAAACTAAGTTTGTTTTAGTAATGTTGTTTTAGCCTTTCAACTATTTGCATTACCGCAGGGCACACTTCAATATTGTTTAGTGTTTCTTTAAATATAGTATGCATTTTAGCTTGGTTGGTGTGCGGATATTCGCGACAAGCTTGCGGCCTATAATCGTAAACGGAGCAATAATTATCGGCACCTAAAAACACGCAAGGCACTTGTTTTAATACATAATCATTATCCTCATCAATGCGCAAATAGGTTTCAATAAACTGCTGTGGAGTTTGCTTTAAGTGTTTACTCAGCACTTTAATGTCGCGTTGGGTAAAAAGCGGACCCGTGGTTTTGCAACAGTTTGCACACGATAAGCAATCTATTTTTTTAAATGCATCATCATGCATTTTATGCACTTTCACATCTAAATCGGCAGGTTTTAGTTTTTTCAATTTCTCAAAAAAACGTTCGTTTTCTGCACGCTTACTTTTAGCTACTTGTTTAAGTTGTACTAAATCTACCATACCCTATTTAACTACCAATACCGGAATATTTACCAAGTGCCTAACCTTATCAACGGTACTTCCAAAAATAATATCTTTAAAGCCTTTGTGGCCATGCGCACCCA
>CAZJHS010000147.1:0-4069 GCA_964545895.1 uncultured Chitinophaga sp. | reverse complement strand
CATGTATCAAGTTTACCCGATGCTATATCGAAACGAGAAAGATAAGTGCGTGATACGCCATTGATATTATTAAACGAACCACCTATGTATAGTTTACCATCTTCAACTATTATAGACCTAACCGTTCCGTTTACAACTGGATCAAAACCTAATAAATCTCCTGTAACCATGTTTATGGCTGCTAATCGGTTTCTGTTTGGACTTCCAATATTATTGTAACTTCCACCCACACAAATATTAGATCCATAGCCTTTAATGGTATATATACCACTGTTTGCGCTTGCATCCCAACCTGTAGTGTTGGTATTACTTGAGTTTGCTACAATAGTATCTAACTCGGCAATGTATTGTCTGTTTTTGGTACCAATTTGTGTAAAGTCTCCTACCGCATAAATCTTATCGCCCACAGGTAATAAACCCCAAACTGTTGAGTTTGCGTTTGGATTCCAATCGGTGGTAACACCTGTTAAGGTATCAACTGATGCAATTCGGTTTCTTGTTTTGCCACCAATAACACCAAACGACCCTCCTAAGTATATTTTACCACCTGCAAGGGCCATACCCAAAATTTGATTGTTTGCATTTGGATTCCATGAACTGTAATATCCATTCTCTGCGTCAAACTTTCCGATATAATTACGGCTAATACCAGATACGTTATTAAAACTACCACCAACGTAAATACTATCGCCAGAGGTTATCATTGTATACACTGTACTATTAAATCCAGGATTCCAATTAGTCATTAATCCTGTAGTTAGATTAAATGCGGCTGCATAATTGCGCTCACGATAACCAATTTGTGAACAAGAACCTCCTGCAAATAATTGGCTACCCTTTTGTTGTATTGTATATACTACTCCATTTGCTGATGTTTCCCATTTTGTAGGTAATCCTGTTTCTCTATCAACAGATGCAATATATCGTCTAGGTAATGAACCCATCATGCTAAATTCACCACCAATAATTAGTGAATTACCAACAGGCATGATGCTTAAAACCCCTCCGTTTAAGTTTGGATTAAAGCTGGTTATAGCACCTGTTAATGTATCAAATGCCATCATTCGATTACGCGTTTGGCCTGATGCAGTTGTAAAGTGTCCACCTACATAAAGCTTATTACCAGAAATGACCAAGCTACGTAATACATTGTTAAATCCGGTTGGATTCCATGAACTTACCTTGCCATAAGTAGCATCTACTTTTGCTAGGAAGTTTCTATTAACTACCGGACCCTGGGTATTGTTAATGTTTCCGAAATCACCAGCAAGATACAAGCTATCACCTCCATTGCTCATAGCCATTGCCCAAACTGTTCCGTTGGTTGATGGGTTAAATGGTGTTAAAACTCCAGTTGTTTTATCAAAAGCTGCTACACGATATCTGTCTTTGTAGAATGTAGCTTGATTACCAATGTATAAATACGCTCCTTGACTTGTAATGTTATATACCGAAGTATTTGAATATATATCCCAAGTTAAATCTTGAGTTCCTATAGCGGAATCTACGGCAGCTAAATACGGTTTGTTTTTAGATGCTAAAGTGGTAAAATCTCCTCCTAAAAATACTTTACTACCTACTTGTTTTATCGACCAAACAGTTGAATTTAAATTAGGGTTAAATGCTGTTATCGTATTTGCTGTTAAATCAAAAGCAGCAGCACGATTACGTGTTTGGCCACCTGCAGTTGTAAAGCTTCCTCCAATGTATAGTTTATCATTACTTAAACCCATTGATAATACTTGGTTGTTTAAACCAGCGTTCCAAAAACTCATTAAACCATCAACCGTATCTACTTTAGCAATATAATTGCGAGATACTCCGTTTACACTGTTAAAACTTCCTCCTAATAATAAACTGTCTTTATACTGTTGCAAAGCAAATACAGTACTGTTTGCTCCTGGATTCCAACTTAATATTTGGCCATTATTTAAGCTAAATGCTGCTGCATAGCCTCTTTCTCTGTATCCTATTTGTGAGCACGATCCTCCAATATATAATTGGCTGCCCTGTAACTGTAAAGCATATACCGAACCGTTTGTTGATGTTTCCCATTTAGTCGGTAAGCCCGTTTCTCTGTCAACCGATGCCACATATCTACGAGGTAATGACCCCATCATGGTAAAATCACCACCAAATACAATGCTATTTCCTACCGGTAAAATCTCTGATACTACTGCATTTAAATTAGGGTTGAAACTTGTAATAGTACCTGTTAAGGTATCAAACGCCATCATACGGTTACGTGGTTGGCCTGATGATGTTGTGAAGTGACCACCAACATATAATTTATTACCTGATATTGCTAAACTTCTTATCCAATTGTTAAATCCTGCAGGATTCCATGAACTTACCTTACCATAAGTAGCATCCACTTTAGCAAGATAATTTCTATTAACAGCTGGTCCTTGTGTTGTATTGTTAATGTTGCCGTACTCACCAGCAATATATAAACTATCTCCACCGTTACTCATGGCCATTGACCAAACAGTACCGTTTGTTGAAGGGTTAAAGGGTGTTAAAATACCCGTTGTTTTATCAAAGGCGGCAACACGATATCGATCTTTGTTAAATGTTGCTTGGTTACCAATATACATGTTTGCACCTTGGCCAGTAATTGTAAATACTGTGCTATTGGTATAAATATCCCATGTTGGATCTTGAACACCTAGTGATGAATCTAATGCAACTAAGTATGCTTTATTTTTATTGCCTACAGTTCCAAACTCACCACCTAAATATACTTTGCTACCAATTTGTTGTATGGCCCAAACGTTAGAGTTCAAATTTGGATTGAATGGCGTTACTGTTCCAGTTGTTAAATTAAAAGCAGCAGCACGGTTACGTGTTTGGCCTCCTGCTGTACTAAAGCTTCCTCCTATATAAAGTTTATCATTACTTAATCCCATTGATAATACTTGGTTGTTTAAACTAACATTCCAAGAACTCATTAAACCATTAACCGTATCAACTTTAGTAATATAGTTGCGAGATACTCCGTTTACGTTATTAAAGTTTCCTCCCAATATTAAGCTATCTTTATATTGCTGTATTGCATACACGGTACCATTTGCACCTGGATTCCAGCTTAATATTTGGCCATTATTTAAGCTAAAAGAAGCTGCATATCCTCTGTCTCTGAATCCTATTTGCGAACAAGAACCACCAATATATAATTGGCTGCCTTGTAGCTGCAATGCTAATACAGAACCATTTGTTGACGTTTCCCATTTGGTTGGCAAACCTGTTTCTCTATCTACTGATGCTACATATCTGCGCTGCAAAGAACCCATCATGGTAAAATCACCACCAAATACAATGCTATTGCCTACGGGTAAAATATCTGATACAACTGCATTTAAATTTGGGTTGAAACTAGTAATGGTTCCTGTTAAGGTATCAAACGCCATCATACGATTACGTGTTTGACCTGATGCTGTAGTGAAGTGGCCGCCTACGTATAATTTGTTACCAGATATAGCTAAACTTCTAATCCAGCTATTAAATCCTGTTGGATTCCATGAACTCGCTTTACCAAATGTTGCATCTACTTTAGCTAAGTAGTTTCTGTTTACCGCAGGGCCATTAATCATATTGTTAACGTTACTAAATTCGCCTGCTAGATATAAACTATCTCCACCGTTACTCATAGCCATTGCCCAAACATTCGCATTAAGCGATGGATTGAATGACGTTAACAAACCAGTAACTTTATCAAATGCAGCTACTTTAAATCTATCCTTGTTAAATGTTGCCTGGTTACCAATGTACATATATGCACCTTGATTAGAGATGCTAAATACATTGCTGTTTGCATTAATATCCCAGCTTGGATCAATGTTTCCTAAATCTGGATCAACTGATACTATGTACGATTTATTTTTGTTGTTTACTGTTCCAAAATCTCCTCCTATAAATACTTTACCGCCAATTGGCTTAATAGCCCAAACGTTTGAGTTTAAATTAGGATTAAATGACGTTACAGTTCCTGTTGTTAAATCAAAAGCAGCAGCGCGGTTACGTGTTTGACCTCCTGCTGTTGTAAAACTTCCACCCACATATAGTTTAT
>CAZJHS010000146.1:0-4180 GCA_964545895.1 uncultured Chitinophaga sp. | reverse complement strand
GGACAGTGCCACTCCAACTTCTAATGTAACCGACTTAACAGGCTGCAAAGTATTAAGCATAACAAATGATAATTATCAAACAGTTTATGCGTACAATTCAAATGGAAGTATAAATACCATTACGGAGTATTACACAACAGATCCTACAACTCCAGTTGAAGTATACACCTACACTCACGCTAGCGGAACAATTACATATACTAATAAATCAGGAAGAGAAAAGGGTAGTTACACTATCAATGCTGCTGGCAGAGTAACCTCATCAAACATTACTTACTACAATGGTCCTGATCCAACAACTGCAACAAGTGGGGTAATGACAAGTTATGAATACAATGCTAATGGAAACTTAACTAAAAAAACTGTAACATCAGCAAGTTCGTCAGGATCGTTTACAACCACGTACACTTATATTTGGGCAGATGGCAATATTACAAATGAAATTTCTGTGAGCCAAAGTGGAAGCACATCAAACACCAGCTACACATATTATACAGATAAATCAAATGCATTCTCATCTTTAACTTCACTTACTGAATTTACAGGACCAGACTCAAAAAACTTAATAAAAACATCTAGTAATTCCATCACAGGAAGTGTAAATGAATCGTATACTTATGAATTTGATGCGGGTGGTAAACCTATTAAAACTATTGTAACTGATAATGGTAACACTTATAATATCTCAGCTACTTTTCAGTGTCCTTAATCATCAAATAAAAAAGCCGCTAATTAGTTTAGCGGCTTTTTTTATGAATATACGTTTTATGGAACACATCCTATTTTACCAAACTATGCTCCTTATATATTTGAAATATAACCTGTTTTTTTTATATGATATAACTACTATTTAACTCAAAACATAAGCACACCTCCAGTGTAGTATATCAATTAAACTGGCACACTCACAACCACAGTTGTTCCTTTACCTACAGTAGAATCAAAATCAATAGTACCGCCAATTAACGCAACGCGTGAGGTAAGGTTTTTTAGCCCTATACCACCATAATTTTGTTTGGTATCAAAACCAATTCCATCATCTTCAATTAACAAACTTACATAATCATTATACCCTACTAATTGTATTGATATTTGGTTAGCATTTGCATGTTTTAAAGCATTACTTACACTCTCTTGCACTACCCTATACAATACCGTAGCAATAGTAGTTGATAGTTTATCTGGCATCTCCACCACATCAAGATTAATAACAACGGCATTTCCTCTATTTAATCTTGATACAAACTCAACCAATGCATCTTTTAAACCTTGATTTTGCAGTACAACAGGCATCATATTATGAGATATTTCGCGCACCTCTTTTACTGCATCATCTACCAGTTGAATTGAAACTAAAAACTCCTTTTGTTGCTCTAACGACAATCGATTTTCAAATGCAGATAGATTTAATTTTGCCGCACTAAGTTGTTGTCCAACTCCATCGTGTAACTCTCTGGCAATACGTGTACGTTCACGTTCTTCGGCCTCCATCATTACTTGGTTTTGTAGTAGCTGTTGCTCTAAAAGTGTTTTTTGTAGTAGTGCTTTTTGTTTCAATTTGTTTTGATTGTACCACAAACCTGTGATAAAGATTAATGCTATTAAACTAATCAGTGTAATTACCAATTGGGTTTGCTTTTTACTTAGTGCATTTGCCTGTTCTACAATGGCTATATCCTTTTTTTGCGTATCATATTTTGTCTGCAACTCTGCTACTTGTGCAGCCCTTTGTTCGGTAAAAATACTATCACTTAAGTTTTTATGTTTAGATTGAAAAGCATATGCCAACTCATAATTATATATTGATGCGTATACCTGTGCCAATGCCAAATAATTAGCCGACAATAACTCTTTGTAATGTAATTGTTGTGCAACTTTATTACTCTCGGTAAAGTACTTTATTGCTAAGGCATATTTACCCCAAGCTTGGTATATAATTCCCAAATCAGAAGCACTTAAAGCTAGGGCAAAGGTATCGTGTAATGTATTTCTAATTTGATAAGCTTGTTTCAAGTACAATTCACCTTGATCGAATTGTTTAGTTAATCGATAAACTGTTCCAAGGTTTGATAAAGCATAAGCAACACCAACTTTGTCATTAAGATGTTTAGATATTTCTAACGATTTTTTATAACTATCAACTGCTTTTTTATATTGCTGTTGGTACTCGTATACAACTCCCGATTCGTTATAAATTGTTGAAATGCCAGGCAAATCGTTTATTGATTTAAAAATTTGCATAGCACGTTGGTAATAATTTAATGCTAGACCAAGTTCATGTGTTTTACGATATAAACGAGCAATTAATTCGTACACCTCAGCTAATGCCCTAGTGTTTCCTTTTTTTTCAATCAAAGCCACCGCTTCAAAATAGCTGGCCGCAGCTTTATCATATTCGCCAATAAAATAATATGAAATGCCTTTACTACGAAGCAATGATACACAAGCGACAGTATCATTAAACTCAAACGCTATTGGTAATAATTTTTCGGTAGTATAAATGGCACCTTCAAATTTGCTACTTGATTGTTTTTGGGCCAACTCAACTCCTGCCCTTAATTGTTGTATTTTATTTCCGTTAGCAATAATATTACTCAAACTATCCTCCGATTGCGCAAATAACTGTTGTGTGGTAACACATATCAGTACTAAAAAAAATGCAACAATTGGTTTAATTAACATTGCTTTAAACTGATAATACAATCTTACCAAACTGTTCTCCCCTAGCCATTTTTTCTACGGCTGTTTGCGCTTGTGCTAAAGGATAAACCTCATCAACTACAGGTACAATTTTATGGTTAGCAATAAATTGAACCATGGCTGCAAACTCTTCATCGTTACCCATGGTGCTGCCACAAATAGTAAGTTGTTTCCAAAATATTTTTGCAGGTATACCACTGTTAAATGCGCCCAATGTTGCACCATAAAAAGCAATACGTCCGGCTGGTTTACATATATCAACCAATTTCTCAAACTGTTCGCCACAAGCACTATCTACAATGGCATCCAACCCACCACTCATTTTCTGAACTTCCTTGTGCCAGTTTTCGGTTTTATAATTTACACCACCTTTAGCACCCATGGCAATGGCTTTTGCAATTTTCTCATCGCTACCAGATGTAACATACACATTGCAACCTAAAGCAATGGCAAACTGTACGCAAAATAACGCCACACCTCCACCAGCACCAGTAATTAAAACAGTATCGCCCGGCTTTGCTGCAGCGCGTGTCATTAAAGCCCTAAACCCGGTTAAACCAGCAAGCGGAAATGCAGCAGCTTGTTCGGCTGTTAAATGCGCAGGCTTTTCGTGCAACAAACGTGCATGTACTTTAACGTACTCAGCAAATGTTCCATCTTGGGCCATGCCTAAAATTATGTAATCCTTTGCTTGTGTATTAGGGTTATTGCCCCAATTTAAAGATGGATTGATCACAACTTCTTTACCTATCCAATGTTTATTTTCATCGTCAAAAACAGTATCAACCACACCACAACCATCACTACCTTGTATGCTCGGAAAACGCAAACCACCATATTGACCTTTTTGTATCCAATAATCGCGGTGATTAAACGCTGCTGCGTTAATTTTCACTAGCACTTCACCAGCTTGTAAAGTTGGCATTTCTACATCGGTATAAGTTAAGGGTTGATTGATTCCTTCTAGTATGATTGCTTTCATGTTATTGGTTTGTGGTTCGTGGTTCTTTGTTATTGGTTGAGTAGTTATTGGGTTATGGCTTCGGTATTCTAGATTTTCGTAATCACTCTTGTTACTTTCGTTATCTCGTTTCTCCAAATCTACACATCCACACATTTACTCATCTGCACATCTACTTACTGTTATGCGCTAACAAACCTTCTTTAGTGGCTAAATAGGCGTATGCATTCATGTTATCACTATCGTAAATAAAACTGCGCGAGTACTCTTGTTTTTCTTCATCAAAACGCATGGCCACTACATATTTTTTATGTATAAGTTGTTTAAGTACATCAGCCACTACATTGGGAGCAGCGTTACACTCGGCCAATATATTTTCAAACGGTTCAACAAAATAAATAGCGTTTAAAATATCGTATTCAATATCGGTTAATAACTGATTTACTTCCATGGTAATTATTTTAAATCTCTTTCTTTCCAGGTATAGGTTCCTACATTCGCCCAAATACCAATAATCAA
>CAZJHS010000145.1:0-4278 GCA_964545895.1 uncultured Chitinophaga sp. | reverse complement strand
AAGCGCCAAAATAACGAAATAAAACTATTGAATTTTATTAAACAAACTACAGCAATTGTATAGTTTTTTGTGGCATGACAACTGTTAGTTGTGGCTATATTTATTGCTTTTGGTATTTATCCATTAGCTCTTAATTAAACATTCACCATTCATAACTCACCAACCCAATTAGACAATTCACAAACTCGAGTGTAAAACAATCGGAGGGAGTTTACTTAAGCATCATACATAAGCCCTTACTTCGTATTATATAATACGTGCATAAAAATGAGTTCATTTAAAGTAAAAGGTGGCATAAAATTAAAAGGCGAAATTGTACCGCAAGGTGCAAAAAACGAAGCCTTACAAATTATATCAGCTGTGTTGTTAACAGCCGAAAAAGTAACCATTCAAAATATTCCGCAAATACGCGATGTAATAAAACTTATTGAGTTGCTTGGCGATTTAGGCGTGAAAGTTGAAAAACTAAGCAACGATACTTACACTTTTGAAGCCAAAGAAGTAAACTTAGAATACTTGCGCAGCGATGATTTTAAGAAAAAAGGAGCGGCCTTACGTGGTTCAATTATGATTATTGGTCCGTTATTGGCACGTTTTGGTATGGCCTACATCCCTGAGCCAGGTGGCGATAAAATTGGCCGCAGACCAGTAGATACCCACTTGCGTGGTTTCGAACATTTGGGTGCTACTTTTGAGCATTTGCGCGAAGAACGCTTTTACAAAATTAATGGCGATAACCTTCAAGGTACTTACATGATGCTTGATGAAGCATCGGTAACTGGTACTGCAAACATTGCTATGGCTGCGGCCTTGGCCAATGGTACCACGCAAATTTACAACGCAGCTTGCGAGCCTTATGTGCAACAACTTTGCAAAATGATTAACAGCATGGGTGGTAAAATTAGTGGCATAGGCTCTAATTTATTAACCATTGAAGGGGTTAAAACCCTTGGTGGATGCACCCACCGCATGTTGCCAGATATGATTGAAATTGGTTCGTTTATTGGTTTAGCGGCAGCCACCCAATCAGAAATATTAATTAAAAACTGTGCAATTCCTGAGTTAGGCGTAATACCAAGTGTGTTTCGTAAAATGGGTATTGAATTGGAGTTTAGGGGCGATGATATTTTTGTGCCTGCACAAGAAAGCTACAAAATACAATCGCTTATTGATGGCAGTATACTTACCATAAAAGATGGCATTTGGCCTGCATTTACCCCCGATTTAATTTCTATTGCATTGGTTACCGCTACACAAGCTAAAGGCAGCGTTCTTATTCACCAATGGATGTTTGAGAGCCGCTTGTTTTTTGTTGATAATTTGATTGATATGGGCGCTAAAATTATTTTGTGCGATCCACATCGTGCGGTAGTTATTGGTAGCAACCGCGAAACAAAATTGCGTGGTATAACCATGAGTTCGCCCGATATTAGAGCAGGTGTAGCTATGCTTATTGCCGCTTTAGCCGCAAATGGTACCAGTACCATTAATAATATTGAGCAAATAGATCGCGGTTATCAATTTATTGACGAACGTTTGCGTGCACTTGGTGCCGATATTACCCGTATTGATTAACTTGCGGCCATGTTAAAGTGGCTAGTATTAAGCATTGTTTTGTGCGCTACACAATTAGTTAGCGCACAAAACAAGTATAAAGTAGGCGATACACTTCCTGTGTTTGTGGCCGAAACTGTAGATAAAACAGTGTTTAAATTCGATTCAGTTTTGGAGCGTCCTATGGTTATTGTTTGTTGGGCCAGCTGGAACGAACCCAGCCTGCAGTTGTTGGATGAAATTAATCAGCAATACCCTTTTGTAAACCCAACCAGGCGTACTGTTTTTTACCATAATATTGATGTGGTTGATTTTAGTATAGACCAACGTGCCGAAATACATCGCATTACCCTTAAACGCGAAAACTGGCATTGGCCAACTCATCTTATTACCGATAAAAGTTGGGAATCAGAAGTAATATCAACCCTACGTATTACTAAAATACCTACCGTTTTTATTGTAGATAAATACCGCAAAATTTTGGTGGTCGACCCTGATGTAAAACAAATGCGTAGTATTTTGGCGCCTTTTAGGGCACCTTTTCCGTTGTCAAATTGACACACAACCACCCAATGGCAATGTATTTGCCCAATTGCACATGAAAAATAAAATTAAAAACTTTTTTAAAGGCATGAATCAAGAGCATACTAACGATAGCACAGCTAATTTAGACCACGAGAACACCACAGTCAACGAATCGGTTAATGAAAATACGGCAGAAACTTCAACCGAAAATGCTACCGAATCGGCAAATGAGTCAGTACGCGATTTTGAAGCGGAGCTAAAAGAAAAAGACGATAAATATTTGCGCCTATATGCCGAGTTTGAAAATTACAAACGCAGAACATCGGCCGAGCGCATGGAGTTATACAAAACCGCAGGACAAGAAATTATGGTTGCCATGATTCCTGTGTTAGATGATTTTGAACGCGCCTTAAAAGCCATGCAAAATGCTACCGAGGTTGCTCCAATTAAAGAAGGTATTGAATTAGTAAGCACTAAATTTAAGCATACACTTACAGCTAAAGGCTTAAAACCAATGGAAAGTATTGGCCAACCGTTTAATGCCGATTTGCACGAGGCTATTACCAATATTCCTGCTCCAACAGAGGATATGAAAGATAAGGTAATTGATGAGGTAGAAAAGGGCTATTACCTTGGCGATAAAGTAATACGTTATGCTAAAGTAATTGTAGGCGCATAACAACTAACATAAAACACTATTAACACTTTAAGTAGGTAAACTACACTTAAGGTTACATAAAAATAAAATGGCAAAAAGAGATTATTACGAAATATTAGGGTTGAGCAGAAACGCTACTGCCGATGACATTAAAAAGGCATACAGGCAAATGGCTATTAAGTTTCATCCCGATAAAAATCCGGGCGATAAAACTGCTGAAGACAAGTTTAAAGAAGCAGCCGAAGCTTACGAGATTTTGAGCGATCAAACTAAGCGTGCTAACTACGACCGTTTTGGCCACCAAGGCGCAAGTGCTGGTAGCCAAGGTTACGGTGGTGGCATGAACATGGATGATATTTTTAGCCAGTTTGGTGATGTGTTTGGCGATGGTGGTAATCCGTTTGAATCGTTTTTTGGTGGAGGCGGAGGCCGTGGAGGAAGAAGAAGCGGTGGTGTACGTGGCAATAACGTTCGTATAAAAGTTAAACTTACCTTACAAGAAATTGCTGAAGGTGTAGAAAAGAAAGTGAAGTTTAACCGCATGGTTACGGCAGATGGGTTGACTTTTAAAACCTGTACAACCTGTAATGGTGCTGGCCAAGTGCGTAGGGTAACTCAAACCTTTTTAGGCCAAATGGCAACAACCAGCGCTTGCCCAACTTGTAACGGTGCAGGTAAAGTGGTTGATAAAAAACCGAGCGGTGTGGGTGCCGATGGTTTAGTAGGAAAAGAAGAAATTGTAAGCATAAATATTCCGGCTGGTGTGGCCGATGGCATGCAATTAAGCATGGGCGGCAAAGGTAATATGGGCCCTAACGGAGGCCCTGCTGGCGATTTAATTATTGTTATTGAAGAGCTAGAGGATAACCAACTAAAGCGTGAAGGCAACAATATTATGTTTGATTTACACATTAGTTTTGCCGATGCCGCACTAGGTACAAGCGTAGAAGTACCAACGGTTGACGGTAAAGTAAAACTTAAAATAGATGCTGGAACACAAGGCGGAAAAATATTGCGTTTGCGTGGTAAAGGTATTCCCGAGTTAAACTCACACCACCGTGGCGACCAATTGGTGCATGTTAATATTTGGACACCACAAAAACTTTCGGCAGAGGAAAAAGCTATGCTAGAGAAATTGCGTGAAGCCGAAAACTTTAAACCTCATCCGGGTAAAAACGATAAAGGCTTTTTCGAAAAAATGAGAGAGTATTTTCATACTTCATATACTTATGAAAGTAATCGAATTGAAGGAAATACATTGAGTTTACAAGAAACGCACCTTGTCATAAATGAAGGTATTACCATCGGTGGGAAAAGTATGCGTGAGCATTTCGAAGCAGTTAATCACCTTGAAGCCATCGAATTGATTGATGATTTCGTAAAACGAAAAATAAATTTCAACGCATTTTATTTGAAACAAATCCATCAATTAATACTCAAGGAAGTTAATTCAAAAAATGCTGGTATTTATAGAACCGTACCTGTAAAAATATCTGGTAGTTTGCATAATCCTCCAGAACCGTTTCTATTAGAAAAAATGA
>CAZJHS010000144.1:0-4434 GCA_964545895.1 uncultured Chitinophaga sp. | reverse complement strand
ACCTCATTTATGTTGTATAGAAGGAAAATAACTATCGTAAAAAGGTTAAATAATAATTACCTCATCGCCCTCCGAAACAAATGCACTTATGGCTGCATACAAGGCATGGGTACCACCCGGAGTTATGGTTATTTCGGTATCGGGGTTATAAATGGCGCTGTATAAATCTTGTGTTTTAGCGGCAATTTTTTCGCGTAATTTTAGCACACCGGGCATGGGCGCATATTGGTTATTGCCCGCTTTCATATAGTGGTTTACTAATTCAATTAGCTTGGGGTTACAATCAAAATCAGGAAAACCTTGTGCTAAGTTTATGGCTTTATGCTCAGTAGCTAAAGCACTCATTATGCTAAAAATAGTTGTGCCTGTTTTGGGCAGTTTTGATTTTATTGTTCCTTGAAATTGAGGCATACGTATTGTTCGTTTACATGGCGTAAAATGGCATATTTGCGCTTGTTTTGCAACTCTTTTTTGCAAAAGTTTTGAGCCCTAAATAAATAATTTTTAGCCACTGATTTAATGCGGTTTGGTTGATGTGTTTAGCCTATATTTGCCGCACTAAAAATGATAGCATTAACAGATATAGGATTTGAATTTGGCGGCAGGTTTTTATACCGCAATGCCAATTGGCACATTAAACCCAACGAACGTATTGGGTTAATTGGTATGAACGGAACAGGGAAATCAACCTTGTTGCGTGTAATTAATGGCGAGTATCAATTAACAGAAGGTAATATTTCTAAGCCGCGCGATTTAACCATTGGTTTCTTAAACCAAGATCAATTAAGTTTTGAAACCGAAGCTTCTATTTTAGAAGTAGCTATGAGCGCTTTTCAGCGTCAGCTTGATTTAGAAATTGAGATAGATAAAATTTTAAAAGTTTTAGAAACCGATTATAGTGATGAGATTTTGCATAAGCTAAGCGATTTGCAAAATGAGTTTGATGCCCTTGATGGTTACAACATTCATCATAAATGCGAAAAAGTTTTGGAAGGCTTAGGTTTTAGTACCGAGCAACTAAAACAACCGTATAAAAAGTTTTCGGGAGGATGGCGCATGCGTGTAATGTTGGCCAAACTTTTATTGCAAAACCCTAAGTTGTTAATGCTTGATGAGCCTACCAATCACTTGGATTTACCAACTATTGAGTGGCTTGAAAACTACCTACAAAGCTACGATGGAACTGTAATTGTAGTATCGCACGATAGGGAGTTTTTGGATAAAATGGTGAGTAAAATTGTGGAAGTGAGTATGCAAAAGATTAACGAGTACAGTGGAAACTATAGTTTTTACCTGGAGTCGAAATCGGAGCGTATGGATTTGCAACAACGCCAATTTGATAACCAACAGCAGTTTATTAAACAACAAGAAAATTTTATTAACCGCTTTAAGGCTAAGGCTAGTAAGGCTACCGCAGCTCAATCGCGTGTTAAATTGCTTGAAAAATTAGATAGGATAGAAGCGCCCGAAGATGATAATGCCGAGATTAATATTGATTTTAAAATCAATACCCAATCGGGCAAGGTAGTTAGCGAAATTAAAGGCGTATCAAAGGCATTTCCTGATATTAAGATTTTAGATGGTGCTGTGGGCGAGATTGTACGTGGCGATAAAATTGCTTTAATTGGTGCTAACGGAAAAGGAAAATCAACCCTATTGCGCCTTATTGCGGGTGCCGAACCATACGAAGGAACGATTACCACAGGCCACAATGTTATTCCTGCTTTTTATGCGCAGCATCAGTTAGAATCGTTAAATGTTGAAAACGAAATTATTGAAGAGATGCGTAACTACGGTGCCGATAGAAGCGAAACCGAATTACGTACCTTGTTAGGTTGCTTTTTGTTTACCAACGATGAGGTGTTTAAGAAAATTAAAGTACTAAGTGGTGGCGAAAAAGCACGTGTAGCTTTGGCGCGTACGCTTTTGGCCGAGGCTAATTTTATGTTGCTTGATGAGCCTACCAATCACTTGGATATGCGTTCCATCAATATTCTAATTCAGGCGTTACAGCAATATCAAGGTACGTTTATCGTTGTTTCCCACGATAGGTTTTTTGTATCGCAAATTGCCAATAAAATTTGGTGGCTTGAAGAAGGTCAGATTAAGGAATATCCGGGCACGTACGATGAGTATGAGTTTTGGCGCCAAAAGCAAGAAGAGCAAAAGAAACTTGCCGATGCCAATAAGCCTAAAGTAGTTGAGCCTAAAAAGGAAAAACAAGCTAAGGTTGATAACACTGCAGCAGCCAAACCATCAACCCAAAACCTGCAAAAATTGCAAAAGGATTTTGTGGCGGTGGAGCGTAACATTACCGAAATGAAACAAAAAATGGCTGATGTAGAAAATTTATTTACCGATACCGTGGTGATGCAAAATAACCAAAAGGCACAAGAGGTAAAAACAACCTACGATAAGCTTAAACAGCAGTTGCGCGACTTTGAAACGGAGTACGAGCAGTTGTTTGAGAAGATTATGGAAATTGAACAAAACAGTTAATTATGCTAAAAAAAATTGCGTTCGTAATTGCACTTTGTAGCTCGGTTTTAAGTTGGGCTGATGAATTAAACTACCAAAACCAGGTGTTTGATACAAAAGTAAAAACCGTGCAGCTAATGAAACAGGGAACCGATGATAGGTACCCCATTATTAGCTTAAGCAGTGGCGAGCAATTGGAGCTTAGTTTTGATATGTTGGGTACTAAAAACGAGTATTTTCAGTACACCATTGTGCATTGCGATGCTAACTGGAAACCAACACCGCTTAACCAAAACGAGTACATAAAAGGTATTACGTTTGATAACATTACTGATTTTAAATTTTCTACCAATACTTACGTAAAGTATGTGCACTACAGTTTAATGTTGCCCAACGAAAACATGAAACCCGGTATTGCGGGCAATTACTTAATTAAAGTGTACCGTAATTTTGATGAGGAAGACTTGGTGCTAACCCGCAGAATGATGGTGCTTAATGCCGCAACCAGTATTGAGGCCACGGTTAAGCAATCATCGTTGGCGCAATACAGGTACAGCAAGCAAGAGGTAGGCTTTAGTGTAAATTACAAAGGTTTTACCATGCCCGACCCATTTAAGGATGTAACGGTAACTATTTTGCAAAATAACCGCTGGGACAATTGCATTACTGGTATTAAACCCTTGTTTATACGCGATAATACACTTGATTATAATTACTTCGACCAAACCTTGTTTTTGGGTGGTAACGAGTTTAGGTTTTTTGATATGCGCAGCTTAAGGCAGTTTAGCCAAAACGTGCGCACCAAAACCTTAGATAGCAACTACCATTGCTACTTAAACTACGATGAAACCCGTGGCAGCAAGCAATACACCTATTATTTTGATTATAATGGCAAACGTATTGTGGCCAATAAAGATGGACAAAATGGGGGGATTGATGGCGATTATGCTTGGGTAACTTTTTACCTGTTAAGCTTAAACCAATTGCCCGATGATGTGTATGTGTATGGCGAGTTTACCGATTGGCAATTGCTGCCCGAGTATAAAATGTATTACAATAAAAACAGGTTGCGTTACGAGCTTGATGCCCAATTAAAACAAGGCCGTTATGAGTATAAGTTTGCCAATAAAACTGCCGAAGGCGCTACCGATGATACCATGCTAGAAGGCAATTACTCGCAAGCCGAAAACGAATATTTAATTTTAATATACCACCGCAACATACAATACAAGTACGATGAATTAATAGGCAGCCGTATTGTAAAGGCGCAGTTTTAATTAACTATATAAAGTAAAAACACACCAGTAATAATAGCCAAAATACAGTTCTTATCAGGAAGTTTTGGTAGTATGTTTTTAGCTCGTTACTTTTCTTTTTATTAAACATTATTAAAGCTACCAAAAATATTGGAGTTGATGTTATTGCAATATCAAATAGTGCTTCGTGTCCCGTCCAATGTGCAATTTTAAATAATATGGCCATGGGAATAATAGAAAGAACCATACCACCTATTATTGATAATTCAATTCTCTGTTGTTTAAGATTTTTATCGGAGTAAAAAAATAGGGCAAGTGGAAAATACATCAAAGAGATTCCTAACAAGGAAATTAGTAGAAAGAACAAGCTTCCTACAACACCAAAATAGTAGCCAATTAATGCCACTAAAAAAACTAATGTAAAGACTTTTTCTGTTTTCATTTCTGTTTATTTTCTAAGCCAATATCAAAGCAATACTTACTGGTTATAAATTACTTTTTTACAGGTTTGCCAACTAATTTATGTTTAATCCATTCGGCAATTAAAAGAGTTTTGCCAGCAAACAACATGGTTACATGAATAATCATCGATAAAAATAAATACCCTAATAATTCCAATTGTCGTAACCACTTGTACCTTATGTTTTGCCTAATATCTACGTGGTTTAATTTAATGTCGGTTAAATTTAGTTGGTCTATA
>CAZJHS010000143.1:0-4521 GCA_964545895.1 uncultured Chitinophaga sp. | reverse complement strand
TAGTAAATGATGTATCTGTTGCCAAACTAGTGCCACCTGTTGCAGCAGCATACCAGTTAATAGTGCCTGCACTTGCAGTTGCTTTTAGTGTAACAGTACCCGCACCACAACGGTTAGCCGGAGTAGTAGCAGTTACTGTTGGTATTGCATTAACCGTTACAACAATTGCAGCCGCAGTATCAACACAAGAACCTGATGTAATGATTACACGATAACTACCTGAAGCAGTAGCCGTGTAAGCTTGATTTGATCCTGTTGGAATTTGAACATTGTTGTTCAACCATTGGTAAGTATAACCAGTACCTGTTGCTGCATTAAGTATTACACTTCCGCCTGAGCAGAACGTGGTTGCTGTTGCTGCCGATGAAGTTGCTGGGCTACATGCACTAATAGTAACAACAACGGCACTTGATGTATCTGAACAACCAGTAGCATTTGTTATTAATACGCGATATGAACCTGCAGCAGTTGCCGTATAACTTGCCGAAGTGGCAGTAGGTATTATCACATTATTATTTAGCCATTTGTAAGTAAATCCAGTACCGGTGTTAGCGTTAATTACTACGCTTCCGCCAGTAGCAAATGTAGTAGGACCGGCTGGTGTTGCTGTGGCAGTAGGTTTAACAATTGTTGTAATTCGAACGCTATCAATACAAGATCTTCCATTTACCGTGGTTGTACAATAATAAGTGGTAGAGGTAGTTGGCGTAACGGTTATTGATGAGGTCGTGTCATTAGTTGACCACAATACTTTTGCATTGCTAGTAGCTATACCACTAGAGAAAAGCTTAACCGCACGTAACTCAATGTATCCATTACTTCCATATGTACCATCGTTATAAGCATGTATCATAATGTATCTGGCACTTACGCTTGAAAACACAGATTTAAGCGGACTTGTAACCATGTTTCCATTTTGTGTACCAGCACCTACAGGTGCTTGATTAACAAGCTGATTCCATCCCGTTGCTGTTGATGATGGAGCTGTTGCTCCAGTATTGGTGTTATAGAACAATGATACGTGACTTGTTTTTCCATCTGAGAACATTTGGAAAACAGACATTGCATTAAATGTTTTTACAGAACCTAAGTCAATAACCAAACGACCATAACCACCAGTTGCATTATTCCAAGTTGCTCCCGAGTTGTTGTTTGATTTGTAACTTGAATCTGAACTATTTTGAGCAACACCTTCGTCACACAAAGTACCATAAGCAGACCACGAATCACTACAAGAAGAACCAATACTTGAGTATGTTGAAGCACCTCCGGCAGCACTATATTCTGTGATAGTTGCAACACCGTTATTAGCAGTATTTCTTAATAAGTTGTTACGCGGAATATTACCATATGTTGCTTGAACAAATAATTGCTTTCCTGTACCCGAACATGGGTCACCGAAAACAGTGTTGTTGGCTGGTATATTACATGTTGATTTACCGATACACAATGCCTGTACTATTTGAATTGAGTTAGTAGCATGACAACTAGGATTGATGGCAAAACTTCCACACGACCCCGTTGGTGCTCCATAGCTCGCGAAATTAATTGAAGTGAAAACATGGCCACCAGGTGCGGTTAATGTAACTGTTCCATTCTCAGCTGCTGTGCCACAAACATTACCAACATTTACTGTTGGATTAAATGAAGTGGTAGCTGTGCTTGAAAGTACAATTGGCAAGCCCGCACAAATTGTGGTATCATTTTGAATAATCTTATTGTTGTTTAATAACACATATGCTGAATCAACCTGAACTGCCGCACCACACGAACCACCAACTACAGAGCAAGCAACCCAACCAGTTGATTTAACCCACTTAGTTCTGGTAGTATCGCCACCACTCCAAGTATATGTTGAGAATCCTGCACCAGCATCAACTAAAACGCTATCACCACATCCAAAAACAGAATCTGGTAATTGCATAGCTGTACCACCTACAATTGCTTTTACATTTATACGATTACTTGGACAAGTAACTGTTGATGTAATAGGCTCTGCTGCTGGTGTAATTGAAACATTGTATCTACTCGCTATATTATTTTCTACCACACGTCTGGTGTTTGAATCAATGGTGTTGTTGGTAACCATGTACTCAAAAATATCAACATTTGAGGTTTGATTTAAACCGTTACCATAACCATTAAATTGTGGTCCATTAGGACCTTGAACACCATTTGCATTATTGCCTAATAACAAGCTGTTTTCGTAGAAGTAACTTGATGAACCTGTTCCCATACCAGTGTATATGTATGGAGTATTTAAGTTGGTAGTAACACTGTTACCAACTACCCAACCTTCGTAATACGCCATTTGACGACCCGGTGAGTGATAACCAAGCAACCAGTTATTACTAATTGCAGAGAAAACACGTTGATCAGAGCCCCCGTTTAACTTAGCTATACCAATTGCTGTAAACGGTGCTGGGAAATTAGTGTTGTTAATCATGAAGTGATTAGTTGTAAAACGTACAGTTGGTTTGCCGTTATATCCACTAAATACCAATACTGGCTGATTACCTGTATTTGTTTGACTCATGTTATTGCCATAACCACTTTGATCGTAAATAACCTCTACATAAGGAGTAGCAGCACCCAACCATGTTTTAATTGCAACTGTATCAAGTTCGTTTCCTGCAAAACCAAATTGTTGGGTAGCGTTATCAGATGATCTTCTTAATTTAACAGCATTTCCAGTATAAGTTGATTTAAGTTTACGTAAACCAACTAACATCCTCGCACTCGACACGGTATCACCAGGTAAAGTAGCAAGGTTATATTGAGTTTCAACATAATAGTTTGTTGTAGTTGAAATATTTGGAGTTACAAATGTATTACCTGTTGCAATAGGGCTACCACCTGTTGGGGTGTTGTACCATTTAGCAACAAAACCAGTAGGCACAGTAGCATTTAATGTAACCGTACCAGTTCCACAACGTGTAACATCTGCTGATGTTGGTGCCGATGGGAATGGATAAAGATTAACCTTTTTAGTAACACTATCTTTACAACCACTGCTTGATGTAACAACTAACTTAACAGTGTACTCACCAATTGTAGCATAGGTTTTTTGTGCATTAGTAGTTACTGCTGTATCACCCACACCTGTACCAAAGTTCCATTTAAATGTTTTACCTGTTACAGAAGGAGAAGTTGTGTTAGTAAAAGTGAATGTAGCACTATCTTCACACTGAGCATAACGATTAGGTACAAAATTAGCCACCGTTGAGTCGATAGAAATATTTACAACACCAGTATCTCTACAATATGTTCCTCCAGAAACTAATTTAACTTGGAAGGTTCCGGCAGAAGTATATTGTTTTGTTGGGTTAATAGCTGATGACGTTGTGTTATCACCAAATAACCAACTAAAATTATTAGTTATTGGGGTTGATGTATTGGTAAATACATACGAGTTACTACCTAAACATTGTAATGCTTTATTAACGGTAAAGCTTGATGTTGCAATTGGATTAATAGTAAAGTTTGATGACCATGCTGTTGGTTCAACTGCTGTTCCTGATGATCTTATTCTTAACTTATATAAGTAACTAAATTTAGTTATTGAATTAGGAATTACACCAGTAATAGTATCGGATACTGAAGATGTTAAAGTGCCAATTGCAATTGGATTAGCGAAGCTTCCGCTTGAGTCACTTAATTCTAAAGTAAACACATTACCTGCAGCCAACGAAGGTGTAATAGTGTAATATACTTTTACATTATCACCTGCACAAACACCTGCTTTGTTTGCACCAGTAACAGTTAATGCATATCTGCTAATTGCTGATAAGTTAGTTGCACTTGCATTAGCGATATAACTATAGCAACCACCAGATATAATGGTATCACCTTTTGGTACGATTGTGTATACATAGCAATTAGGGTTTGGTGTCCATGAAGTAACCGACCCAGTACCATTAGTATCAATAGATGCAAAATAACTTCTACCTATACCATTTACGGCTCCAAACTCACCACCAATATAAACTAAGTTTCTATCAGCCACTGAAGTATAAACCGGCCCGTTTGGATTCGGATTCCAAGTGTTTACATTGCCATTAGCTAAATCAAACGATGCTAAATAGTTTCTACTTACACCACCAATGTTGGTAAACCAACCTCCAGCATATAACCGGCCTTGGTTAATCATAACAGAACGCACTTCGCTGTTCGCGTTAGGATTCCATGTTGTAATTGATCCTGCATTATCAAATGATGCGATGCGATTACGTGTTTGTCCGCCAATTGACGTAAAGCTTCCTCCTACATATATGTTTCCTGCATTTAATACAATGCTTTGAACAATGTTATTAGCTGAAGGATCCCAACTGTTTAATGTACCTGAAGTATCTAATGAAGCAATACGATTACGTGTGGTAGCATTTACCGTGGTAAAGGAACCACCTACATATAAAGTATTGTTATTTTTAGCCATACTATAAACAGCATTATTTAACGCAGGATTCCATGTATCAAGTTTACCCGATGCTATATCGAAACGAGAAAGATAAGTGCGTGATA
>CAZJHS010000142.1:0-4796 GCA_964545895.1 uncultured Chitinophaga sp. | reverse complement strand
TATGGCATAGTCATCACCTAGTTTTAAAATATCTTTTACAAGTTGGGTTGCTTCAGCAACTACTGCTTCGTACTCTTTGCTGCGATGACTTACTTCTATTAAAGATAAGCCAGTGCCTGCAAAATTTTGTAATGCTTGTACTGATGCATCAATGGCAGATGCTGGAAGAATTGCCGGTCCGGCCGAAAAATTGTGAACTTTGCTCATAATAAATAGTTTTAGTGAAGCTTAATTTGCTGCGAAATTATAAGTATTAACAGCGAAAAAACTAATAAATGCAGTAAAATAATTTACAATAACACATATTCGTGTGCGTTAAGCATCTTTTAGTTATGCAATTTAAATATTCAATTCTGATTTTAACTTGTTGCTTAGCATTGGTTAATGGCCTTTATGCACAACGTAAAGTGGAACAATTAGATCCCGAAAAGACCGAAGAAGCTAAACAAAAGCAAGCTCAAAACGAAAAAGAAGAAGCCAAGTTACCAAAGTGGTTTGATAAGCTTTCATACGGAGGTAATGTAGGTGCTTATTTTTCAAGTGGAGGCTCTATGGTTAATTTACAACCAACATTAT
Source organism: uncultured Chitinophaga sp. (assembly GCA_964545895.1). Classification (GTDB taxonomy): domain Bacteria; phylum Bacteroidota; class Bacteroidia; order UKL13-3; family UKL13-3; genus UBA6183. The sequence continues at coordinate 4,220 of CAZJHS010000142.1, read as the reverse complement.
TTTATCGGTATACAGATAATACTATTGGCGGCATTGGAGGTTCATACTATTATTGGTCGCGCACTTATGCAACTGGTGCTGGCAATCAAACATACAGCGATGATGCTTTTGGATTTAATCTGTTTGTACGACAAATTGTGTTCGATGGAATTTTTGCACATGCCGAGTATATGCCACTAAATTATAACGTGTACGATGCATCTACCAGAAAAATTAGTAAACAATGGGTTGATGCTTTTTTAGTTGGTGGTGGCACTAACAACGCTACCTCAAAACGTTCGGGGTTTTATTTTGCAGTGCTTTACGATTTATTGTATGATGCCAATAAAAGTCTTTCTGCAACGCCACTTCACCTACGCACTGGTTTCTATTTTTAGCCAGCTAAAATTGCGATAAGAAAAACTTTATAATTTCGGGTTTTAGCACAATGGTAAAAAGTATGCCATATACCGCACCGTAAAAATGCGCCTCATGGTTGGTATTATCTGTTTGTTTTTTAGCCATGTAATAGCTGTAGCCTAAATACAAAGCACCCATTACAATGCCCGGCATGCCTATAATTCCATAAATATACACCTTAGTAAAAGGTGCAAATAAAATACTCGTAAAAAGCACCGCACTAACTGCTCCACTTGCACCAAGGGAGTTGTAATAGCTGCTATTTTGGTATTTAAATTGGGTTGATGCATTAGCCGCTACAATACCCGAAATATAGAGCATTAAATACACCCAATGGCCAGCTTCGCCAAACACCGATGAATAATAAAATTCAACCACCCGGCCAAAGCTGTAAAGTACAAACATATTTACAAACAAATGCATAAAATCAGCATGCATAAATCCGCTGGTAAGCATTCTATACCATTGGTTTTTGTGCTTAACTTGGTAAGGATTTAAAATAAGTTTATGGTTTATTTCTTGATTGTAAAAACAGATTAAACTTATTACCGAGGTTGCTATAATTAAATAAAGTGTCATATAAAAAAATGGTTACTTTTGGCACATGGTCAAAATTGGAATTTTATCCGATACACATGGATTTGTACCGCCACAATTATATGGCTTTTTTGATAAGTGTGATGAAATTTGGCACGCAGGAGATTGGGGTGATTTAGAAACTTTTAAAAAGTTGGCTAATTTCAAACCCTTAATTACCGTTTGGGGTAATATTGATGGTAAAGAGTTACGTACTGAAATGCCCGAGGTGCAAATTTTTACACGTGAAGGGTTGAAAATATTGATGATTCATATTGGGGGATACCCCGGAAAGTACAGCTTTAAGTGCGCTGAGTTAATTAAACAACACCGACCAGATGTAATGGTATGTGGGCATTCGCACATTTTAAAGGTAATGCGCGATAAAACGTATGGTTTAATGCATTTTAATCCCGGAGCAGCTGGTAATAAAGGTTTTCATAGTCTATGTACTGCCATGCGCTTTGAAATAGTAGGGGATAAGATGCAAAACTTAGAAGTTTGGGAATTGCCCAAAAGCAAAGTGCTAGAACCTTCTTTGGGTATTTAACTACCTGATAGGCAATATTGATGAGTGTTATGGTGCAACCAATTTTAAAATAGGGTTGTCTACCTTAAAAAAAGTTTTTATTTTGCCGCATTATAATTGTTACGAAAATTAATTTAAGCTATGATAAAAAGAATACTTGTTGGAGTAGGTGTGTTAATGAGTTCGATGAGCGTTTTCGCTCAAACCTCAGCACCTTCATGTGGTACTGATCACCACCACGAGCAAATGGCTCAAAGTCCAGAAGCAAAAGCATCTGAAGCGCAGTTTAAGGCTGCTTGGGAGAGTTTCAAGAAAACGGAATCGTACAAACAAATTATGAACAAAAAAGGCTTAAACAAAGCCTCTGCACCTAAATATATTATTCCGGTGGTTGTTCATGTGTTTTCATCAAGCAAAACAGCTATCGAAAACATCAGTGATGCACAAATTCAAAGTGAAATTGCGTTTTTAAATAAGAGTTTCCGCAACTTAAATTCGGATACCGCAAACAGACGTGCAGGTACTTTAAATGGCGAATTGTTTGATTTTAAACAAACTGCTGGTGATGCTGAAATTGAATTTCGTTTAGCACGTAAAGACCCTCAAGGCAACTGTACCAACGGTATTGTTCGTGTACAAACAGATCTTGCTGATAAAGGTAACGACAACCTGAAAAAAACTAGCGTTTGGGATACTAAAAGCTACTTTAATATGTGGGTAGTAAGAACAATTGACAAAGGCCCAGGATTAAGTGTGGCTGGTTATGCTCAATTTCCTTTCTTTGCTGGTCAATGGTCTGCATTAACTGATGGTGTAATGATTATCTCTAACGAGTTTGGTAACGTTGGAACTTCAATTCCTGGTCAAACACCAAACGTAACTACAACTACACACGAAGCTGGTCACTGGTTAGGTTTATATCATCCGTTTCAAGCTGCAGATTCATGCGAGTCTCAAAATGATGGAGTTGATGATACCCCTCCAACATATTTTCAACCAACAACTACTGAGCCTTTAAGAAATCGTTGCAATATTCCGCTATTTAATAGCTGTGGTAATGATAAATATTTAATTACGGTATATGATACTGTTGTAAAACAATTTACAAGAGACACAGTTCAATACGATTCTACTGTATACGTACCGCGTGATTCTGTTCGTAACTGGGATCGTCCTGATATGTATGAAAATTTCATGGACTATTTTATTGGTTCATGCGCAAGTAACATGTTTACTAAACAACAAATTGCACGTATGCATTTTTGTTTAGAAACTTACAGACCAAAATTGTTCTCATACACTAATTTGCTAGCTACAGGCGTATTAGATCCTGTTGCTGCTTGTGCTCCAGTACCTGCAATTGGCTTGGTAATTAATGGCAATACAGCATTCGAACGTCAGGCATGTGCCGGTACAAGCATCAGTTTTACAGACTTATCTTATAATGGCACCTCTACAGCGTGGGAATGGAATTTTGGCGAAGGAGCAACTCCTCAAACCTCAACATTGCAAAACCCAACCGGTATTACATATACAACTGTAGGTCCTAAAACGATTACTTTAAAAGTAACAAATGCGGTTGGTTCAACTACAAAAACATTCACCAACTTTATTCAAATTAATAACTCAACAGCAACTAGCAATTACTTACCAACCCCTGATTATCCTGTTACTGCAGAAGGATGGGAGTTACGCGGTGATGCCTCAGCTAATTGGGAGATAACTGATTTGGGTACTTATCAAGGGTATAAAAGCTTGTTAATGCGTGGTAAAGGTTCTTCATCAGAGATGTATGGTAAAGAATTTTCAGTGGTAACACCAGCGTATGATTTTTCAAATGCACCAACTCCATTCTTCAGTTTCTGGTATTCGTATGCGCAAAACGTTACTGCAACAAGCCCAAGTATTACAACTTCAGGCGATGAGTTAAGTGTACAATACACCACCAATTGCGGTTTAACTTGGAATAACTTAAAAGCTAAAGTTTCTGGAGCTAGCTTATCAACTGTTACATCAGCATTGTCGTCAACTGTTAATTTTGTTCCTGTTAGCGCAAATCAATGGAAGCAAGTATTAATCGCAAGTTCAAGTATATTGTCTATTCCTGCTGCTAGCAGAAACAATGTACGCTTCCGTGTATTATACGGTTATCAAGGTGGTAACAATTTTTACATTGATGAGATTCAGTTGGGTAGAACAACGGGATTGAGTGACTTAACTGCTAACCAAATTAATTTAAATGTTTATCCTAATCCATTTAGTACTACCACTAACATAAGTTACGTATTGCCAAGTGCAGCACAAACTTCTATTGAGGTGTATGATGTATTAGGTAAAAAAGTAGCCGAGTTGTTTAATGGTAAACAAGCAGATGGCGAACATCAAATTACATTTGATAGAACAGCATACGGTTTAACTAACGGAATGTATTTCGTTAAAATTAAAATTGAAGAAGGTACTATTACTCAAAAAGTATTAGTTAACTAAGCTCAATTTATAAAGTAAAATAAGGCGCGCGCCCTCGAGAATCGAGGGCGCGCGTTTTGTTTATACGCTTTTTTGTTTTTGCAAATCAATACATTACCAAAAAAGTTAAAATATTATTTGCAGATTAAATGACTAAACTTACTTTTGCAGTGGAGAGTTGGCAGAGTGGTCGATTGCGGCAGTCTTGAAAACTGTTGACTGTAACAGGTCCGGGGGTTCGAATCCCTCA
>CAZJHS010000141.1:0-4826 GCA_964545895.1 uncultured Chitinophaga sp. | reverse complement strand
ATTTTAGCTATTGCCTATTTTCAAAATTTTGCCATATTTGTTTTATAAACCTTAAACCAAATTACCATGAAAACAACAGCCCCAACCAACTCGCATATACACGCATGTAAGCACCTAGCAATTGGATAAAATAACACAGACGCTTCGGTCTGCACTTGGGGCAAGCTCTTTAGATAAATTAAAGCCAAATTAATAGAAATATTGTGCAACTCCATTACAGCTATTTATCGCACCTAATATTCCAAATATGGAAATATTGTGCCATAAACAGAAAAAACAGTCGCACAGATAAGTAAGTTGTGCGTTATATTATAAAAACACGAAATGAAAAATAAATTGAATTATATACTACTTATTTTGACACTGAACTTTTCCTGCGTTGAAAAGAAATCAACCGACAAAGAACCTAACAAGTCTGAATTGGAAGCTACTTCAAAAACAGACAGCTTAAAATTCACTTCGGGAATTCGTTCTATTTTTCAAGACAGTAAAGGTAATTATTGGTTTGGAAGTCTTCAAGAAGGAATAGCGGTTTACAACGGTAAATCATTCACCTACTTTAATAGTAATGACGGATTGACGGACAACCAAATTCACAATATACAAGAAGACAAAGAAGGGGTTATTTGGTTTAATACTCAACAAGGAGTAAGTTGTTATGATGGCACAAAAATCATGAATTACACCAAATCAGGCAAAGAGAAACCACAAAGTAATTTCCCAATTCAGAGCAATGAATCATTGCAAGGAAAATGGATGAAATCAGATAACGACCTTTGGTTTGAAGCTGGAAACAAAGAAGGGGTTTACAGATACGATGGACAAAAATTAAATTATTTGGCATTTCCTCCCCACAAAGTCCTTAATAATTACAACAATTTATTTGCAGTAACTGGTATTTCAAAAGGCAAAAATAATATGATTTGGTTTGGCACTTACGCGGGTGTTTTCGGCTATAATGGGAGTGTTTTTACAATCATCAATGATGAAACTTTAGGTTTTGATAGAGCTATCGCACCACTTCATATAAGAAGTATTCTTGAAGACTCAAAAGGCAGACTTTGGATTGGTAACAATGGAATAGGTGTATTACTAAAAGAAGGTGATTCGATAATTAATTTTTCTGATAAGAACAAATTAATTCACCCGACAAGTGGAAGAAAAGGTAATAAATCAATGCCTGGCACTCTCGAACACGTTTTCACAATTGCTGAAGATAGTAAAGGCAATATATGGTTTGGTGACAGAGATGCAGGAATTTGGAAATATGATGGTGTAAAGATGACTAATTACACAAAGAAAGATGGACTAACAAATAGCAATGCACTATCCATTTTTGAAGATGATAAAGGCAAATTGTGGTTTGGAATGGAAGATGGAAAAGTGTATAAATTTAACGGAAAGACTTTTGAAAGACAATTCTAAGAAATACGAACGCACAACACGGGTTTTGCATTAGTGGGCGAACAGTACATATAGAAACATTTGAGCAATTAATAACCTTTGGTGCTGGCAGACAGTTTTCGGCTTCAAAAGCCCACCAACGCAAAACCCGAAACCGTTAATAAATCCCCCGCCCTCGTTTAACTCTCTTGAATCATTTCGTTTTTAAGCACAATTACGCGGTTGGCTTTTATGGTTTTGTGCGATTTGAATTCTTCAACTGCTTTATCAATGGCAATATTAAACTCGTAGCCTAATAGTAAAATGTAAGTATTGATGTAAATAAGTAACATAATAACTACCAACACTCCAATGGAACCATATACTTTATTATAGGTATTAAATGCATTGATGTAACTTGAAAAACCCAACGTGGTTACCAATATAATTACACACGCAAATAACGACCCAGGCGAAACAAAACGCCATGCTTTATTTGAGTTTGGAGCCAAGTAATAAATTAAACTTACAAAAAACAACACCAGTGTAGCTACTATACCCATGTTTAATAACAACAACAATACAGGTGTAATTTTAGAGGGGAAATAAGCCAACTTATCAAGATAACGAATGCTGAAGTTACCAATAGTTATTAAACCAACCGCCAACAATAACGACACTGAAACTATCAATGCTAATACAATGGCCACTACCCTTTTTTTCCAAAAAGTACGGGTTTCCTTTTGTTTGCCGTAACGGTTTAATGCATTCATAAGCGATACAAAACCATTGGTGCTAAAATACATGGCGGTTAAAAAACCTAACGACAATAATCCACTACGCTGATTTTTTAAAATATCAACCAAAGTGGTTTGAACGGCCTTGTAAGCTACAGTAGGCAACAGCTTTTCAAAAAACAACATAATGCTTTGGTGGCTATTGCTAATAGGTAAATAAGCTATTAATGTAAATATAAAAACAATGGAAGGAAACAGTGCTAGAAAAAATGTAAACGATAGTGAGGTAGAACGCAATTGTAAATCGCGCCTATCAACCCAACGAATAAAAAACTCGAGTACGCTGTACCAACTTATGCCTTCGTAGTTTAAAAACTGTTTGCTTTGAGCAAAGGATATAAAACGTTTGGCCAACTTTGTATTAAGCAGCTTACGCGTTATTTTATTTCCTTTATTTGAGCTCATTGTTTTAGTTCGTAGTTCGTAGTTCGTAGTTTTTAGTTTTTAGTTCTTAGTTTTGGTTAATGGTTAATAGTTAATGGTTATTAGTTAATTTGGTATTATGTGTTCTTCTCGATACGCTCCACTTTGTTACGCACTCGAAGTGACTTTGTTTCCAGCGTCCTGCTTCTAACATCCAGCATCCAACTTCTAACTTCCAGCCTCTTGTTAAAAATATGGACTAAATTTATCTATCAATACTTGTGGGCAACGAGCAATTTTATTCGTTTTCATATCAACAAAAACCAAAGTAGTTTGCCCAGTGCAAAGTAATTCGTTTGCCTCGTTATATACCTCGTAATCAATAATAGTTTTAACAGTTGGCATGGTTTTAAAAAATGCTTTTATGGTAAGCAAATCATCATACTTAGCCGACTTTTTAAAATTTACATTTAGATTTACTACTGGCATCATAATACCACTTTCTTCTAACCCACGATAAGTTACATCAATCTGACGTAAGGCTTCGGTACGGGCAATTTCAAAATATAAGGCATAGTTGCCATGATACACTACGCCCATTTGATCGGTTTCGCCATAGCGAACGCGTAATTGTGTTTGTGCTACAAACATATTTATAGGTTTGATTTTACAGCCAACCCTGCAATGGTTTTACCAATACTTAATGATGATGTTGCCGCAGGAGATGGCGCATTTAAAACATGTATGGCATTATGTTTTTCAATAATTTTAAAATCATCTAACAAGCCACCGGTACGGTCGCAAGCTTGCGCCCTAACACCTGCCTCTGCTGGTATTAAATCATCTTCGGTAACAGCTGGTATTAAACGTTGTAATGCACGCGTAAATGCTTGTTTGCTAAACGAACGATAAAACTCACCTATACCTGTTTTCCAATATTTAGCAGCTACGTTCTGAAAACCTGGCCATGTTAACGACTCCATCATTTCAACCAAATCTACATCACTTTTATGATACCCTTCGCGCTTAAAAGCAAACACCGCATTGGGACCAGCCTCCACATCACCATGTATCATACGTGTAAAGTGTACGCCTAAAAACGGAAAGTTTGGATCGGGAACAGGGTAAATTAAATTCTTAACCAAATGGCGTTTTTCGGGGCGCAACATGTAATACTCACCTCTAAAAGGAATAATACGTGTATCTGTATTTTCGCCAGCCATTTCGGCTACCTTATCGCAATACAAGCCCGCACAATTTATGAGCATGCTTGCTGTAAAACTTTTATGAGCTGTGCTTACAGTTATTGTATCAGCACTTGAAAAAATATCGTCTGCTTTATGATTCAAACAAATTTCGCCTCCTTGTTGTATCACCAACTCCGCTAATTTTTCGCACACTTCGGTATAATCAATAATACCAGTGTAAGGCACATGTATGGCTTTTACGCCATTTAAATGCGGTTCGTAATCGGCAATTTGGGCTTTATTTACGTAGCTAATTTTAGTTAAACCATTTTCAATACCACGGTTGTATAGCTTTTCTAGTTCAGGCAACTCGCTCTCGTCAATAGCTACAATTAGCTTACCACACAAATCGTATTTTACACCATGCTCGTTGCAAAAATCAATCATCATATTGTAGCCATCAATACAATTTTTAGCCTTTAAACTACCGGGCTTGTAATATATACCCGAGTGTATAACACCGCTGTTATGTCCTGTTTGATGGGCTGCAACAGCAGATTCTTTTTCTAACACAGCCAACTTAGCTCCAGGCTTTTGTTTAAGTATATGATAGGCGCTAGCTAAACCAACTATGCCTCCTCCAATAACTACGTAATCGTACTTTGTCATGTGTGCAAAGATTGTAAACTACAGCCGTAAAACAAATGTATTACATGCTAATACTTTGTGGATTGTATGAATAATTGTTCAAAGATTTTACACCCCAAAACAATGAGTTTATTTAATCCCAGAATTTCAATCACCCATTTTTATCATAACAAAAACGCCCCAACTCATTGCTGAATTGGGGCGTTTAGATGTGTTATACTAACTAACCATTATTCTTTGGTATCGTCAGTTTCAGTTGGTTCGTCTGTAGCTTCGTTAGCTTGATCTTCGGCATCTTGCATAGCACGGTCAACAATATTATCTATGTTGGTTGGCATTGCATCAACCGGAGTAATTGGTAAACCATCCTCGCCTACTTCGCCTTCTAATAATTCTTCTGGCTCTTCAACGTAGTTAATTTTAGCTACCGATGCAATGGCATCCTTAT
>CAZJHS010000140.1:0-4832 GCA_964545895.1 uncultured Chitinophaga sp. | reverse complement strand
TACCCCAATTGTAAAGGTGAATATTGATGCCCAAAATCAATGTGTTTACAACGAATTTAATTTAAATAACATTGGTTCAACTCAATCAAATGTATATTATCGTTGGATTTTATCAGATAGTAACAGTTACATAGGTAATACTGTAAAACACTTATTTTCCAATTCAGGAAATTATCAGATTAAACTTGTTGGTGTAAATACATTTGGATGTAAAGATAGTGCCTCAGTTTCTGTAAATGCCTATCCTAAACCAAAAGCAAAGTTTGATTATAGTCCAAAAGATACCTGCGTAGGTCCTGTTAACGTTAAATTCTATAATCAATCTCAAAACGCAGTTGGATATTTTTGGAGTTTTGGAAACAACCTTACCTCACAACAAACTCATCCATCTACAGTTTATTCTAATGTAGGAAATTATCTAATAACACTTGTAGCTAGCAATGAGTTCAATTGTTTCGATACTACCAACTTCGTATACCATGTATATAACTTACCAAAATCTGATTTTAACTTCTCAGCGAATAATGGATGTGAACCGCTAGAAATTCAATTTCAAAACAATTCGACTTATGGAACATCTTGGTATTGGGATTTTGGGGATGGGAAATACTCAAATCAAGAAAATCCAATTCATACTTATTTAAAGAGTGGTATATACGATGTTCGTTTAACTGTGATAGAAGGAGGAATGTGTAGTGATTCAATTACAATGAGTAAACTAATTGAAGTGCATCAAAAGCCATCAGCCAATTTTACTGCATATTTAGATTCTACTGTTCGACCATATTCAGTTATTGTGTTAAATAATTTATCATTAAGTGCTGTTAAATATTTATGGATTTTTGATGATAATACAACTTCAACTGAAGAAAATCCAAGTCATAAATTCGCAATTTGGGGAGATCATAATATAAGGTTAGTTGTTTATTCGGATAAAAATTGTGCAGATACATTGGAAATGCAAGTTTATATCCCTGAATACAAAAAAGGTCTATTTGTTCCAAATGCATTCACCCCTGATTTTGGTCAACCTGAAGTAAGAGTATTTAAACCAGTTGGAGTTGAGTTAAAAAGCTATCACATACAAGTCTTAGACAAATGGGGTGAGCTAATGTGGGAGAGCGACAAAATAGATGAATACGGAAGTCCAACGGAATGGTGGGATGGAAGAGATAAAAATGGTGTTCCGTGTTTACAGGGTTCTTATGTTTGGATTATTAAAGCGCAACACACAGATGGTGTAGATTGGGAAGGGATGGTATATCCAACCGGAAGTAAAAAGCCTGTAACATCAGGTAACGTAACCTTAATAAGATAATAGTGAGAAGTGTACTCTTTATAATAATATTTGTTTCTAGCAATTTACTGTTCGGACAAGACCCTGTATTCGATTTGTCGTATCAAAATCGCTTACTTATGAATCCAGCATTTGCAGGCAATGGAGCCTCAGGAAAATACAGGGCAGCACTCTTTCATCATAATCAATTTATAAACAATCGTGGCACTTTTAATTTCTCAAGCTTCTCCCTAGATTATGGTTTATGTAATGCTCCAATCTCCTTCGGAGTTATCGCTCAAAACGAAACACAAGGCGATGGTTTTTTAACTACTAATTCATTTGCTGGTATATTTAGTGTTACACCGAGAATAACGGAACGTAGTTACCTATCAGCAGGAATTCAAATGACGGGATATTCATATGGAGTAGATTGGAGTAAATATGTTTTTTCTGACCAACTTGATGCGGTGAAAGGAATTACAAATTCCTCTTCAAATATTTCTCCAAGTATTAGGGGATTTACAAATGGAATAACACTCGGAGTAAACTACACTTTTTGGCAGCGAAAAAATAAATGGGTTGCTAATTTAGGAGGTACATACGTAAACGGTATAAACCAACCAAGACTATCATTAATTAGTAGTAATGCAATTATTACTCCGCGTACAACACTTCATTGTGGTTTACTGTACAAAAGACAAAATCATATAATTGATAACGCAAGTGAAGTCACTTTGAAATATGATAATCAGGGCAACTACAATACATTAGTGTTATTATACGGATATTACTTCAATCAATATTTATTAGTTGAAGGTGGCACAAGGTTAGGGATCAATTCTAGTATTCTAAAAAACACTCATAAACCATTAATTGGATTTAGACTTATGCCAAATGAGACCATGAAAATTGTATTGTGCTATGGATTTAATTCCAAAACTGATGCATCAGGTTTAGGGCACGGAATTGAATTAGGAATTGTTATCGTTAGCAAAAGAAAATTCTGTAATCCATTAGGTGTTTTTAACCCTAATAATTATGGAGGTGGATCAAATTCAGGAGGTTCAGGCAATGGAGGGCGCTCATCAGGAGGAGGTAAGAGAAAAGGTAATGGTAAGGTTAAAGGGCGTGGAAGAGAAAGAATTGAATGTCCTGTTTATTTGAAAACTAAAGTCTTACCAACCTTTTAAAAACAAAAACGCCCCAACTTTCGTTGAGGCGTTTACTTTGTGGGCCCACCTGGGATCGAACCAGGCACCTACTGATTATGAGTCAGTTGCTCTAACCGAATGAGCTATAGGCCCTTTGTTTGGCGCTCTAACCGTCCCGATGCTTCGGGAGAGCTATAGGCCCAAGATTTTGTTGTTTTAAAATCTTTTTCCTTTTAAAGGAGTGCAAACATATATTTTTGCCGCTTGTTATACAAGTATTCTCATGACAAAAATTACAACAATTATTTTCGACCTTGGTGGTGTGGTACTTAACCTTAATCAACAACTTACTGTTGATGCCTTTAAAACACTTGGGGTTGATATGGAAGCCTTCAGCCACGTTTCTACCGTGCTTAACGATTTTGAAACAGGAAAAATAGCTGCTGATGAGTTTAGGGAAACCATGCTCAATTTAGTAGATACTAAAGCTACTACCCAGCAAATTGATGATGCTTGGAATGCCATGTTGCTTGATTTACCTGAAGAACGCATTGCTTTAATTAAGTTTTTGCGCAAAAAATATAAAGTACTTTTATTAAGCAACACCAACAGCATTCATATTGATGCCTTTAACGCATATTTAGCCATGCATCACCCAAACTTAAATTGGTTTGATGTATTTGATAAAGTGTATTACAGCTACCAAATGGGATTACGTAAACCCAACATAGATATTTATGAGTACGTACTAGAACAGCATAATTTGCAACCCCACCAAGCTATTTTTATTGATGATATGCTGCCTAACTTAGAGGGTGCAGCACAAGTTGGCATACACACCATTTGGGCCAAACAACCCCTTGATGCCGATATGGTTCAAGAAATAGAAAACCTGGTAGTAGATTTTACGGCTAGTATGAATTAATAAAAAAAGGTTCATTTGAATTAAAAGAGCTATTTATAGGTTTGTTTCAGTTAAATTTTTCTCTAAACTTGTTTACCCTTTTAACAAAAAATGAAACAAATTGTAATATCAAACCCGTCAGCTTTTTAAAAAATGCGCTACCTTTTTATTATTTCATTCATGCTAATTACGATAACATCGAATGTTAAAGGTCAGGAAATTAAATTTCCTGACCTTTCATATAATAGTGATGGCGATGATATCGGAGTCTCTGCAGACGAATACAATAATAAAGTTACCTTATTTTCCTACAGCAAAAGTACTGGTAGTCTGAATTATTTTATAAGGATTAATCAATGGAATAAAGTTGATACTGATAATTATTCTAATTCAATAAATACTACAATTAACAAAGTAGACACAAGTTTAAAACTCATAGAGGTCAAGCGGGTCGGAAGCGATTTTTGGTTAATTAGCAAGCTAAAATCGAATCTTAACGACAATTTATATTTGAAGCTCTATCTTATTATTCTAGATAGTTCTCTTGTAATCAAAAAAGAGAAACTATTAATACAATTATTGCACGAACCTCTTTTTTCGAAATGTATTGAATTTGGTAACTATAACAAACTAGTTACCATAAATTGTGATACAAGCATTTCACTGAGTAACTATTATACATATCCAACTTTCCTGACTCTTGATTCAAATCTAAATATAACTTCATCGAGTTTTTTGATTGATTCTATAGGAACTAGAGTTGAAGACCTACTACTAAGAAATGATTCCTCCATATTTATTTTGGCAACAAAGTTTCAATCAGAGACATTTTTTGCAGAGATAAATCCTTCCCGTAATAATCTATCTACTTTGAAATCATACTCAGATATAAGTGACTACAGATACTCACCACTGGTAGGAAGGGGACAGTACTTAGGCCAATATAATAACAGCATGAAAGTTTTTTCGGCATCTGATAGTTTTAATAATACAACATATAGTAACGTTGCCATTACATCACTAGATTCAAATTTTAATATTACCTCAAAAAAAACGCTCTTATCGCCAGCACAAATTCCATTCACTGATTATTACTCATACGTACTTCCATGGTATGGAGTAAGTAATTCTAATTCAGATGATAAGTTTATAGGTGCCTCCTACATTAAGTCCCCATCTGAAAAAACATTGAATACTATAATTAAACTTGACTCAAGTTTCAATTTTGAATGGGAATATCAGTTCAACAAAACAGATACATTTATTCGTATCATTCACACCTCAAACACATCAGATGGTGGATGTTTAGTAGTTGCTAATTCTTACTCATTAGACAACCAAAATACAGATTTCAATATTATCTTCTTTAAATTAAATAAACCAGTAATTACAAATGGTGTTGAGGGATATAGTCAACAATTTAATGGATTAACCATGATTTACCCTAATCCATTCCAAAATCAAATTCAAGTCATTAACAACCAGAAAAAAATAGTAC
>CAZJHS010000139.1:0-5104 GCA_964545895.1 uncultured Chitinophaga sp. | reverse complement strand
CGAATCGAAAAAACAAGGCAAGCCTATTTTTATTGATTTTACTGGCCATGCTTGCGTTAACTGCCGCAAAATGGAAGAATATGTTTGGGCTAAACCAGAGGTTTTAAAGCGCTTAAAAGAAGACTACATTGTAGTTAGTTTATACGTAGACGAACGCAAAGAATTACCAGAAAGCGAATGGTACACATCTGCGCGCGATGGTAAAGTTAAAAAAACAATTGGTGAACAAAACCACGATTTACAAATTACTAAATACAACTTTAGCGCGCAACCTCAATACGTGGTAATTGATGGGGATGAAAACAAACTATCTGGACCTAACTTTTTTGATACCGATGAGCAAAAGTTTGTTGAATTTTTAGACAAAGGAAAAGCTGCTTTTCAAAAAAAGTAACCCATGAGTTTTATAAAACAGCACTTTTTAGAAGCACAACAAGTATTGGCTAATTTTTTAGCCGATGATAATAACATGCAAGCGCTTGAGCAAGCAGGTAAAATTATGGTTGATGCTTTAAATAACGGCCACAAAATACTAAGCTGCGGCAATGGAGGAAGCTTGTGCGATGCCATGCATTTTGCCGAAGAACTTACAGGCCGCTATCGCGATGACAGAAAACCCTTGGCCGCTATTGCCATGAGTGATGTGTCGCACATGGCATGCGTGGGCAACGATTATGGCTATGACTTTGTATTTAGTCGCTACCTAGAAGCTATAGGAAACACGGGAGATGTGCTATTAGCTATATCAACTAGTGGCAACAGCAAAAACGTATTAAATGCAATTGAAGTTGCTAAACGCAAGGGTATTAAGATAGTTGGATTAACGGGGAAAGATGGTGGTAAAATGAATGGAATCTGTGATGTAGAAATTAGGGCACCACACACCACTTATGCCGATCGTGCGCAAGAAATACATATTAAATGTATACACGCTTTAATTGATTATATTGAATGTAACGTGTAAACGTAAAACATACCAAAAACAAAAAAGCCAAAGCAAATAGCTCTGGCTTTTTTTATGGAGTTTAAAGGGTACACACCTTTTATTTAACAACAGTTCAAAGGTATTTGCTGGGGCTTACTTAATGCCACTTAATTTACAAAATGGCTATTTAACTTCACCAATAGCAACATATTCTATTTATCGTCAACTTTCATACATCTTTTATAAACTAACTATGAGTAACCACATAAAGATGCAAAATATATTTTAAGTTTTTTTTACTATTTCTTGTCTTGTAAATCCCATTAATTATAGCTAGTTTGGCCCCAAACATAACACATAATTATGAACAATAATTTACTAAAAACTTTAAGCCTAGCATGTTTAATGTTTGGCACATTATTAGTTAATGCCCAAAACCTAGAAGTGCTTTGGGGCAATGAAACTAAACCCGACAAATCAACTCGCGTAGGTGGTGTTTTAGGAACAGATGAAAATGGATACTATATAAGTAAATATGTTGGTGGAGGTTTTTTCAGTAAAGGAAAAACTGTTATCGACCGCCATAACATGAACCATGAAGTAGAGTTTAGCAATGAAATTAAGACTGAAATAAATGGCAAAACAGCCTACATTGAGGCAACATACCTGGTAGATGATAAGGTGTATGTATTTCAATCACAAAAGGATAAGAAGACTGATGTCAATAAACTTTACATTACCATTATTGACAAATCGGGTAAATCTACATCTCCAAAAGTTATTGATGACATTGATTTAAAAAAGAAAAAAGGTTCAGGCGATTTCTCCATCCAAATTGCTGCCGATAAAAGTAAATTTTTAGTTTTTCATGCTGAAGGTTACGCCAAAAAAGAAAAAGAGGCGATTGCCTACAAAATGTATGATTTAAACTTTGGTTTATTATGGGAAAAAGCACTTGAACTTCCTTATGATGATAAGAAGTTTTCGTTAGGAAGCTATAACATTGACGAACTAGGTAATGTATATTTATACGGTACACTTGAAGTAGACAAAAAAACAAGCAAAAAGATTGTATTTGCTTATTATCACAAAAGCGATCGTTTAGAAGAAGCAACCATTGGATTTGGTAAAGCCATGTTCATCTCAAACCTTCGTTTTAATTATCGTGATGGTGCTTTACACTTTATGGGTTTTTATTACGATGCAAAAAACTCGGGTATACAAGGCGTGTGCTACACCAAAATTAACGCACGTACTTTAGAAACAGAATTTGAAAAGAACTCACCAATTAATAAAAAAGACTTATTACAATTTACCTCTGAAAGACAAGCCAAAAAAGGTAAAGGCATACGTAGAAGTTTTTACATTGATGATATCTTATTTACAGAAAATGGTGATTTTTATTTAGTGGGTGAAGAATACTATGTTATCGTAACTACAACACGTAGTTCAAACGGTGCAACCACTACTACTTATACTTACTATTACAATGATATTATTGCCGTTAAAATGACAAAGGATGCTGAAATTATTTGGACCAGAAAAATACCTAAATTACAAGTAAGTACTAATGATGGTGGGCCCTATTCATCATATATTTTTGCCTGGGATGCCAACAATTTGTATTTCATGTTTAACGACAATCGTAAAAATACTGCTCCAAAAACAAAACCACAAAAGCGTGGTACATACTATGCCAATACTCGACAAGTAGGCAAGCTAGTTGTTAATCTTACAACACTATCAAGTAATGGTGAGATTAACTCTGAGATGTTCTTTAAATCGAAAGAGAACGGAAAAACAGTACTTAAACCAAAGTACTATCAACGCTTCAGCCCTAGCAAAATACTTATTTATGCAGAGCGTGGTAAAACCTATAAATTTGGTTTCTTAAACATTAAATAATAACATCATAAATAAGCAACGCAATAATCAAGCGTTGCTTATTTGTTTTATAAAACCATTAACCTTTTGTATGAAAAAAAATTTACACCATATTTTTACTATCGCAAGTGCGATGGTGCTTTTTTCAAGTTGTGCAACCATACTAAACCCTAATAAACCGGGAGCTGATGCTGTTTACATAACTAGTAATACTCCAGATGCTCAAGTATATGATGCAAAAAATAGACCTTTAGGAACAACTCCATTAAGGTATTCGTTGCCTGCTGGAGAGGCCTCTAGTACCCTAACTATTGAAAAAGAAAACTACACCTCTTCAACAGTTATTATCGAGCGTAAAGAAAAAGCTGGACTTGCCTTTTTGGATGCCATGTTGTTATGCATCCCTTGCCTTGTTGATTATCCAACAGGTAATATTTATAAGTACAATAGAGACTCTGTAAATGTGTCTCTTAAGCGCATTTATAAAGAAGATGTAGATCGTGTTACTTTTTTAATACAAGATGCTGAATTTAAAGACATACGCGAAGGTAGCATGATTGGTAATGATGGTAAAGAACCTATTTACTTTAAAAAATCTACTTACAATACGTACATGTACAAATCAGAAATTTGTGGATTAGCTAAAGAGAGCAGATACTTTGTAGCAAATTGCAACAACAGTGGCGATAAGGATAATTCCATTATGCTAAACGCAAATACTATACAGGTAACTCCTCAATTCCGTAAAATTGATATTAGAGTAACAAAAGTAAACGGAGAGTACCAACGTACTGTTGATTTAGATGTAACTTGGATATTTGCAAAACGCTCTGGAGTTACCGTAAAAACAATTGATGCTTCTTATACAGGAACTGGTCAATCACTAGAAAATAAAGTACTTATTGCACGTACTTTAGGATCTGGTTTTGTGGAGTTAATGGATGACGATGAAAATTACAAATTGTTTATGAGCGAAAGCAAAAATGCTGCTGAGCCATTAAGTAAGTTTGATGAGATTAAGGTAAAAAAAGCAACCACGCCTGAGTTTAAAAAGAATAAAGAATTAATTCAATTTTTAATGCGCGGTGTAGTAACCATTAAGCATGATGATGGACATGGTAGCGGCTATTTTATTTCAAAAGATGGATTTTTAATTACCAATTACCACGTTGTAAAAGACAAAAAAATAGTCAAAGTACAACTAAACGAATCGGTAACTTTAGCAGCAGATGTAATACGTTTTGATGAACGTTATGATGTGGCTTTACTAAAAGTAAATGGCGAGGACTTTAATGCGCTTGAAATGATTAACTCAGATTCGGCACAAACAGGTGATGATGTAATTGCTATTGGAACACCAGAAGACTTATCGCTAGGACAATCAGTAACCAAAGGTATTATTAGTGGTAAACGTAAAATTGCTGAGAAAATATTTTTACAAACAGACGTTACCATAAACAGTGGAAATAGCGGTGGACCATTGCTTAATGAAAATGGTGGAATAATTGGAATGGTTACCATGAAATTGGTTGGTAAAGGTGTAGAAGGTATTGGATTTTGTGTGCCTACAAATACTATTATAGAGGCATTAAATCTTAAATACATCAAATAACAACTCGAACACCATGAAAAAGCTCATCATGTTTGTTGGGGTAATGGCAATTTCATTTCTGCTAACTGATACACAAGCGCAATCTTATCGTAAATACAGCATTAAGCCTTTAGGTACTTTTATTGATTATGGATTTGAGGATAAATCAGCAGACAATAATTATTCAGGCAATGGTATTGAAGTATCTAAATTAATTAGTCCGCGTGTTTCAGTTGGGTTACTTTATTTAAATTATTGGAACCTAAGTGGCCCACAAACTTACGATATGTACCAAGGTAATTACAGCCCTGCTTCAATTCCAGGTTATACATTTTATTCTACAGCGTATATTTCAAAAATAAGTGGGTTAATGATAACTAGTAAGTACTTTTTTGAGGAACCAGATGAGGAAGGGCAGCGTTCATTTTATATTGGAAGCGAACTTGGTTTGATTAAAGCTAATACAACTTTATCTGAACTAGAGTACATCAACAATACCACCACTAAAAATGAATACTTTCCCGACAAAAGTCAGAAATCTTTAGTATCTAAAATGGGATTTAAGCTTGGCTATTGTGGAACCGGAGATTTCTTGAGTTCAGATATTTCAATAGGTTACTACGCCAACTCTATATTAAGCGCTGAAGATTGGATTTTACCCTACAAACCAAAAACTTCAGCAATTCAAATTTCCTGGCTAATAG
>CAZJHS010000138.1:0-5157 GCA_964545895.1 uncultured Chitinophaga sp. | reverse complement strand
AGGTTCGAACTCGCGACCTCAACCTTGGCAAGGTTGCGCTCTACCAGCTGAGCTACTTTCGCTTGTTTTTCGAAGTATTTCGTTCGATTAACGTGGTGCAAATATATGGCTAAATTTTATTCTGCAAACTTTTTCTTCAAAAAAAATCATGATTTACTGCAATGGCCTTGAAAAAAAGGAGTTTAATTTTATACTAAATCCAAGCTATATTATTAATTCAATAGTTTTTTTATCTCGTTTAACTTCATTAAGGCCTCAACTGGAGATATTGTGTTGATATCAAGTTTCAATAAATCTTCCTTTATTTGGCCCAAAATTGGGTCGTCTAATTGGAACATAGAAAGCTGAATAGGATTTATTTTTACCGTATTGGTTTTACCTGCTCCCATTTCGCGTTGGCTTTCTAATTCTTTTAAAATTACATTAGCTCTATTAACCACTAGTTGTGGTACGCCAGCCATTTTAGCTACATGGATACCAAAGCTATGTTCGCTTCCACCAATGGCCAACTTACGTAAAAAGATAATTTTGTTGCCACTTTCTTTTATTTCAATGTGGTAGTTTTTAACCCCTTCGTTTGTTTTCTCTAATTCGTTTAACTCGTGATAGTGAGTAGCAAATAAGGTTTTAGGTTTGGCTGGATGATTGTTTAAAAACTCGGCAATTGCCCATGCAATAGAAACACCATCGTATGTGCTTGTTCCTCTACCAATTTCATCTAATAATATTAAACTATTGTTAGATAAGTTGTTTAATATACTGGCAGTTTCAGTCATCTCTACCATAAATGTACTTTCGCCACTACTTATGTTATCACTGGCACCAACCCTTGTAAATATTTTGTCTACTAAACCAATTTCGGCATGACTTGCAGCAACATAACAACCAATTTGAGCCATAATAACATTAATCGCTGTTTGACGAAGTAATGCTGATTTACCAGCCATGTTTGGTCCTGTTAATATGATAATTTGTTGTTGCTCCCTATCTAGGTAAATGTTGTTGGGTATGTATGATTCGCCAATGGCTAGTTGCTGTTCAATAACCGGATGACGGCTGTTTTCTAACAGTAATTTACTTTGGTTGTTTACTTGGGGTTTGGAGTAATTATTTTTTTGAGCCAAAATAGCAAACGAAAATAAACAATCGAGCTTGGCCAATTGCATTGCATTTTGCTGAATGATGCTTACATATTCGCTTATGCTATTCACCAATTCAATGTAAAGGCGTTCTTCAATCACCCCAATTTTTTCTTCGGCACCAAGTATTTTTTCTTCGTATTGTTTCAGTTCATCGGTAATATAGCGTTCGGCATTGCTTAACGTTTGCTTTCGTACCCACTCAGCCGGAACTTTGTCTTTGTGCGTATTGGTAACTTCAAGATAATATCCAAAAACATTGTTAAATGCTACTTTCAGCGATTGTATACCTGTTCGTTCTTGTTCTTTTTGTTGAATTTGGAGTAAGTAATCTTTGCCGTGATAGGCAATTTTTCTCAACTCATCTAATTCTTCATTCAGTCCTTCATTAATTAAGTTGCCTTTGTTTACCAACGCTGGAGGGTCGGGCATAAGTGATTTATCAATGGTATCAATTACCCACTGGCAATCGTGTAGTTGTTCGGCTAGCTTTGTTAGGTTGCCGTGTTTGCTTAGTAGTAAGGCTGTTTTTATTGGTGCAATATGTTTCAGCGCTCTATTGAGTTGAGCAAGTTCGCGAGGGTTTATCCTGCGCATGGCTACTTTAGATACAATGCGTTCTATATCTCCAATTTGTTTTAACTCCCCAATAATTTCGTGGCAAAGTGTGGTGTTTTCGAATGCTGCACCAACTACTTCCAAACGCTCATCAATAAATTGCTTTTCTTTTAAGGGTAGTACTACCCAGCGTTTAAGTAAACGTGCTCCCATGGGAGTAACCGTACTATCTATAATATCAATTAGTGCTTTGCCTTGTTCGTGGTTAGGCGATAATAATTCTAAATTTCGTATAGTAAATCTATCAAGCCATACATATTTTTCTTCATCAATACGTGATATGGCTTGAATGTGTTCCAATTGATGGTGATGCGTTTCGTTTAAGTAATGTAAACAAACACCAGCAGCTATTATAGCCAATGGCATTTCTTGAATACCAAAACCTTTTAAGTTAGCAGTATTAAAATGTCCAATTAGTTTATCGTAAGTAAATTGGTGTTGGAAAATCCACTCGTCTAATTGATAAGTATAAAACTTATCGCCAAGCAGTGCAGTAAAGGCTTTAACCTGTTTTTTATTGATTACAATTTCAGCAGGTTTAAGGCTTTGCACCAGTTTTTCAATGTACTCAAGAGTGCCTTCGCTGGCCATAAATTCTCCAGTACTTATATCTACAAAGGCAACACCGGCTTTAGTGTTATCCAGGTGTACTGCACATAAGTAATTGTTAAATTTATGGTCTAAAATTTTGTCGTTATATGATACACCAGGAGTAACTAACTCAGTAACTCCACGCTTTACAATGGTTTTAGTAAGTTTAGGGTCTTCTAATTGGTCGCATATAGCAACTCGTTGTCCTGCACGTACCAATTTGGGTAAATATGTATCTAACGAGTGATGTGGAAAGCCCGCTAGCTCAATATGAGATGCAGAGCCATTAGCTCGTTTAGTTAAAACTATGCCTAGTATTTGAGCCGCTTTTATTGCGTCTTCGCCAAAAGTTTCATAAAAATCACCAACTCTAAATAACAATATTGCGCCTGGATATTTTGCTTTAATATCCAAGTACTGCTTCATCAGCGGTGTTTCTTTTGGGGTGTCTTTTTTTGCCATAAATAATCAGGGCAAATTATAGCATTGCTTATTTAGGGAGTACACATTTTGTAAACAAAAATCCCCCGATGTTATTCGAGGGATTTTGAAATTATTTTTTAGGAAAAACGTGAATCCAGGCTTGTTGATTAAACTTGGCCATGTAACGTCTGAGTTGTCTATTGGCTTCTTTTCTATCATCACCAAAGTATACAGCAACGCGTACCATTTTTGATTTTTCATTGTCTTTAAACAATGCTGCTTCAAATCCTTGTTTACGAAGCTTATCACGGAATGCATATGCATACTTAGAACCTTTGTAGGTTCCTACAATAACATTGTACTTGCCTAATGGTTGTATTATACCAGCTACAGCATTTAGTGTGGTAGGTTTAGTTTGTTTAGGTGCGGCTACAATAGCCTTTACAGAATCTTTCGGAGTTGTGTACCTAATATCTGTGTGGCGACCCGTTTTCTTAAACGTAGTATCATTTTCAAGCTCATTGGTTTTAGCAATTGGCTCCATATCAGGATCGATAATTGAAGAAGAGTCTGCTTTCTCTAATTGATCTTTTGGTAAATCATTTTGAGCTAAATTTAAAGAGTCCTGTATTTTCTGATTTTCCTTAACAACAGGAATGTCTTTTTTCTCTTCTTCTTTAAATGGTACATAAATTACATCAATCTTACCATCCAAGTTAAACCACTCCAAGTGTTTTCTGTCGGCATTTCCGCCAATGTTATAGGCTATACCCACATACCCATTAATCATTCCATCAAAAACTTTATCAGAGTATGCGCCATCCAGGTAGTAGGTTTGAACAAGTTTGTATTCAGCTCCAAAGTTTAAATCAAATCGGTTACTTAAAAAGTATTTAAAATCCAATCCGAAATTATTGTGTATGAAACGTACGTTGTTTTTATAATTTTTAAATTGGCCATCAACACGGTTAACTTTAATGTTTGGATACATGTAACCTGCACCAACTACTAAAAAAACGTTCAGTCGGTTAAAAGTTCTGCTTACATTTCTTAGTTTAAAAATACGTTCTAAATTAAGCATGCCACTTCCGGTGAAGTAGTAGTAATTAGCATCAAATTTTGTGTAATTATTAACATCATCCGGTTGGCCAGTTCTGTTTGTTACTGATTGAGAACCTGCGAGTGTACCAGCGCCAATGGCTAATTTGCCCGATAAGTATCTACTTGGGGCAAGTCTAAAACCAATTTCGGCTAATCCTCCTGCTGTTCCACTAATAGATGTTTTAGGGAAAGAGAATCCACCGTTTAAATCAATGGAGTATCGTGTATACTTGTATTGGGCAGTTGCATTTAAAGCCATCAAAAGGCTTAAAAATACAACAAAACCTAATTTATTAAAGCACTTTAACATTTTTCAGGGGTTTATTTTAATGTAGTTATAATTATACAACTTTACAAGTTTACTATTTTATCTTGATGCAAACAACCTAACAATATCAAAAAATAGTCGTTCTCGTGTAAATTTGTGCAATGGAAATTAAAAAGTTAGCACTAGATGGTCTCAATCGTCCCACCTTGGATGAATATGTTAGTTCGAAAAAGCTTGTTTATGAGGTTGTTGCGGATAATGTAAGGAGCGGACAAAATATTGGTTCACTTTTTCGTACAGCTGATGCTTTTGCTTGTGATAACATTTATTTAACAGGAATTTCGCCTATACCACCCAATAAAGAGGTTTTAAAAACAGCCTTAGGTGCTACCGAATCTGTAAAATGGAATTACGCAGCTTTTAATTTAGATTTAATAGCAAAGCTAAAAGCAGATGGCGTTAAAATTATAGTGATAGAGCAAACTACACATTCAATTCCACTTCATGAGTTTATTCCGAGTAACGAAGAGCGTTATGCTATTGTATTGGGGAATGAAGTTGATGGCGTTAGTGATGAGTTTATAAAAAATGCCGACTTGTGTATTGAAATTCCACAAGTCGGCATTAAGCATAGTTTAAATGTATCGGTATGTGCCGGAATTGTAATGTGGCACATGTTCAGCAAGCTACAACTTACTTAATGTATACTCCTTTTCCTGTACTTACATCAAGCATCCATACATCAGGTTTTCCTGTTTGACGTAACTCAGTTACTATTTTAGCCGCTTCAAAATAATTATTGCTAAAAATAACCACACGTTTTAGTGGTGATTTAGGAGTTCCTAAGATGTGTGAATCCCAACCTTTGGCAATGTATTTATCGCGTTCGTTAATCGCATTTTGATCTTTGGCAAATGATGCAACAACAATTGCATAATTTTCTTTTACCTGAGATGGGTCGATTACAGCGGCTTTCACTTGTGATCCATCAGGAGTGATGGAATTTACTTTAACACC
>CAZJHS010000137.1:0-5308 GCA_964545895.1 uncultured Chitinophaga sp. | reverse complement strand
TATTTATCCATACGGTATCTATGCCTTTATCGTATGCAAAGTTCGCGATTGGGGGCGAGAATAATGGGTTGCTATTGCCACCGGTTACACCAGAAAAGTTAATACTAACAGCTAAAATACCAAGACTACTAGTACCACCAGTTGCTGAAGTGCGATTAAACTGAATGCTAGTAATAGGTTTTAAAATATTTGCAGGACTTATAGTAAGTGCAATTTGAGCTAAGTTTGGTCCAGTGGTAGCGCACTCAAGACCATTTGTTGTAACACTTACACGGCCAATTGCATTAGCAGCACCAGATGTTCCAAACCAATCAGGGAAAGTATTATTGGTAAAAATTTGGGTTGATGCATCGTTAAATGTAACAGTAATATCAGCTACTGATGACCCACTACCAGTAGTACCTAAAATATAAATGGTACTTGCCGATTGGAAAGACGCAAAGTTAAGTGTGGCTGGGGCATTATTGGCTGTTAAATATAAAGCATTGTTACCAGTATAATCAGCCAAACTATAAGTTAAACCTGCTGTAATTAAACTGTTCACAACCCTGCTCATTGGTAGTGCACAAGTTGTACTACCATTGAAATTTTGTGCTACAAACGCCCAACCAGCTTGGTCGAAACCATTGGTTACATTCACTGATGCCGCGGCTCCAGCAGTACCATCGGCAATTACATCTTTGTTAAATCCAGTTACTGCAACTGGCATTAGTTGGGCAAATGCTCCACTAATTAAAGAGGTAAGTAGGAATAAAATCAGGTAAAATTTAGTTTTCATTTCTTTTATTTTTTTACTGTTAAGCAATGCTTATCAAACAAGAAAATAAAAGTAGATAATTTTTACGGTAACATCCATTACATATTGATGTAGAATGCTGAGTAGTTGGATAAATTAAGGAAAACTTAAGATTTAGATTTTAACGCCAAGCGCTTCGCATGCTTTTTCAGCAGCTAATTGTTCTGCTTTCTTTTTAGAAATATGCTCAGCCTCGCCCATAGTTGAACCATCAACTTTTACATAAACAGTAAATATGCGTTGCTTGCGAGAGTTGTCTTCTAATGTATCAAACTCAATAGCTGAGTTTTGTTTTTGCCCCCACTCAATTAATCTACCCTTAAAGTTTTTTTCGGTATACTGTAAGGTGTCTAAATCAATATGGGTAATCAGTTTTTTTAGAATAAATTTTTTGGCCAGATAAAAGCCACCATCTAAAAAAATAGCGCCAATAAAAGCTTCTAAGGCATTACCAAAAATACTGTTTTTGGTGTGAATACTAATGGCTCTTCTATCGTACTCCACAATATGGCTTAACCCAATTTTTATAGCTAAATCATTTAAGCTTTCGCGGCTTACAATTTTGCTACGCATTTCGGTTAAAAAGCCTTCGTTTTTATAAGGAAATCTGTTAAATAACAATTCAGCAACTACGGTATTAAGCACCGAATCGCCAAGGTATTCAAGTCTTTCGTTACTATCGCGTGAGCCATTTTTATGCACTAAATTAGAGGCGGTATGATGCCTTAGTGCTTGAATGTAGCAAGTAATAACACCAGGATAAAATCCAGTAATTTTTTTGATGTTGTTGTAGGATGTACGACTACTCGAAAAATTGGAAAGGAAAAATCCGGAAGTGGTACGCCAAATCAAAATGGTAAGCAGTTAATTAGCCTTCGTATTTACGGAATAACACCGAAGCATTATGTCCGCCAAAGCCAAATGTGTTACTTAGTGCAACCTTTACCTCGCGTTTTTGAGCTGTATTAAACGTTAAGTTTAATTTAGCATCAATGGCAGGATCTGGTGTGGTGTGGTTAATTGTAGGAGGCACAATACCTTTTTCTATAGCCATTAAGCAGGCAATAGCCTCAATTGCTCCAGTTCCACCTAATAAGTGGCCAGTCATTGATTTGGTTGAACTAATATTTAGTTGATAAGCGGCATCACCAAAAACGTTTTGAATAGCTTTTAGTTCCTGAGGGTCACCTAATGGAGTAGATGTACCGTGAGTATTCACATATTGAACTTCCTCAGGTTTGATGTTAGCTTCTTCAAGGGCCATTTTCATCACTAAACTTGCACCATGTCCATCAGGATGTGGGGCCGTCATGTGATAAGCATCGCCACTAGCGCCAAAGCCAACTAATTCGGCATAAATTTTAGCACCACGCGCTTTAGCGTGTTCTAATTCTTCTAAAATTAAGGCTCCAGCTCCTTCGCCTAACACAAATCCATCGCGATTTAAATCGTATGGACGAGATGCTGTGCTTGGATCATCGTTACGTTCCGAAAGTGCTTTCATGGAGTTAAATCCACCTACTGCTGGCTCGCAAACACTTGCTTCCGAACCTCCAGTTATAGCAATATCGGCCTTGTTAGCCTTAATGTACAAATAAGCATCACTAATAGCATTGGTAGAACTAGCGCAAGCTGATACTACCGCAAAATTAGGACCTCTAAATCCGTACTTAATTGAAATCAATCCTGCTGCAATATCCGCAATCATCATTGGGATAAAGAACGGACTGAAACGAGGTGTACCATCGCCTTTTGCAAAGCCAATAACCTCTGAATGAAACGTAGATAGACCTCCAATACCAGAAGCCCAAATTACAGCGGCTCTGTCTTTATTTATTTTATCTAAATCAAGACCAGAGTCAATAATTGCCTCGTCAGATGTAACCATAGCATACTGTGTATACGGATCCATTCTGCGTGCTTCTTTGCGATCAATAAAATTGGTCACATCAAAGTTTTTTACTTCGCAGGCAAACTGTGTTTTGAATTTGGATGCGTCAAAACGGGTGATGTGGGCTGCCCCACTCACACCGTTCGACAATGCGTTCCAGTAATCCTGAACATTGTTACCAATTGGCGTTAACGCTCCTATACCTGTAACAACTACTCTTCGGGATGTCATTTAATTACGTTTGATTTGTTTTTTTTGAAAAAATTAAGCCTTAGCGTTCTGCTCGATATAGCTGATAGCTTGACCTACAGTACCAATTTTTTCGGCTTGATCATCTGGAATTGCGATGTTAAATTCTTTTTCGAATTCCATAATTAATTCAACGGTGTCTAAAGAATCAGCACCTAAATCATTTGTAAAATTAGATTCAGGAGTAATTTCACTCTCTTCAACGCCAAGCTTATCAATAATGATAGCTTTAACTCTTGATGCTACGTCTGACATTTTTGTATTGGTTTTAATTTCGAATGTGCAAATAAAGTGTTTTTTTTAAGTAAAAAGCAAACACCATTAAATTTTTGCTTGTTGTGCAAAACTTAACGGTATGTTTAACTTTAACCAATTGCTAATTTCGTTAATTCGCATAAATAATTTACACACCTATCAAAAAGTTTGAATTAGACATTGAGTTTGAATGTGATTTTTTGCTTTATGGAATTGTAACGCAGGAAATTCCGCATAGGTTAGCATGGTTTATCAATCAGCACAATCCCTTTATTTTTGCTCGTATAGATGATTATGAGTTGGAGTTAAATGGAGTACCAGCTGCGTTTGCTTGTTTTGAGTTTAAGCACGAGGAGAACCATACCACTTACTTGCTTTTAAGTAATAAAGATGATGGCCAATACTTGCTACCTGATGTTAAAAACTGCGATTATTTACTTATTGTTAAAGGTGCAATTGATTTTTTTGAGGAGCAACCGCTTAAAGATGTGTTCAGGCAAATACCAACTGTACAATTTATTTATGCTACCGACCCCGATAAAATGAAATCGAAAACTAACCTGATGTACATTTAAAAACAGAACTTATTATATAAGAATGAAAACTATAAACTTTAATCGTACCAAAATTGTGGCTACTATTGGCCCTGCCACTGCAAGTTACGATATGTTAAAATCTATTATTGAAGAAGGCGTAGATGTTTGTCGCTTAAATTTTTCACATGGTAGCTACGATGATCACCGCAAGGTGGTTCAAAATATTCGTCAGGTAAATTCCGATACAAACTCGTTTGTAAGTTTGCTTTTAGATTTACAAGGGCCAAAACTTAGGGTTGGCGAAATGGAAAATGGTAAAATTGAGTTAATAACCGGAACCATTATTACTGTAACTACAGTGCCTGTTATAGGTACTTCCGAAAGAATATCGGTAAAGTTTGAAGGTTTAGCTAAAGATGTAAAGCCGGGCGAATTAATTTTATTAGATGATGGCAAATTAGAAATTGAAGTGCTTGAGACTAATGGTGTAGATGAAATTAAATGTAAGGTAAATTTTGGTGGTATGCTATCTACCAAAAAGGGATTTAATCTACCTCAAACCAAATTATCTATTCCGGCCATGACAGAAAAAGACCATGCCGATTTGATGTTTGGTATTGAAGAACGTGTTGATTGGATTGGGTTGAGCTTTGTGCGTCATGCGCAAGATATTATTGACCTGAAAAAAATAATTGATGGGTATGAGTGGAAGCCGCGTGTAATTGCAAAAATTGAAAAACCAGAAGCAGTTGAAAACCTAGACGAAATTATTGCTGTTGCCGATGGTATTATGGTGGCTCGTGGTGATTTGGGGGTTGAGATGCCAATGGCTCAGGTGCCTGTTATACAAAAAAGCATTGTAAAAAAATGTATAGGAGCAGGTAAGCCTGTAATTATTGCTACACAAATGATGGAAAGCATGATTACTAATCCATCGCCAACACGTGCTGAGGTAAATGATATAGCCAATGCAGTGATGGATGGAGCTGATGCGGTAATGCTAAGTGCCGAAACTTCTGTAGGTGCTTATCCAGTATTAGCCATTAAGCACATGGCCAATACCATTGCCGAAGCTGAAAAAACAAATGCTCCATTTTTTAAAGGTGTTCGTCCAACAGCCGATTCGCCAACTTTTTTAAGTGATGAAATTTGCTTTACAGCGGTGCGTATTTCCGACCATTTAAAAGCATCGGCTATTGTAAGCATGACTTTTAGCGGTTATACGGCATACAAAATTTCTTCTTTCCGCCCTAAAGCACCTATTTATATTTTTACGGGCAATACACGTTTAATTAATACCTTAAATTTAGTTTGGGGTGTACGTGCATTTTATTACAAAAATTTCGAAAGCACCGATCAATCTATACAAGATGTAAACAATGTGCTTAAGGAGCAAGGATTAATTAGCGCTGGCGATTTGGTGATTAATACAGCAAGCTTGCCAATTAAAAACAGGCCACGAACCAATGCAGTAAAAATTAGCGAAATTGAATAAAAACAAAAAAGCCCCGAATGAAACTTCGGGGCTTTTTTATGTATTTAAAATCCTATTTTCTTTCGTCCTTGTTCCACCACTCTGGC
>CAZJHS010000136.1:0-5348 GCA_964545895.1 uncultured Chitinophaga sp. | reverse complement strand
AAAGTGGCACGCGAGCTGGGTTCAGAACGTCGTGAGACAGTTCGGTCCCTATCTGATGTGATCGTTGGAAGTTTGAGAGGATCTGACCTTAGTACGAGAGGACCGGGTTGGACGTACCTCTGGTGTATCTGTTGTGGCGCCAGCTGCAGTGCAGAGTAGCTATGTACGGACAAGATAAGCGCTGAAAGCATCTAAGCACGAAACTTACCTCAAGATGAGACTTCCTTTAAGAGTCGTTGAAGACTACAACGTTGATAGGCTGCAGATGTAAAGCTAGTAATAGCAAAGTCGAGCAGTACTAATTACTCGTAGACTTAACAATTTTATTATAAATAAACTTTAAACCTTTTCTATTGTGTGTTTTCTTTCATATATATGTCAATAAAGACTTTTAAGATCTTTATGGTGATTATTGCGGTTAGGTCCACCTCTTCCCATTCCGAACAGAGAAGTTAAGCTAACCAGCGCTGATGATACTAGGATAAAACCCGGGAAAGTAAGTCGTTGCCATATCTTTATAAGAACCTCAACAAGCAATTGTTGGGGTTTTTTGTTTTATATGACTTTGAGGAGCCTGAACTTCAGTGGCAGAAATCTACCATCTATCTAAGATACCTTTACTTGCGGACGTTGTGTTAGGGGATGAAGCGGCATCCTTTTGCTTTTAGCATCAGCCTTGGCCTGCAAAAGATACAGCGCAATAACCGACCCCTCTGGGGAACACCCTTATTGGGAATTTTTTAGATTTTAATTTAGTAAGTATTGATTGGGAACAATGGTATCCATACGTTGAATTTCGCGATCTATTACAGGTAAGTGATGAATACTTACGACATCAATGCATATGAAATCGAAATCATCAATTACTTTTCCTTTTATTAGATAAGATCCAGGCCCTGTTATAGGGAATTTTGCTGCACTTTCTGCAAAGTGGATTGTATCAATCCATTGTCCTTTTATATCTAAGAATGTTCCAAAGAACATACGTTTACCATCTAGTGTTTGGATTTTTTTTTGTGTAACTAAATAGCCCACGATTGATACGCTTTTATTTAAATGAGTTACTAGTGCTTCGGCAGTAAATGTGGTTGGTAGGCTTTTGCGTAGGAATGAAAAGGGGGAATTTAGAGAAAATCCGATTGTATGTAGCTGATCAAAGGAATCATCGATATGGGAATCGATTAATTGGGGTAGTTGAATTGCTTTATGTTGTTGTTTGAATAGGGTGTTGTTGGATGAATTATTTTTGGGTGTTGGAGTACATAGCATAATTGAGTGCCATAGTAGTTCGTTTTTACTTTTTTGAGTAAACTTGAAACAGCCCGCACGTATGAGAACACTCAGTTGTTCTATTTTAATTGTAATTCGTTCAGTAAAATTTTCGAGGCTAGTGAATATTCCGTTTATGCTTCTGTTTTTTATAATGGTTTGAATTAGTTGCTCGTTTAGCTCATGAATTAAACTAAGTCCAATATAAATATCATTACCTTTAATGGTTGTGGTATTTACGCTGTTATTTATACAAGGAAGATGTACGATGGCCCCTTTGAGTTTTGCTTCGTGTATGTATATTTCTTTTCGGTAGAAACCGCCTCCGTTATTTAATGTGGCAACCATATACTCTAAAGGGTAATGTGCTTTTAGATAAAGTGCTTGATAACTCTCGACTGCATAACTTGCAGAATGGCCTTTAGCAAAAGCAAAGTTGGCGAAGCTTTCTATCTGATTCCAGATTTTTTGTACGGTAATTTCTGGTATTCCTTTCTTGGTGCAATTGTCGTGAAATGTTTGTTGTACTTTTTTAAAGTCGTCTCGTTCTTTATACTTCCAATTCATGCCTCTTCTTAGTGTATCGGCTTGATCGAAATTAAGGCCTGCAAATAGATGTGCAACTTTTATCACATCTTCTTGATAGACCATTACACCGTACGTTTCGTGTAAAATATCATAGAGTTCTGGTAGTTCTTTTCTTGCTGCATCGCGAATGGTTTTGTCTCTGAAACGCAAAATATACTCTCTCATCATACCACTTTTAGATACACCTGGACGAATGATTGAACTAGCTGCTACTAAGCGTAAGTAATCGTCTGCTTTTAATTTGATAAGCAAACCTCTCATAGCTGGAGATTCGATATAAAAGCAACCGAGGGTATTGCCTCTGCGGAGTAAATCTTTTACTTTTTCATCGTTTATAAATTGTTGTACTTGATGAATATCGATGCTTACATTTTTGTTTTGTTTAATTAATTCTACTGCATCTTTAATTTTACCTAGTCCGCGTTGACTTAAAATATCAAATTTAAACAATCCTATATCTTCAGCTTCTATCATGCTAAATTGTGTTGTAGGAAAATTTTTAGGCGGGAGAATAGTTGATGTGTAACACGTAATTGGTGCTTCGGAAATTAATATTCCGCTGGCATGTACGCTTAAGTGGCTTGGATAGCCTTTTATAAATTGGCTGTAATTAATAACTAATTGGCTTATTTTATCTGTTGGTGCATTGGTGTTTTGTAGTTTTTCAATTTCGGCAGCGGGTAAGCCAAATACTTTGCCTAACTCTCTTTTTATTGCATCGTTTTGATAAGTGTTGTAGGCTCCCAATAGTGCAGTTCTTTCGTAACCAAATCGGTTAAATATGTATTGGGTAATATCATCTCTATCTGTCCAACTAAAATCAATATCAAAATCGGGAGCATTACTTCTTTGCAAGTTTATGAAACGTTCGAAGTAGAGGTCAAGTTCTATTGGGTCAACATCTGTTATGCCTAACAAATACGCAATAATACTGTTGGCTCCACTTCCTCGGCCTACATGGAAATATCCTTTGTGTTTGGCGTATTTTACAATATCCCAATTAATTAAAAAATAGGAGGAGAAGTTTAGTTTTTCAATTACATCAAGTTCGCGTGTTATGCGATCAAAAACTGCTTTTGAAGGATTTGGATAGCGGTATGAAATTCCGTTGTGTGCTTCTGTTTTTAATAAGACAATATCATTAGCTATACTATCGGTATAATGCTTTAGGTTTTTATTGGCTAGCTTATTAAACTCAATATCAACCTTACAGCTGTTTAATATAAAATTAGTGTTTGTAATGATGTATGGAAATGCTGCATAGTTGTTTACTATTTGATGGTAAGGGAGCATTTGTTCGTGGCCATATGCTTGTTCTGTTTTAGGCAGTTTACTTA
The DNA here is from genome assembly GCA_964545895.1 of uncultured Chitinophaga sp. Lineage (GTDB taxonomy): Bacteria > Bacteroidota > Bacteroidia > UKL13-3 > UKL13-3 > UBA6183. Next base: position 2,154 of record CAZJHS010000136.1, on the reverse strand, counting down.
ATAAGTTATTGGTATAAATAGATCGTAGTAACCGATGTGCGTTAAAATGCTTGGTGGTAGCAAAGCTTGTTTGATTTAGTACTACTAATTTATTGGTTTGATTTTTTATTGAAGAAAATTGAAGTTGATTTAATTCGTGAATAGCTATACCAATGAATTCATTTTGTTTTAAGGGCCAACCTTTGTAAGTGGCAAATGGATATATTACAAATGCATTATTAAATGCTGGGGCTTGGTTATTAAACGGAGTGTTGTGATGCAGGTGTTTACTTAGGTGTTGATTTATTTCGTGATAGCCAGTATTGTTTTGTGCAAGGGCTACATAACATTGGTTAATTCCATTTCTAAAATCAACGCCAGGAATTACGTGCATGTTTTTTTCAATAGCATATTGTAAGCTACTTAATACCCCTGATGTATTATTTATATCTGTTACTGCGTAGGTTTGATGGCCATGTTGTTGGGCATGATCTAATAAATCTTTGGGCGCGTAAGTACCATAGCCAAAACTGTAATATGTATGACAATTAAGTAGCACGTTTTATGATGATTAAAGGTATGATAAATTAAGGTTTACGACCTTTGCCATTAAATGGATTGAAATGATGCATTTTAAACTCGGTGCCAATTGCCCGTGCTACAGCCTCTTCTCCGTAACGTTTTCTTATTTTATCCATGGCTAAATAGAGTTGTATTTGTTCGGGTGTTTGATCAAATAAATTATACTGATGCCCGCCATGAACCAAGTGACTAAACCTAATTCCGATTAAACGTATAAGCATACGTTTTTGAAAAAGTTTAGTAAATAGTTCTTTTACTTTTTGTATTAAAATATGATCCATTGATGTATACGGAATTTTAGCTTGCATGGTAAACGTATTAAAATCAGCGTATCTAATTTTAACAGTTACACATGCTGTTAGCTTTAGCTCACTGCGAAGTTGATAAGCAAGTTTCTCGGTCATGCCAATGAGTATTCCATTTAAATAATTTACATCAGTAGTATCTGTTTCAAACGTGCGCTCGGTGCTAATTGATTTTCTTTCGGAATAGGGAATTACAGGACTATTATCAATACCTTGTGCTTTGCGCCAAATGGCAGTTCCGTTATCGCCCAAAACTTGTTGTAAAAGTTCAACGGGCATTTCTTGCATGGTTTTAATCCATCGTACACCCATGCTGTATAGTAGCGAGTAAGTTTTATCGCCAACCATGGGTATTTTTTTTATTGATAAGGGTGCTAAAAACTCTTTTTCGGTACCTTGTAAAATATGTTTTTGTCCGTTTGGTTTTGCTTCGCCTGTACCAACTTTTGATACTGTTTTATTGGCCGATAAGGCAAAGGAGATGGGTAATCCTGTTTCACGCGTTATGCGCTGACGTATGTTGGTGGCTAATTGGTAGCAACCAAAAAACTTATCCATTCCGGTTAAATCCATGTAAAACTCATCAATAGATGTTTTTTCGTAAAGCGGAACTTCGCTATGAATAATAGCTGTAATGATATTAGAATACTCGCTATATTTTGCAGAATCGCCCCGAACAACAATTGCCTCTGGGCAAAGTTGCATAGCTTGGCGCATGGGCATAGCTGAGTGTATACCAAACGAGCGTGCTTCGTAGCTACAAGATGCCACAACTCCTCGTTCGCTAGTGCCACCTACCAAAACCGGTTTACCAATTAGTTTGCTGTTATTAAGTCGCTCTACCGATACGAAAAAAGAATCTAAATCAATATGTACGATATTGCGTTGCACGGGTATTTTTTGTTTACAGTTTAAATTACTGAAACAAAAATACTAAATATATTAGCGGTTAATTGCTAATAATTTTAGTAAACAAAGGTGCCGAAAAAATTACTCAGTTAAAAAGTTAACGTGATGTAAGCCAGGTGTGTATTCTTTACAAATAAGGCTTAGTAACGATTGGTAATGTGTGGTGTTGTTTACAAAATCAATAGCCGTGCAATCAACAATAAGTATGCGTAGGTGGGTGTTAGTGTGTAGGTATTGCCAATAAGCATCACTCAGGCTTTGCAAATATTCATCCGCAATTTTTTGTTCGTAACTACGTCCGCGGTTTAAAATATTCCATTGCAGTTTTTCTACGGGGTTGTGTAGGTAAACTAGTAAATCGGGTTGACGAATTTGCGCA
>CAZJHS010000135.1:0-5417 GCA_964545895.1 uncultured Chitinophaga sp. | reverse complement strand
ACAATTTTGTTTGGTGGGTTTTGTGTGCATGAACCGAATACAAATAGGCAAATAAATGGAATAACAACAACTCTATTTAAGTTTTCATGTCTAGTTAGTTTTACTATTGAAGTTATATGGATATTATATTTCATGTATCAATAAATTCGAATGTAAAATAATATTAAAAATTTGGTTATCAATATTGAGATTATAATACACAGACTGCAGTTATTTAGGAATTGAGTTCCTCGAATGGAGATTTTATGAATTAATTGTAAAATTATCTACTTTCGTTTGTATGAAACATTTAAATAAAAATTTCGTAGTTACGTTGTTAATTTTTTTAACGCAGTCATTTAATTTAAGTATTGCTCAGAGCAATTTAAATGGGAAAGATTTATTCGCTGGCACTACCTTGGTCTCAGAGTTTGAAAATTCAATGGTGTTTATTGGGAAAGTAAATGATAAATTACTATTCATGAGTCGAAACAATGTTTCTCCGAGTAAGAATACGCTTTTTTATACCGCAAAGCCTAAATTGTATATAATTGATAAGACGTCTAATAAAATTATTAATACTGTTAATCTCAAGCAATTATTTAAAAGTAATAAGATTACTGATGCTTATGTAATCAAGGGGCGAATTTTTTTTTCAATCCAAAAAAGTGGAAGTGAAATTGAACTTTTTGAATTAGATGAGAGTGGAGAAATATTAAGTAGAAAATCTACAGCCAATCTTGGATTAAAAAATTTAAAACCTAATGCAATAATACCCTCTGCCGATGGACAGTATTTACTATTGATTAATCAATCAGGTAGGATGGATTTAACATACGGAAAAAAAAGAAGTAGAAAAACAAATTTTGCCGTTCTTGATTTGAAACTTAACTTAATTCATAAGGGCTTATTTACTTTAAATAAAAAGTGTGAGTATCTCAAAATCACTTCATTTGTATATAGTTCTGGTAACATAACTATGCTTATGGCCACTAATGCGTATCCATATATCGGAAAAATTGATGCTAATAGTCAGATTGTTAAGTTAGGTGATTGGAATTCTATGAGTGATTTTTGTGTGTTAAATTCCTCGATTGGTGAAATGAAAATAGGATTCATAAGCAGTAAAGATAATATTGGCGGATTAGGGCTGATTGTACTAAATGGTGGAGGAGAAATTTTATCAAATAAAATTTGTGAGACGTTTAAAATTTTTAGCTCTGATTTAAGCCGAATTAATACGCAGTATGCAAATCTTGTTATTACTGATGTTCTAGAGTCTTCAGATGCCTTAACATTTATTATTCAAAATTTTGGTACATACTCGTATGTAAGATCAGGAGGTTCTGGTGGGGTAACTAGCTCCTATACTCAATCTTATTCTACCTACAATGATATTTATATAATTAAGCAAGATGCCAATTTTAGTAATATGTGGACTCAGCATGTTAGAAATAGATTTTCATATAACTCTACTTTGATTGATTACACAATCAATGGTAAATTATTTCTTTATTACACAAGTTATAAAATTTCTACTGATAAAGAGTATAACGAAGGACTCCCTTTAACCAATGAAATAATATTAAGCAGGGAGCAGTATAATGGAACATTAGGAAAATGTGTTGTTTTTGATTTTGAATCAGGTGAGCATTTGAAATCTCAAAATATTTCTTATCTCAGTAGCTATCAGCAGAAAGAATCAGGAGAGCATATAATTTGGCACAGATCTAATAATAAATTTAAAGCATATATGCTTGTAAAATAAACTACAGAAGGCTTATTTATTTTACTTGTTTGGGGATTATTTTCACATATAAAAAAGGTAGCTCAGCAAGTACCCAATTTAGTGGTATGTGGCGATTATAATATTTGTCATCAGCCAATTGATATACACGATCCTGTAAGTAATAAAAACAGCAGTGGTTTTTTACCCGAAGAACGTGAGTGGTTAAGCCAATTTATAGAGAGTGGTTTTATTGATAGTTTCCGCCACTTTAATAAAGCACCGCACAATTACAGTTGGTGTACTTACCGTGCTAATGCACGCGCAAACAACAAAGGTTGGCGCATTGATTATTGCATGACCCACACCACACTTGAACACCGCTTGCTTGATGCCGGTATACATCCCGATGTTATGCACTCCGACCATTGCCCTGTATGGGTGAAATTGAAGTAGGGGGGATTTGTTATTTCTTTAAAAGTAGTTGTATAAAAATTACCACTACACATAATACAAGTGTAATGGTTGCTACGCTGAGAGAGGATAAAAACACGTCATCAAAAATAGTTTCCATTTCGTCATCTTCACAGCAAAGGTTTATTTCTGGGTGTTCGGTAGAATATTTAATACAAATACTGTTTCCAACTTCGCCATCATATGCGTTAAACGTTTTCCCGCTATAAGTGTGTTCGCTTACGCTAAACTCATAGGTTGCGATAATTGGGCCCTTACCACCCGATAACGAGATAACTTTTCCATAGGTGGTTGTATGATTTTTGGCTATGGTTTCACGAATGGAATTATGAGATTGAACAACCCATAAACTAAATAAAAAAACAAAGGCAAAAACCACAGCGCTTGCAACTAGAATTATAAAGCTGTTTTTCTTCATAACAGCCCAATCAACTTTGGCTGGTAATTCATCACGGAGCTTTGCGCGTTTTAATCTTCTTCTTTCCGACATTTCCTTGTTTTACTCACGTGGCTAAAGCCTTTGCAAAAATATGAATACCTATAACTTTAACATACTCTCAGTTATACTTGTCATACAGCTACGTTAAGTTATAATCTACAAAATTAGGATGTTACCATTTCAATCAATTCAAATGTAAAAAAATTGCGTGTAAAAATTAAGCTAAACTACACTCAGATGACAGGGTATTTGAAACAAGTTATCATGCTTAATTGTATTAAACGCTGTGTTTTTTGTGGTTATATTACCTCTAACCATCATTCATCGCTAAGCACTCAACATTCAAAATGTCTTCACTACTATAAAAACAAAAAACCACCTTCATAAAACATGAAGATGGTTTTTATAAAAAAGGTTTTACGTATTTAGTTTATGCGTATAACGGAAAGTTTTTCATCATAACATTAACGCGGTTACGCACACTGCTTAGTGTTTCTTCGCTCTCTGGGTTCATTAAAACCTCATCAATTAAATCAACAATAGCAGCCATATCTTGTTCTTTTAAGCCACGTGTAGTAATGGCAGCTGTACCAATACGTATACCACTGGTTACAAATGGAGATTTATCATCAAACGGAACCATATTTTTGTTTAAAGTAATATCGGCTTTTACCAATGCGTTTTCAGCTGCCTTACCGCTAATGTTTTTATTGCGCAAATCAATTAACATTAAATGGTTATCGGTTCCACCACTAATAATTTGGTATCCTTTACTTACTAAAGCTTTAGCCATAGCTTGTGCATTGGCTTGTACTTGTTTCATGTAAGTTTTGTATTCAGGTGTAAGCGCCTCGCCAAAAGCAATAGCTTTAGCTGCAATAACATGCTCTAGTGGTCCGCCTTGTGTACCCGGAAAAACTGCAGCATCTAAAATAGCGCTCATCATTTTTACTTCGCCTTTCGGAGTTTTATGTCCCCAAGGATTTTCAAAATCTTTACCCATCATAATAATACCGCCACGTGGGCCACGTAAAGTTTTATGGGTAGTTGATGTAACAATATGGCAATGTGGAATTGGATTATTTAAAATACCAGCAGCAATCATACCAGCAGGATGTGCAATATCGGCCAATAACAAAGCTCCTACGCTATCAGCAATGCTGCGTAAGCGTGCATAATCCCAATCGCGGCTGTATGCCGAAGCGCCACAAATCATCATTTTAGGTTTTACTTCTTGCGCTTTAGCTTCTACTTTATCGTAATCAATTAAACCGGTTTCTTTTTCAACACCATAAAAGTGTGGCACATATAATTTACCCGAAAAGTTAACAGGCGAACCATGCGTTAAATGTCCGCCATGCGAAAGGTCGAAACCTAAAATTGCATCGCCTGGATTTAAGCAACCCAACATAACAGCAGCATTCGCTTGCGCACCACTGTGTGGTTGTACGTTTGCCCAAGCAGCACCAAAAAGTTCTTTTAGTCTATCAATAGCTAATTGCTCTACTTTATCTACTACTTCGCAACCACCATAATAGCGTTTACCTGGCAAGCCTTCGGCATATTTATTGGTTAAAACACTGCCCATAGCTTCCATAACTTGTTTGCTTACAAAATTTTCTGAGGCTATTAATTCAATTCCGTGTTCCTGACGGTTTAATTCTTGTTCAATTAGATTAAAAATAACTGTATCGCGGTTCATTGTTAGTATGTTTGTGGCGCAATTTAATAATTTGGCTTGAATGCAAAAGCTAAACCATTAACTTTGATTAGGAGTTTATAAACAAGCAATAAAATACTGTACTACATGAAAGCTGTAATACCTGTTGCGGGCATCGGAACCCGTTTACGCCCACATACCCACACCCAACCTAAAGCTTTAATTCCCATTGCTGGTAAGCCTATTATCGGGCACATCATCGATTCGTTGGTGCAAGCTGGTATAACCGAGTATGTATTTATTATTGGCTACATGGGCGATAAAATTGAAAGCTATATTTCGGCACAATACCCCAATATTAATGCACATTTTGTAATACAAACTACAGGTAAAGGCACCGGACATGCCATTTGGTTGGCTAAAGAGCAGCTGCAAAACGATGAGCTTTTAATTGTTTTGGGTGATACCATTGCCGATGTAAACATTACCGAACTTATTGCTAAACCCAACACTACGCTTTGTGTTAAGAAAGTGGATGATCCGCGTTTATTTGGTGTAGCCGAAATGAATACGGATGGCACTATAAAACGATTGATTGAAAAACCATCAATACCTAAAAGCAACTTGGCTTTGGTGGGTATTTACCGAGTAAAAGAATCGGCTAAATTATTTGAAGCTATTGAATATAATATGCAACAAAAAATTACCAGCCAAAACGAGTTTCATTTAACCGATGCATTAATGCGCATGATAGAAACAGGCGTAGTAATGCGTACTGTTGATGTAGACAATTGGTTTGATTGTGGTAAAAAAGAAATTTTGTTAGATACCAACGCCACGTTATTAAAGCGTTTAAACTACGATTACACCAAATATAAATTTGAAAACACCATAATTATTCCACCTGTATTTATTGGCGAAAACTGCAACATTAGTAATTCTATTATAGGTCCTAATGTATCGGTAGGAGACAGTGCCATTTTAAATTATGCCGTTTTAAAGGATAGCATTATTGGTCCTTATGCACAAATAGAATATGCGATTTTAGATCGCTCAGTTATAGGTAATGATGCCTTGCTAAAAGGCATGAAACAAAGCTTAAACATTGGTGATAGTACCGAGATAAATTTTGGGTAGAT
>CAZJHS010000134.1:0-5440 GCA_964545895.1 uncultured Chitinophaga sp. | reverse complement strand
TATATTTGCAGGGCAAAAATAAGTAAATGACTGAAAACAATTCGTTTTGGCAACACCCCGTGGTGTTTTTTATTACACGTACTTGCATATTAGCTGGCATGATGCTAGTGTTTTGGGTGTTTGCAAGCAGTGTAGGTATTTTTACCATTAAATCTTTTTTTGGGGTTGATTACCTGCAAAACCCTCAAATACTTACCGATTATAAAAATCCGGCTGTAGTTTCATCGCTTAAATACATACAAGTTTTAACCAGCATTGCCGTATTTATAATTCCGGCTTGGCACTTTAGCAAAGCTTTGAACCAATTGCCTGTAGATTTTTTAAAACTAAACCGCAAACTAAAATGGAACGAAGCCCTTGTGGCAACAGCCTTAGTTTTTGCCGTAATGCCTTTTATCAGTTGGCTTATTTACATCAACCAAAACATAAAACTACCGGCCTCGTTGGCCGCACTTAATGCACAATTGCAACAAGCAGAAGCCACCACACGTGAGCTTACCATACTTTTTTTAGAAGCCAATAACCTAACAACCTTAGCCATAAACTTAGTAGTAGTGGCCTTGCTTCCGGCAGTGGCCGAAGAGTTTTTATTTAGAGGCGCTTTACAAAACTTTTTACGCAGTACTTTCCAAAATAACCATGTAGCGGTATGGGTTGTAGCCATATTATTTAGTGCCATACATTTACAGTTTTCGGGCTTTTTTCCGCGCTTATTTTTAGGTGCTCTATTGGGTTATGCCTACTTGTACACTGGCAATTTATGGATTACCATTATTATGCATTTTGTAAATAATGGTTTTGCAGTGGTGTGCAACTACGGCCCAATTAAAGCCAATTTACCTGCCATTATGCAAGATGATTATGTATTTGAAGCTTGGTATATTAATGCCGGAAGTGCACTTTTGGGCATTGCTTTATTGCTGTTATTAAAAAACATTACCTTTAAACGTGTATGGTACAATGGCGAATGAGTTTACCAAAATAGCCGAAATAACTAACCCTATTGAAGCCGAAATGATGCTACAACTGCTGCACGAAAACAGCATTAATGCAGTACAAATGAATAAAAGAGACAGCAGTTATACTGCTTTTGGAGTAATTGAAATATATTGCCACACCGATCAAGTAGTGCAGGCTTTACACCTCATAACTAATAACCCATCGCATGAAGAGTAATTTTTTACAACGTAGTATTACAGGCGTATTTTTTGTGGCAGCCATAGTGGCCGCAACCTTATTTAGCGAGTTTAGTTTTTACATCCTTCTTTTTGTAATGAACTTTTTATGCTTGCTCGAGTTTTACGAATTGGTATTACCCGATAAACGCTGGCTCGAAAAATACTTAGGCATTATTTGTGGCAGCGTTATTTTTATCATGTTTGCCATGATATTTTCTGCCGATTTATCATTGGCTTGGTACTACAACCTCATTCCTATTTTTATGTTTATGTTTATCATAAAATTGTTTGAGCGTACCCACAACGAGTTTTCTACTTTAGCCTTTCAGGTATTGGGTTTAGTGTACATTACCATGCCAATAGTAATGTTGGCTAAAATGGGTTTCTTAAACTCATTAAGCTACAGCCCGGGCTTACCAATGGGTTTCTTTTTATTACTATGGACCAGCGATACTGGTGCTTATTTAGCCGGAAAATCGTTTGGCAAAACCAAATTATTTGAACGCATATCGCCTAAAAAAACTTGGGAAGGTAGCATTGGCGGAACCATACTTAGTTTGGCCGTAGCTTATGGTATTTCTAACGTATTAGGGTTTGATGATGTAACAACTTTTGATTGGATGGTGATTGCAGTATTGGTGGTAATATTTGGCACCTTTGGCGATTTATTTGAATCGTTACTTAAACGCAATTTACACATTAAAGATAGTGGTACTATTTTACCTGGTCATGGTGGTGTTTTAGACAGGTTTGATGGATTATTTTTAGCCATACCTGCAGTATTTTTCTATTTATTATTTACTAATTAATTGTTGTAATGAAACTGTTTAAAGTTTTTCTGATTATATTTTTTACCATATTTACGGTTGTAATGGTATCACGATTTTTTCCGCACCAATACCATGTAGAACGTACCATTACCATTAACAAACCCGTAACCGAAACCTTTGCTTACCTAAGCAATTACCACAATTGGGAGCAATGGAGTTTATGGAACAAAAGTGTAGATAGTACCTTGTATTATTTTTACAACAAAACACACGATACCATTGGTGCGCGCCAATACTTTTATGGCGCACTTTTAGGACAAGGTTATTTTGAAACCATAGGTTATAAAAAAGACACCAGCATACAATTTATATTAAGTGTAAACCGCAGCGAACGCACTGCAGCCGGAGTATTTACCTTTAAAGCCATTGATGCCAACACAACCGAATTGCATTGGATTGATAGTGGTGATGTAGGTGGCAACCCAATTAAACGTTACATGATTCCGTTTGTAACCAAAACAACTGCCACTACACTTGATAACGGACTAACTAGCATTAAAGCGCAACTGGAGAAGTAGTTTTTTAGTTCAGAGTTCTTAGTTCGAAGTACTTAGTTTAGTCACATGTAGCAGCAGGTGCAGACCATAGCGTCTGCATTCAGAGTTCTTGGTTCGAAGTACTTAGTTTAGTCACTTCGAGCAGCAGGTAGAGACCGCAGTTTCTGTATGTGTTGATTCGTTTAATTGTTTGATTATTGTTGGATTATTGTTTTTAGTTCACTGTCCTATAACTTCCTGTAACTTCCATCCTCAGGACTTCTAACTCCTAAATACTCCTCACAGACTTTCACAGACACCAAACCTCGTAGAAGTTACATACAGGTACTAAAAATAAATAAGGAAAAACAACAACGCCTTCCGAAGCTTCGGAAAGGTGTTGCACTGAGCGACTTTAGCGGTCTGACGCTTTGCAAGCGTGCTGACCTTGATGCACCCGAAACTTTGGAATGACGTATTAAATTACTTGTTAATTAAGCATTTATATATTTAATTAGTGTTTGCTTTTTACACCTTAATTATGAATACCCCTAATTCAGAACTCAATCATTTTATTGCAAATAAGACCATAACAGCCAGTTTGGTATTACACGATAACCAACAGCGTATAGCATTGTACTTTAGTAACACTGATAAACTAAACCAATTGGTGCGTGCTATACCAGGAGCAAGATGGAGCCGAACATTAAAAGCATGGCATATTGCCGATGTTGAAATACACCGTAAAATGTGCAACCTATTAAGTGTTGATAGGAATACAAACGCCATAAAAAACAACCGACAAATTAGTACCGAAACCCAATACCTGTTGAACAAATTCACCAATTGGATGGAGGTAAAACGCTACAGCAAAAGCACCATAGAAAGTTATACTAATGCATTGTTGGTATTTTTCAGCTATCACCACACTAAAAATGCAGACCAAATTACCAACCAAGATGTAATGGATTTTAACACACAATACATCCTTAGGAAAAACCTAAGTGCAACCTATCAATCGCAATTTATAAATGCACTTAAACTGTTTTACCAAATATTAAAAAACCACAAACTAGAGGTTGAAAAACTAATACGACCACAACAAGGCCATAAATTACCCAAAGTAATAAGCGAAGAAGAAGTGGCGGCCATTATAAACGCTTGCCAAAATTTAAAACACAAAACCATGCTTAGTTTAATTTACAGTGCGGGCTTAAGACGAAGTGAGTTGTTAAACTTATTAAAAACGGATATTGACAGCAAGCGAATGATGATTACTATACGAAACGCAAAAGGAATGAAGGACAGAAACGTTCCGCTTTCGCCTGTTGTTTTAACAATGCTCAGAAATTACTATGTAGAATTTAAGCCTGAAGAATACTTGTTTGAAGGACAATATGGTGGTGCATATAGCCCAAGCAGTTTAGAAAAAACGTTAAAAACCGCAGTTGCACTTGCAGGAATAAAAAAGAATATTAATTTGCATATGCTAAGGCATAGTTATGCCACCCATTTGTTAGAAGCTGGAACAAATTTGCGCCACATACAAGAGTTACTTGGCCATAAAAGTCCAAAAACAACTCAAATATACACGCATGTAAGCACCGAGCAATTGGGTAAAATAACGAGCCCATTGGATAAATTAAAACTAAACTAATAGAAATAAAGCACACCTTAATTTAATGAAAAGGTGCACAATATTGACCCCATAATACAATATTGCACACCTAACTAACAAATAAGGTGTGCAGATAAGTAAGTTAGCGGCAACCCGTGGACGGCAGAGCAAACTTGCGAAGTTTAACTATGGACGGACAACATAAAAATATAAAAACGATGAAACATTTATTTTACATTTCGCTAATCGGACTCTTTCTAATTACAAGTTGTAAGAAAGACGACATCATTACTAATGGTGCGACACTTCCTTTTGAAAATAACAATATCAAAATAGAACTTGTTACACCTGCAGCACCTTCAAGCATTCGTGACATTTTTTTCTTCAATGCTTCAACTGGATTTGCTGTTTCTTATGATGGTAAAATATACAAGACGACAAATAATGGAGTTGCTTGGGATTTAAAATACACCAACCCGACTACAAATCAACCGTTCTTTCAAATTCTTTTTACAGATGCAAATGTTGGCTATATAGTTGGTGGTTCTAACTCTTGTGGTGGGACAGGTTGCGTTCCACCAGGCGGACTAATTTTAAAAACAACAGACGGTGGCGACAATTGGACAAAAATCTTTCAATCATCAAGTTTAGAAGAATTTGTTTCAATTTCTTCAAATAGTTCTGGCGACTTGTTTGCAATTTCAAACGGAACAAAAGGCAAGATTTACAAAAGCACAAATGCAGGTTTAAATTGGACAACTATTGACAGCCTGAATTTTAATTTGCAAAAAATATTCTTTGCAGACAACTTTGGTTATTGCTCAGGAATGAAAGGAAACATAATTCGTAGCAGCGACAATGGAACAACTTGGACTTTGAATACAACATTCACAGCTAATTACGCAACTGACATTAAATTCATCAATGGAAATGGTTTTTGCATCGCAGACAATCAAATAGTTTACAAAACGACTGACAACGGAAACAACTGGACACAATCTCTAAATCAGCAAAGTAGTTCCTTTGTTCTCAATCCATTGACAACAAATAGCTGTTTAGTTTTTGGTGCTGGGACATATTCTGGTGGCGACTTCGGAACTTGGAGTGGGAAAATTATACAAACAAAAAACGCAGGGAACAATTGGACTGAAACAGAATTAAAAGAAATTGAACCAATTAGATATACAAGTTTTTATTCAACGACAGAAGGTTATGCGGTAGCGGGTAGTAAACTATTAAAAGTAACAATAAAATAAATGGACGAATTCGGGCAGCCGCTAACAGGCGTTTGGCTCAATGGCGGGTGACGTGGTTAATTGAACATTCTACCTCGCATCA
>CAZJHS010000133.1:0-5443 GCA_964545895.1 uncultured Chitinophaga sp. | reverse complement strand
TGGGAATTATGTGCAATAATCAGGTTCGCTTTTTGGGTAATTAAATTAACTTTGCCCTTTCAAATCACATCCACTCAAACGTACTACATAAAATGATTCATTTTTTTGTAAATCCGAACAATACAGTATATGCTGTTCAGTCCCAATCCGAAATTTTAGCAGATGATATTCAGAAACTTAATTGGCTTTTTGGCGGTGCCCGCAAACTTAATGAATCGGTTTTAGCCGATTTTTTTGTTGGTCCGCGTGCCGCTATGGTTACACCTTGGAGCACCAACGCTGTTGAAATTACCCAATATATGGGAATTGTTGGCATTATAAGGATTGAAGAGTTTGAGAAGGTGTCGGCTGATTTTACAGCATTTGACCCCATGCTTTCGCAAAAGTATGCTGAGTTAAATCAAGAGATTTATACCATTAACATCAAACCGGAACCTATTTTAGATATTGATGATATTGATGCTTACAATAAAGTCGAAGGATTGGCATTAAGTAGTGAAGAGGTTGATTACTTAAATAATTTAGCTGTTAAGCTTGGACGCAAACTCACCGATTCTGAGATTTTTGCTTTCTCGCAAGCCAACTCGGAGCATTGCCGCCACAAAATTTTTAACGGAACATTTGTGGTTGATGGCGAAGAAAAACCAACATCATTATTCAAGCTCATTAAAAAAACATCAGAAACAAATCCTAACGATATTGTTTCTGCATACAAAGACAACGTTGCCTTTTTAAAAGGGCCTAAGGTTACTCAGTTCGCACCTAAAAGCGCTGATAAACCTGATTTTTACGAAGAAAAAGAATTTGATTCTGTAATTTCTTTAAAAGCAGAAACGCATAATTTTCCAACTACTGTTGAACCTTTTAACGGAGCAGCAACGGGTTCGGGAGGAGAAATTCGCGATCGTTTAGCTGGCGGACAAGGCTCATTGCCGTTGGCCGGAACTGCAGTTTACATGACTTCATACTCTCGTTTAGAAAATGGAAGTCCCGAAAATAGTCGGGACTGGGAAAATGGAATGGCTGAAAGACCTTGGTTGTATCAAACACCAATGGATATTTTAATCAAAGCATCAAACGGTGCTTCTGATTTCGGAAATAAATTTGGTCAACCATTAATTACTGGTTCGGTGTTAACCTTCGAACATCAAGAGAATAACCGCAAGGTTGGTTTTGATAAAGTAATTATGTTGGCCGGTGGTATTGGTTATGGCAAGTTAAATCAAGCCATTAAACAAACGCCTAAAGCTGGTGATAAAATTGTAATTTTAGGTGGCGAAAACTACCGCATTGGTATGGGTGGAGCTGCGGTTTCATCAGCCGATACCGGAGCATTTGGTTCGGGCATTGAGTTAAATGCAATACAACGTTCAAACCCCGAAATGCAAAAACGCGCTGCCAATGCCATTAGAGGTTTGGTTGAAAGCGATAACAATCCAATTGTTTCAATTCACGATCATGGTGCAGGTGGACACTTAAACTGTTTATCGGAATTGGTAGAAGCTACGGGTGGTTTAATTGATTTGGATAAATTGCCTGTGGGCGATCCAACCTTATCGGCCAAAGAAATAATTGGCAACGAATCGCAAGAGCGTATGGGCTTAGTAATTGGCGAAAAAGATATAGAAACCTTACAACGTATTGCCGATCGTGAGCGTTCGCCAATGTATGCAGTGGGTGATGTAACCAACGACCATCGTTTTACTTTCCAATCAAAAACTACCGGAGAAAAACCAATGGATTACGCCTTGGAAGATTTTTTTGGTAGCTCGCCTAAAACCATCATGACGGATAAAACCGTTAGCACCAATTATGCGGCTTTAACTTACTCAACCCAAAATATACCAACCTATTTAAACCAAGTATTGCAGTTGGAAGCGGTAGCTTGTAAAGATTGGTTAACCAATAAAGTAGATCGTTGTGTGGGCGGACGTGTTGCTAAACAACAATGTGCTGGCCCGTTACAATTACCTTTAAACAATGTGGGCGTAATGGCTTTAGATTTTAAAGGTAAAGAAGGTATTGCAACTACCATTGGTCATTCGCCTATTTCGGCTTTGATTGATCCTGTTGCGGCTTCGCGTACTGCTATTGCCGAGTCGTTATCAAACTTAGTTTGGGCTCCACTAAAAGATGGCTTGCGTTCGGTTTCTTTATCGGCAAACTGGATGTGGCCATGTAAAAACGAAGGCGAAGACGCTCGTTTGTACGAAGCGGTAAAAGGTTGTTCAGATTTTGCCATCGGATTAGGCATCAATATTCCAACCGGAAAAGATTCGTTATCGATGAAACAAAAATACCCGAACGATGAAGTGATTGCTCCGGGTACTGTTATCATTTCAGCTGCCGGAAACTGCAACAACATCAACCAAGTTGTTGAGCCAGTTTTAAAACGCAACAATGGAAATATTTACTACATCAACTTATCTCAAGATACGTTTAAATTAGGTGGTTCATCATTTGCACAAATTTTAAATAAAATAGGTACCGAGGTTCCAACCATAACCAATGCTGAGTACTTTAAAAACGCATTTAATACCTTACAAAATTTAATTAAAGCAGGTAAAATTAAAGCTGGGCATGATGTGGGAAGCGGTGGTTTAATTACCACCTTGTTAGAAATGTGTTTTGCTGATGTAAATCTTGGTGCAAACTTTGATTTATCGGCCTTAAACGAAAACGATACTGTTAAAGCATTGTTTAACGAAAACATTGCTGTGGTGTTCCAAGCCGATGCAAGCGTTGAAGCTGAGTTTGCTGCAAACGGAATTGAAGTATTTAACATAGGAAGTGTTGTGGAAGGCAACACCGTAACCATAAAAAACAATGAAGATGTATTTAGTTTTGATGTTACCGCAACACGCGATACTTGGTACAAAACATCATTCTTGTTAGATTCAAAACAAACCAAAAACGGACAAGCACAAGCTCGTTTTGATAACTATAAAAATCAACCATTACAGTTTACATTACCTGCACATTTTACGGGTAAAAAACCAAGTGTTGATGCCACTAAACCTCGTCCTAAAGCAGCTATTATTCGCGAAAAAGGAAGTAACTCCGAACGTGAAATGGCTAACGCCATGTACTTAGCTGGTTTTGATGTGAAGGATGTGCACATGACGGATTTAATTTCGGGAAGAGAAACCTTAGAAGATATTCAGTTTATTGGTGCCGTTGGAGGCTTCTCCAACTCAGATGTGTTAGGTTCTGCTAAAGGTTGGGCAGGTGCATTTTTATACAACGAAAAAGCCAACACCGCATTAAAGAATTTCTTTAAACGTGAAGATACACTATCGGTTGGTATTTGCAATGGCTGCCAGTTGTTAATGGAATTAGAGTTGATTAATCCTGAGCATGAAATACACGGTAAAATGCACCACAATGTTTCGCAAAAACACGAGAGTATTTTTACCTCAGTAAAAGTTCAGAAAAATAACTCGGTAATGCTTTCAACTTTAGAAGGTACAACTTTAGGAGTTTGGGTATCGCATGGCGAAGGTAAATTTAACTTACCTTATGCCGAAGAGCAATACAATATTGTAGCTAAATATGGTTACGATAGTTACCCGGCAAACCCTAATGGTTCTGACTTTAACACAGCCATGATGTGCGATAAAACAGGAAGACATTTAGTAATGATGCCACATATTGAGCGCAGCACTTTTCCATGGAATTGGGCACATTACCCAGAACGTAACGATGAAGTTACACCATGGATTGAAGCATTTGTAAATGCACGATTATGGATTGATAGCAAAAAGTAATTGAAG
Organism: uncultured Chitinophaga sp.; assembly: GCA_964545895.1. Lineage (GTDB taxonomy): Bacteria > Bacteroidota > Bacteroidia > UKL13-3 > UKL13-3 > UBA6183. The sequence continues at coordinate 1,670 of CAZJHS010000133.1, read as the reverse complement.
AAGCTCGGTATTGCCGAGCTTTTTTGTTGAAGTCTATTGTCGCGAGTTTCATAGTTGCACTCAAGTCGCATAGGTTGCACCTATGGTTACTCAAATACAAGTCCTTTGGACTTGTATGGAAAAATCCCGAAGGGATTTAATATGAGTAACATCATGCGAAGTGTGATGACAAACGCGTGCAAATCGTGTAAATGAACTCAACCGCGAAGCGGTTGAACAAAACTAAAGCAAATACTTTTCATCAAAATCAACCCCATGCTCTTTTAATAAATCAATATACTCTTCTCTGAAGGTTTTTTTTCGATGATGCTCCTCTTGATTTTTGATGTAGTTGATTACCCGGTTTTTTTCTTTTATACTATAGGTAAAAGCACCATAGCCGCTTTGCCAGTTAGTAAATCCATTAAATAATTGATGTTCTTTGATGTACAACGAGCTTGAAACTTTAATATCTTTTACTAGCGATGCTAAAGAAACCGCAGGGTGAAGATGAGTAAGAATATGGATATGATCTTCGACCCCATTTATGCGATATAAGTGACAGTTCTTGTTTTTAATAACGCCCCAAATGTATTTAAAAAGTGCTTCTCTGTTTGGTTTAATAAGAATTGGTTCACGGTATTTGGTACTAAATACAATTTGATAAAGGATTTGGGTATAGGTACTCATAGCTAATAACAGATTAAGGGTTGATTTATCTCGAAGATAAGAATTTTACTGCAAAATTAAATCCTATCAAACATCACTGTATACTAAAATTCGTATATTGAACAAGCTTAATGTTTACTTTTGATTTGAGTGAAAATATGATGAGCTATTTTACATTAATCAATCAAATTACCTACAACTAAACCAATTTTAAATGTTTAATATGGAAGAACGGCTGAAATTTTACTACGATGTATTTAAATCTCAAATGAGTGGAGTGTGGGATGACGAGTTAATTATGAAAAATGCCCAATACATGTACGAAAAGGAGAAAAGCATAAAGAAGGGCAATAACGTACTTCACATTGAATATTTAGAAGGCATCTTAATCCAAAAGGATTTGGAGGAGATAGAGAAAGTGCTGCAAACAACAGATATTGAATTAAGTTCCTATGATAAATCAAATGTGCCATATAATAGTCTTAATGAACTGACTGGTGTTATAAAGTTAATTCTTAATTCTAAAATTAGCGAAGATATTTTCATTGGTGTAGTTGGTAATGCTGTTTGGGATGCAATGTGCAAAGTTTTCTTGCTAACCTACAATAAAATAAAAGGTAAAAAATATCATGAGCGATTTTCGGGAGGTAAAATAAAATCAAAAAATGCTAACATGTCTCTTGTTATAAGAAAAACACAAACAACTTCAATAGAATACGTATTGGAGGGGGAGACAGATTCTGAAGAACAAAAAATAGTGTTATTCACAAAAATACGAGAACACGCAAAAGCGTTTCCAATAAGTCCAACTCTAAGAAGAGGTTATAAGGTGAAAGCAAATTTCGAAAATCTAAACATAGAGGACATTGATGAACTTAAATACATAGAAAAAATTATTAAGAAGCAAAAAAAGAAGGAGGCGAAAAAAAGAAAAACAAGAAACGATTAAACTTTTTAAAAGAAACTTATATAAGTATACTTAAACACAATTAATATATGGAAAACTTTGAAGAATTTGTTGG
>CAZJHS010000132.1:0-5564 GCA_964545895.1 uncultured Chitinophaga sp. | reverse complement strand
CTATCCGAGTTATCTCTATCATCGCCCTTAGTTTCTAGTAAAACAATTTTGCCATTTTTCATTTTAATGATAAAATCAGGGTAATGATTGATGAAACCATTTAAGTAAAAGCCCTTACTACGGTCCAAGTTTCTGTGCCAAAATACTACACTATCTAAATTAGCAATTTCATTAATTACCTTTTTTTCAAAGTCGTTCATTTCGCCCTCCTGTTCATACAAATTTTTGGTAATACCTTTTTCTGTTTTTACAGGCGTTATTTTTTTCGGAAACTTGAAATGCTCCTTACAAACAATTGCTCCTTTATCTAGTAACATAACAAACTGTTTCTCCGAGAAAAGTTCAGACAGTTGGTCAATTTTAGCTTTAATTCTGTTTGCATAAAACAATTCGTTGTGTGATAATTCAGCAAGTTTATCGCTATCTAAGTTGTTTAATACAGCAGTGATGTATTTAAGCAATTCAGGCTCAGGAATGGCATCAACCTTACGAATCAATTTCAATATTCTACCTGCTAACTGGTTAATTTTCGCCTCGGGTTGTAATCCCGAAATGTATTTTACAAAAGCCTCTTTTACAATGTTATTTTCTTTCTTGTATTCAGGAACATACTCATCTTTTTTACCCTCAACCAAATCAATGCTGTACATTTCCGATGATGTCTGCGTAAAATCAATAGCCGTTTCTTGCTGACTCAATGCAAACTCCTTCAACAAAAGGTTTTTACTTAACAGTTGCAGCGAGCCTTCATCATTAAAAATAGAACCTTGCTTTACTTTAATGTAAAAAGCTGGCAACGATAAATCTTTCACCTCTGCTTTAAACAGCTCTTTAATTTGATAGGATTTCATGGTATCTGCCAATTCGGTTGGAATAATTTCGTCTTGGTCTAATTGTGCAATGGTTTTTTCAAAAGTTTCATTGGTTTGTGTTGCTAGCGAAATAATTTCGTCTAACTGATTTTGAGCTTTTGAAGAAGTAGCTATTTCTTTAACTGTTTCCGGATTTATAACTTCCGTAATATCTTCTTTTACTGTTTTTATTTCTACGGTTGTTGCCTGTTTAAATAAGTCCTCAAAAGAGCCTTTATCAGCTGTTGTGGGTTCTTTTGATTCAATTTGAAACATTTCTTTTGTTCTGTAATCCTTCTCGCTAAAACCTGATTTATTAAGTCCTTCAATTATTTTATCGAGTGTAGCAATAAAGTTTGCAGAAGAAGTTAGCACGTAAGAAAAGTTTAATAACTCTTGCTGGTGTTTGATAACATAGGGTTGACGAAGAATACGACCCAATATTTGTTCCACATCCACAGCCGATGATTTGTTGGCTAATGAAGCCAATACATATGCAAAAGGACAGTCCCAACCTTCTTTTAAGGCATTTACTGTTATAATGTAACGCACATCACAATCGCGGCTCATTAAATCCTCTTTCGAAATTTCGTCTTTACCTGAAGTTTTTATTTTAACCTGTTTCTCAGGAATACCAGAGGCAATAAGCTGTTCTTTTATTTTTTCAAACGTAATGTTGTCATCATTACTTTTGGGTTGAGCCTGAAACAAAACAATGGGCCTGATATATTTACCACCATTTTTTTCTTCCAATACTGCCTTAGCCTCTAATGTTTTCTGAAGATTAATAGCCCCACTAATCACCTCATTGGTGTCTTGGTGATTGTAAACAATAACAGGCAGTTTCACCATGTTACTTTTTTTCAGGTGAATGGCATCAACAAAACTGATGATGTTACTTTTATCACGAGGTGTGGCTGTTAAATCAAATACAAAAGAAGGGTTGATGTTGTTTAACATTTCTATGCGTAAGCCGCTTTCTACATTATGGCTTTCGTCAACAATTACAACCGGATTTAATTGGTTAATTACTTGCATTAAAGCGGTTTCATCTATATTGGGTAACAGTTTTTCGGGTTGAAGGTAAGTTTGTGGAAACTGTTGTAAATACCCGTTTTCTTTAAATGCTCTTTTAGTTTCTTTGTTATTTGAAGCAAATGAAGACACACTCAATACCAAAATACTTAATTGTTCTTTTACCTCTGTAGGTCCAAAACTTGCACCTTGAAGAAGCGCTTCTTTTTCATATACTTTAACAGCACTTCCAAAATGACTATCAATTTTACTGCGGTATGGATGCGATGGATCGCTTAAATTTTTAACCGTTTGTTGTAAAATAGTATCGGATGGAACCAACCAAACAACCACTTTGGGTTTATCTAAAGGAAAACTATCGAATATGGTTTTTAGTGCATTGCAGGCTATAAAGGTTTTACCTCCAGCAGTTGGCACTTTTACAGTAACTCGTGGTACACCTTTAATAGAATTGTCGTATGGTTTGATGTAATTGTTGCCGTCAATATCAAAAAGCGAAACACCTTTACTGTTCCAATATTTTTCGTAAGCCGAATGAATTTGTCCTGTTTTTTCTAAACAGTCAATAAATTCCTCCAGGTCGTTTATTACCGTTTGTTGGTATAGTTTTAATTCCATGGTTTAAAATCGTTTGATATCCCGTGGTATTTTCTTAAAAATAATGTTGTGCTTTAATAGGTAATCCTTGTCAAGCAAACAGTTGTCGGCATAAATAATGTACTGTTCTGCTTTGTTTTTAACAATGCTCAAACCTTCTAAGTCTAGCGTAGTCAGTTTGTCTTTTTCGTAATAAAAGTAGTAGGCAGTTTCATTTAAATGATCCAGCAAATACCAATTATCTGACGTTCTTGTTTTGGTGAGCGGCTGCTTGGTTTCGGTGTAATAAATGTAGTTGCGGATGTTGTCTTCATCAACTGCTTCATTTAAATAACCATTCTTTTTAAAGAGGGGTTTCCCTAATTCGTAGTAATCGAAACTTCCACCGGTTCCTTCTGTATTTCCATAACCTTTTATCACACGTTTAACCCTTTCGGCAGTTATGGTTTCGGCATAATCTTCCATTTCAATACAAATGAATTTGCGGTTACCTCCATCTTGTTTGTTGAGGTTTAATACCGCATGTGCTGTTGTAGCAGAGCCGGCATAACTATCTAAAATAACAGAGTTTGGGTTTGATATTAAGTTTAATATCTCTTCAATTAATTTTGTCGGTTTTGGAGTATCAAATATATTTAGACTTCCAAGTATATCCGCGATTTCCTTGGAGGCAGCATTATTGTGTGGTAAATAATCCCATGTAGTTGAGTAAGGTACCCCTGAATTTACATCAATTAAAAACCGTTTAAGTTTTGGTCTCCCTTTCCCATCTTTTCCGAAATATATTTCGTCATTTTCAAGAAGTTTCTTGATTTTTTCCTTGTTGTACCTCCAATTTCCATTTGAAGACGGGTAATGTTCTTCATTGGTGTTAGGGTTTATTATTGGAAAATATAAACTCTCTACGTATCGTCCCCCTTTTACATTCGCCATTAAGTTGTCTGCGGCCCAATTTCCTTTAGGATGATTATCAGGATTACTATACCTGTTTTCTTGTTCTTCAGACCTCTTTTTTCTGTTGAATTTTACGGTTTTATATGATTTAGAATAAAGTAAAATGTATTCATGAGTTGCTGCAATATCCTTGTCATTTGGTGGCCCACTTCTTTTTTTCCATATGATGTTTTGAACAAAGTTCAGTCGTCCAAAAATTTCGTCAAGTAAAATTTTAAAATAAAAGACTTCGTTGTCATCGAGACTAATGGCTATTGATCCATTCTCTGAAAGTAATTTGTGTAAAAGCTTGACGCGAGGATACATCATACAAAGCCATTTGTCATGTCTACTTAAGTCTTCTGTTTCACTGCCAACCACTTGTCCCAACCATTTCTTTATCTGTGGATGGTTCACATTGTCATTATATTTCCAATTTTCTTTGCCTGTGTTATATGGTGGATCTATATAAATTACATCCACTTGTCCTTCATATTCCGGCAGCAATGCTTTAAGTGCTTCTAAGTTGTCGCCATGTATAATTAAGTTACCGCTGTTGGTAGGATTTTTTTGCTCGCCTTTTTGGCTAAATCCATACCGGTGCTCCAATACGCGGAAAGGCACATCTTGATGATGATGTACTACTTTTTCTTTACCTATCCAGTTTAGCGTGGGCACTTTTGTTTGTATACTATTGGGTTGTAAATATACTAATAGTATACAAAGTATCTTAAAAAGATACTTTATGGCGCTCGTGAGAGCATTAATGTCTTGATTATCTTCATGAAATTTGAAGGGTGAATCAGAAAAATATAGGTCAGAAAATACGTAGGGCTCGTCAGGCATTAGATTTAAGTCAGGAGAGTGTGGCCGAAGATTTAGGCATGACTAAAGGTGCTTTCTCCAAAATTGAAAGAGGTTTAACTAATGTTCCTGTTACGCGTTTAATAGAAATTGCTCAAGTACTAAAAGTAGATGTGGCCAACTTTTTTGAATCCACAGCAACGGCTAAACCCAAAGCCGAAGATCCACAAAAGCAATATGGCTTTGCCACCAAAGGCGAAATAGAAGAGTTGGTAAATATGATTGAAACCCTTCGTGCCGAAATCGCAGCTCTGAAAGCTGAAGTGAAGTCAGCCAAAAAGCCTAAAAAATAGCGGTTTGTTTTTTATGGGCGAGGAGTTACACAGCCTCGCGAGGTTATTACGCCCTTTCAGGGCTATCTAATTCAAAATGTTTATTGTTTTAACTGCGAGGAGTTACACCGCCTCGTAAGATTATTACGCCCTTTCAGGGCTTTGGGAATTTGGTTTAATTTATATCAGCTCTGCAAGGGCGACATATCAATTGCGATGTGCATTGCTCATCGTAACTATTAGTTTTTTTATTGCGAGAGGTGTTACCACCTCGCAAGGTTATTGCGCCCTTTCAGGGCTTTGGGATTGGTTATTAATCCCAAATATATCTTTCATCAAACTCCATAAAATGGTCTATCATCATTTTTCTTAATTCGTTTTGATAGTCATTTTTACTATGGTGTTCGTGTTGGTTGGCAATGTAATAAATAAGTCCATCCATTCTTTTTGGGTCGACAGAAAATGCGGCATAGCCATTTTGCCAATAGAAATTAGTTAATAGTGGATGTTTACTTTTAATCCATTTGGAAGATCTTTTTTTGACTTCTTCTACCAATTTCATTAAGGCAATTTTTTGTGATTGTTTGTACAGAATATGTACATGGTCAGAATAGCCACCAACAATAATACTTTGGCAATCTAATTCATTGCAAACACCTCCTAAGTAGGCATGCAACTCAGCTTCAAATGGTGGTATAATTAAAGGTTTACGGTGCTTGGTAGAAAATACCAAATGCACATAGTTACTTACTAATGATTGTCCCATAGGTTTGAAAATGATTAATATTTAAATATAAAATAAATGAAAATTAAATCAAATTATTTAGGGCGAGAGGTTGTGCCACCTCGAAGGTTTATTACGCCCTGTCAAGGCTAGCTAATGTTGTTTTAGCTGCGAGGAGTTACACAACCTCGCAAGGTTATTGCGCCCTTTCAGGGCTATTAGGAAATTTGGTTTAGTTTATATCAGCCCTGCAAGGGCGACATATACTTTGCGATGTGCATCGCTCAT
>CAZJHS010000131.1:0-5825 GCA_964545895.1 uncultured Chitinophaga sp. | reverse complement strand
AAGTAATCTGCAATTGGATCTGTCATAATTTTTGTTTTTTCTAGCCGATAGTTAGCCAAGGCTTTTACTCTTATCGGCTTAGTTATTGTTTATTATATGGTAAATGAGGCGCGAAAATAAAGGAATTATTTGAAACTCCTAAATTTTCGCGCCTTAAATTTTTTATACCGTGTAAATATTACCAGCTAGCTTTAGTTACACCTGGGATTTTACCCATTAAAGCCATTTCACGGAACTGATTACGGCAAATACCGAAATCACGCATGTAACCTTTAGGACGACCTGTTAGTTTACAACGATTTTTTAAACGTACCGGAGATGAGTTACGAGGTAATTTTTGTAAACCTTCTAAATCACCTGATGCTTTTAACGCTGCTCTTTTTGCTGCATAACGTGCTACTAATTTTTCACGTTTTACTTGGCGAGCTTTTATTGATTCTTTAGCCATTGTTCTTATTTTTTAAATGGTAAACCAAATTCTTTCAACAAAGCATGGCACTCTTCATCATTGGTAGCGGTTGTTACAAAAGTAATATCCATACCGTTAATGCGGTTAACTTTGTCAATTACAATTTCAGGGAAAATGATTTGCTCAGTAACACCCATTGTGTAATTACCACGGCCATCAAAACCTTTTACGTTTAAACCTGCGAAATCACGTACACGAGGTAATGAAACTGCAATTAAACGATCAAGGAATTCATACATTTGGTCGCCACGTAAAGTTACACGAGCACCAATTGGCATGTTTTCTCTTAATTTAAAATTTGAAATCGCTTTCTTTGATTTTGTTGGAACTGCACGTTGACCTGCGATGATACTCATCTCTTCAACTGCTTGATCAACAATCTTTTTATCAGCAACAGCTGCTCCTAAACCTTGGTTTAAGCAAATTTTGGTTAAACGAGGTACTTGCATAACGTTTTTGTAACCAAACTTTTCTTGTAAAGCTGGTATTACGCTTTTGCTGTATGTTTCTTTTAATCTTGGAGTATACATATTCTTATTCTATTACCTCACCTGATTTTTTAGATACGCGAACTATTTTACCTTCGGCAGTAACTTTACGGCCGATGCGAGTAGCGTTACCAGAACCATCAACCACTTTTAAGTTAGAAATATTAATAGGAGCTTCCTTTTTAATAATTCCACCTTGTTGGTTTTGAGCACTTGGTTTAGTGTGACGGCTAACAATGTTAATACCTTCAACTAATGCACGTTTCTTTTCGTTAAACACTTCGATAACACGGCCTTTTTTGCCTTTATCGTCACCTGCAATCACCATTACAGTATCTCCTTTTTTAATGTGGAGTTTGGCTTGTTTGTTAAACTTTCTTTCCATATTATAATACCTCCGGTGCTAGTGAAACGATTTTCATAAATTGTTTTTCACGTAATTCACGGGCAACTGGGCCGAATATACGTGTAGCTCTAGGCTCGTCTTGTGCATTTAAAAGTACGCAAGAGTTATCGTCAAAACGGATGTATGATCCATCTGATCTTCTCACTTCTTTTTTAGTGCGAACAACAACAGCTTTTGATACAGCTCCTTTTTTTACAGTACCTGAAGGTATTGCACTTTTTACTGTAACTACGATTTTATCGCCTACAGAAGCATAACGTCTAGCTGTACCGCCTAATACTCTTATACAAAGTACTTCTTTGGCACCGCTATTATCAGCTACTTTCAGTCTTGATTCTTGTTGTATCATGATTACTTAGCTTTTTCGATAATTTCTACTAATCTCCAACGTTTGTCTTTACTCAGCGGGCGAGTCTCCATTAGCTTAACGATATCGTTAATGCCACATTCGTTTTTCTCGTCATGAGCCTTAAATTTTGATGTCATTTTGATGAATTTCCCATACTTTGGGTGCATCACTTTACGCTCAACGGCAACAACAATGGTTTTTTGCATTTTATTGCTTACCACTTTACCGATGATAACTTTGCGCGAATTTCTATCTAATAGTGCTGTTATTTCCATCTTAATATTATTGAGCATTATCCGCTAATTGCCTTTTTCTTTGCTCAGTTAACAAACGAGCAATTAATTTTTTGCTGTCCTTAATGGTGTTTGTATTCTCAAGCGGAGTTACTGCATGATTGAATGCAGTTTTAGTTAACTGCAATTTTTCTGCTTTAATACGAGCTCCCAATTCTTTATTGGATAATTCTCTGATTTCTGTATTTTTCATATTATGCTACGTAATCAGGTTTAACAATAAATTTGGTTACTACCGGTAACTTTTGTGCAGCTAAGCGCATAGCCTCTTGAGCTACATCCATTGGTACACCATCAATTTCAAACATGATGATACCTGGCTTAACTGGAGCTACCCAATATTCCGGAGCACCTTTACCCTTACCCATACGTACTTCTGCTGGTTTTTTGGTAATTGGCTTATCAGGGAAAATACGAATCCACACCTGACCTTCACGTTTCATGTAACGTGTTAATGCAATACGTGCTGCCTCTAATTGCTTTGCAGTTATATACTTTGTTTCAATCGATTTTAAGCCGAATGATCCGAAAGCTAAAACAGCTCCGCGTGTAGCATTACCTCTTACACGGCCTTTTTGCTGCTTTCTGAATTTAGTTCTTTTAGGTTGTAACATTTCAGTTAATATTTATTCGTACTACCCTTAATTAATTTTTTGGTTTTCTATCACCAGTTGGTCTGTTATTTCCAGCACCTGGTTTTCTATCGCCACGAGGTCTATCGTTACGTCTATCTCCACCTCTTGGTCTATCGCCAGCGCTTCTTCTATCAGCACCACCACGGTTTCCACCACGGTTTCCGCCATCAGCACTTGCTACACCAGTGTTAGGAGATAAATCACGTTTGCCATATACCTCACCTTTGCAAATCCAAACTTTAATACCAATTTTTCCGTATACAGTTAAAGCTTCAGCAATAGTATAGTCAATATCAGCACGTAGTGTGTGCAATGGTGTTCTGCCCTCTTTGTAAGATTCTGAACGAGCCATCTCTGCTCCACCTAAACGTCCTGAAACCATAATTTTGATTCCTTCTGCGCCCATACGCATTGTTGATGCGATGGCCATTTTCAGAGCACGTTTGTATGAAACACGAGCTTCTAATTGATTAGCAATTGTTTCACCAACTAAAGCAGCGTCTAATTCAGGACGTTTAATTTCAAAAATATTGATTTGAACATCCTTTTTAGTAAGCTTTTTAAGCTCCTCTTTAATTTTATCAACTTCTGAACCGGCTTTACCAATTACGATACCCGGACGTGAAGTGTGAATTGTGATGATAATGCGCTTTATAGTTCTTTCGATTATAATGCGAGCTATACCACCTTTAGCGATACGAGCTTTTAGGTATTTTCTGATTTTCTCATCTTCAATAAGTTTATCAGCAAAATTGTTCCCACCGTACCAGTTAGATTCCCAACCTCTGATGATACCTAATCTTAAACCTATCGGGTTAACTTTTTGTCCCATTCTGATTTAAATTTATGCGTTGTTATTATTTACTGTTTCTACGGTTGCAGCAATTTTGCTGTCAACTATAAGCGTTACATGGTTAGAACGTTTTCTAACTCTGTAGGCTCTACCTTGCGGAGCGGGTCTAACACGCTTCATCATTGCGCCACCATCCACAAAAATTGTTTTTACGTATAACTGTGCGCCTTCAACACTCATACCTTCATTTTTTTGTTCCCAATTGGCAATTGCCGAGCGTAACAATTTTTCTAAACGATCTGAGTTTTCTTTCTTGTTGTTGAAACGAAGAATATTCATCGCTTCTTCTACACGCTTGCCGCGCACTAAGTCGGCAAGCAAACGCATTTTGCGCGGTGATGTAGGACAGTTATTTAATTTAGCTAATGCTTCCATTATCGTTAGTCTTTTTTAACCGGGTGACTCTTGAATGTTCTGGTAGGTGCAAATTCACCAAGTTTGTGTCCTACCATGTTTTCAGTTACATAAACCGGAATGAACTTGTTTCCGTTGTGCACTCCGAATGTATGACCTACGAAATCAGGCGTAATCATTGTTCTGCGCGACCAAGTTTTGATCACTGATTTCTTTTTTGATTCGTTCATAGCTTGTACTTTTTTGTCAAGCTTTACATCAACGAATGGTCCTTTTTTTAGCGAACGAGCCATATTCTGTTACTTCTTACGTCTTTCGATAATAAATTTATTTGAATGCTTTTTAGGCGTACGGGTTTTGTAACCTTTCGCTATTAAGCCTTTGCGTGAGCGTGGGTGTCCACCTGAAGCTCTACCTTCACCACCACCCATTGGGTGATCAACCGGGTTCATTGCTACCGGTCTTGTGCGAGGGCGAACGCCTCTCCAGCGGTTTGCACCAGCTTTACCTTTACGCTCTAAGCTATGATCAGGATTCGACACCGATCCGATTGTTGCTAAACAAGTAGATACAATCATACGGGTTTCACCTGATGCTAACTTCACAATTGCGTATTTACCATCGCGGTTTAACAACTGAGCGAAAGTACCTGCCGAGCGAACTAATTTTCCTCCTTGGCCTGGTTGTAACTCTACATTGTAGATAACTGTACCCAAAGGAATTTCGCTTAATGGCAATGCATTTCCAATTTCTGGAGCTGCACCTGTACCACTCATAACTGTTTGGCCTACTTTTAAGCCATGTGGTGCAAGCATGTATCTTTTTTCACCATCTGCGTAATGCAACAATGCAATACGACCACTACGGTTTGGATCATACTCTATAGTAGCAACAGTTGCAGGTATTGCATGTTTGTTGCGCTTGAAGTCGATGATACGGTATTTTTGTTTATGACCGCCACCAATATAGCGCATTGTCATTTTACCAGAACCATTACGACCACCACTTTTGCTATGCTTAGCTATCAACGATTTTTCGGGTGTTGATGTTGTGATCTCTTCGAAGGTATTCACTGATTTAAAGCGAGTACCCGGAGTCATTGGTCTAAATTTTCTTATTCCCATAATATTTTATTCTTCCTTATTATATGTTAGCGAAGAAATCAATTACTTGTCCTTCTTTAACAGTAATAATAGCTTTTTTTACTGATGGTCTTCTGCCGCTAAATTGGCCTCTTTTAGTGAAGCGTGATTTAGTTTTACCTGCATAGATAGCTGTACTTACGCTAGTAACACTAACATCGTACATTTTTTCAATAGCTACCTTAATTTCAGGTTTTGTAGCATTTTTATCTACAACAAAGCTATACTGTCCAAGCTTTTCGCTTAAACGTGTAGATTTTTCAGTGATTAATGGCTTTTTTAAAACGCTCATCTTAATTAATTTAAAGTTTCCACAATTACTGGTACTGAGTTCTCAAGCAAGATTACTCTAGTAGCATGCAAAATTTCGTAAGTGTTTACATCTTTTGCTGCAACTACTTTAGCCTTTGGCAAGTTGCGGCTTGAGCGGAAAATGTTGTTGTTATACTCAGGTATAATCATTAACACTTTTTCGTTAGCAAGCTTTAAGTTGTTTAAAAGCGCAACATATTGTTTCGTTTTAGGAGCATCAAAGTTGAAATTCTCTAATACGGTAATGTTGTTTTCTTTAGCTTTATAAGCAAATGCTGATTTACGAGCTAATTGCTTTAATTTTTTATTTAATTTAAAGCTATAATCACGAGGGCGAGGACCGTGTATACGAGCACCACCAACGAAAGTACCAGATTTGATACTACCTTTACGAGATCCACCTGTACCTTTTTGGCGGTGTAACTTTTTGGTAGAACCACTTACTTCGCTTTTCTCTTTTGCTTTGTGTGTACCTTGACGTTGGTTAGCAAGATATTGCTTAACGTCTAGGTAAATAGCATGGT
>CAZJHS010000130.1:0-5847 GCA_964545895.1 uncultured Chitinophaga sp. | reverse complement strand
GCGCAAAACAGAATATAGCCGACTTGATAAGCAAGGGCATGTTTATTTAGATTACACTGGTGGTAATCTGTATAGCGAACGTCAACTAAAAATGCATTTTACTATGCTTAGCCAAAATGTATTTGGCAATCCACATTCTACCAATCCTACTTCGCAAGCATCAACCAAAAATGTAGAAGAAACGCGTGCATTTGTGCTTAATTACTTTAATGCAACCAACGATTATTACTGCATTTTTACCCCTAATGCTTCTGGTTCATTAAAAATAGTAGGAGAGAGCTATCCATTTAATCAGCAAGGTGTTTTTTTACTTTCGCTTGATAACCACAACTCGGTACATGGCATAAGAGAGTTTGCTAAAAACAAAGGCAGCCAAGTGGCTTATTGTAACTTGCAGCGTGAGAGCTTAAAGCTTGATGAACAAGACCTAACGGCTAAACTTGCCGAGTATGCAGGTTTTAAAAACAAATTATTTGCATTCCCTGCACAATCAAACGTATCGGGTATAAAGCATCCATTAACATATGTAACGTTAGCCGAGCAACAAGGTTGGGATGTATTGTTAGATGCAGCCGCTTTTGCACCATCAAACCAATTAGACTTAAACGCAATCAAACCATCTTTTGTATCTATTTCGTTTTACAAAATATTTGGTTATCCAACGGGTTTGGGTTGTCTTTTAATACGCAAAGATAAGTTTGATAAACTTGTTAAACCTTGGTATGCTGGAGGCACCATTGCTTTGGCTGCCGCAAGTTACCAAGCGCATCAATTGGTAAATAATCATGAGCGGTTTGAAGATGGTACTTTAAACTATTTGGATATTCCGGCTATAAAAATAGGGTTGGAGCATATAAATAAAGTGGGTATGGAACACATTAATACCCGTGTTAAATGCTTAACAGATTGGTTAATTAAAAACCTGTTGGAGTTAAAACACACCAACGGACAACCATTGATAAAAATATTTGGTTCCCACTCAGTTGAAGAAAGAGGTGGCACTTTGGTGCTTAATTTTTACACTTCGCAAGGCAAAAGTTATCCTTTTTGGTTGGTTGAAGGGGAGGCCAATAAATACAAAATATCAATCCGAACAGGTTGTTTTTGTAATCCTGGTATTGACGAAATCAATCATCAAATTGAAGCCGATGAGTTGGAGTATTATTTTACACACAACAAATCGGGCGATTTTAAACACATGATGGAACACATTGGTAAACTGCGTGGTGCTGTGCGTATTTCGGTAGGTTTGGTTACTAATTTTAACGATATTTTTGCCTTTTATCAATTTTCTGAAAGGTTTTTAGATAAACAGTAAGCGTATTTTATATCATGTTTTCAAGTGCATCATATAAACTATATTCGCAGTTATAAAAATCCTACAATTAGTTTAAGTATGAGTGACGAATTAAAAACCTGCCCCGAATGCCAATCTCCATATGCCTATTCTTTAGGTGATGGAATTTTTAAATGCACAGAGTGCGATTACGAATGGAATGCTGATGAAGCTGCTGCTGGTGATGTGGTAAAAGACTCGAATGGAGCTATTTTACAAAATGGCGATTCGGTTATTGTAATTAAAGATTTGCCAGTAAAAGGCGCGCCAAAAGCTATTAAAGCGGGTACTAAAGTTAAAAATATTAAGCTAACCGATGGTGATCATAACATCAGTTGCAAAATTGATGGCTTTGGTGCAATGGCGCTTAAATCGGAGTTCGTAAAAAAGGCCTAATTAAAATTTATTTTACTTTCAGGGCTTTACGCTTGAACTTATCTTAAAGTAAAATTAAGGGGGAAGGTTTACAATTAATTAAATCAATTTAGTTACATATAAATAACTTCAGTCATAGTTTTATTGTTGAAATTTATTAATCTTCGATAACCTTTATTAATAGCATATCATTCAACTAAACTTAATAACAACATTATGAAAAGAATTTCACTATTAGCTTCTGTGTTGGTAGCACTAGCTGCTTCATCTGGAGCACAAACCAGCATACCAAATGGTAATTTTGAAAACTGGAACAATATTTCAGTATCGAAACCAAACGGTTGGTATACATCTATTGACGATTCGCCTGGAGAAAACTCTACAGTAAAATCAACTGAAGCTCAAAATGGCTCATTTGCTATTACACTAAAATCAATTGAATTTAATCAAGATGTTGGTTTTGGCTTTTTTGCAAATACTAAAGGGAATCCATTACTAGGCGAAGGAGGTAAACCATACAGCCAACGCCCAACCAGCTTTAACGGTTACTATAAAGGTAATTTTGTAGCAGGGGATAGCGCCATATTTTTGGTTACCTTTAAGAAAAATGGAACTGTAATATCAAACAACATTTTCAAAATAGGTACAAATGCAAGCAGCTATACTGCATTTACATTTCCCATTAATTTAACTCAAGATCCTGATTCGGTTATTGTAGCAGGAGCATCATCAGATGTTTTGGGTATGACTGAGCCTGTAACAGGTAATGTAGTTACTATTGACAACATTAGCTTTGGTGGTGCAGGTATAACACAAGTTATTGAAAACGGAAGTTTTGAAAACTGGACAAACTCAACCCAATATACTTTAGTTAATTGGTCATCATACGATAGCGAGGTTACGCGCACCACACAAAAATATAAAGGCGAAGCGGCAGTTATGTTACCTGTAGTTGATTACGGTGATGGAAGTGTTTACGGTACTACATTAAACTTAGGAGCTAATAACGGCAACAACAACGGTATAGCTTTTACCAAACAAAATGATACTTTGGTTTTTTACTACCATTTTAAATCTGTTGGTGGCGATACCGCTATGATTTATGCTTCGTTAAAAAAAGCCGGTAACTACGTTGGCGGTGTTTATCAAATGCTTGAGCCTAATTCATCATACCAACGTTTAGAAATTCCAATGCCTACCATGGAAGCACCTGATACTTTAAGTTTAGGCTTTAACGTAGGAACAGGGCAAATGCAAGCTCATGTTGGCTCAGAGTTGTATATTGATGAAGTTACCCTAAAATCAGAGCCTTTAAATACTGGTATTTTAAATTGGACTAAAACAGCTAATTTGGCTAACGTATACCCAAATCCGTTTACCACTACTTTAAACGTTTGGGCTGGTGCATTTAAAAATATAACTTATACCATTACCGATATTACGGGTAAAAGCCTATTAAGTGGAGCTGTAGAGAACAACACCATTCATGTTGAATTATTACAACAAGGCATTTACTTTGTAACTTTAACAAGCAATGGGCAAACAATTGCTGTTAAGAAAATTACAAAAGAATAATTTCTTCAATTAAATTTAGTTAAAACCGATTTTACCGATGGTAAAGTCGGTTTTTTTATGCCTTTTAAATCCTAAATTGCAACCAATCAATCATAACAAATGAAAACATTTTTTAAGGTTTTAGGAGCCGTTTTAATCAGCTATTCGGCTGTTGCGCAACAACAATCAATACCTACATTGTCGGCAAACTATAAACTACTTTTAAAGCATAAAAGTACAACACTTAACAAGGGTAATGCTAATCAATTTGTAGGCGCATTTATTAAAACCAATGCGCAATTTAAAGCATCAAGCCTAACTGCATTAGGAGTAAAAATAGGAACCCAAGCCGGAGATATTTTTACCATTCAAATTCCAACTGATAAGTTACAAGAGGTTACCTTAATTAATGGTATTACTGTTATACAACTTGATGAGCCTATTATAAATAATATGGATATGGCGCGTAAAAGTAGTAGGGTTGATTCTGTGCATCAAGCCATAAACTTGCCACAAGCTTATACGGGTAAAAATGTAGTAGTAGGTATAATAGATGCTGGTTTCGATTATTCGCATCCTACTTTTTACGATACTTTGGGGCAAAAACTACGTGTTAAACGTGTTTGGGAACAACATAAAACGGGCACACCACCGGCAGGGTATACCTATGGAAACGAACTAACCGACACCAACGCTATGTTACTTAGTGGTAACGATGTAAACTCGTTTTCGCATGGAACACATGTGGGTGGAATTGCAGGCGGAAGTGGCCTTGGCAATAGCAAATATAGAGGAGTAGCTTACCAAGCCGATTTAGTTTTTGTAGGTATTAAACCCGAAAAAAGTGAATGGAAAACAATGGGCATGACCAGTATTGTAGATGCCATAAACTACATTTTTACGTATGCAAAATCAGTAAATAAGCCCGCAGTGGTTAACTTAAGTTGGGGTTGCTCTATTGGCCCTAACGATGGGAGTTCATTGTTCAGTCAAGCCATTGATAACCTTACAGGCATGGGTAAAATATTTGTACTATCAGCAGGTAATAATGGCGATGAAAATATACACATCAGCAAATCATTTAGCAAGGTTGATACTGCTTTAAATTCGTTTGTGACATTTCCAACCATAAATGGCCAAAACCGCACCTGGATTGATATTTGGGGCGAAAAACAACAACAATTTAGTGTACAATTAGCGCTGTATAATGCAAGCACTCGTGTAAGCGAAACCGCCAAAATTGCTTTACAAGCTGGTTTGGTTGACACTTTTTTGGTAGGATCGGCTAACGATACTTGCTTTTTAAGCATTGTTACCAGCGCTGCCGATTACAACGGCAAACCACATGTGTTGATTGATGCATATACCAAATCAACCAATGCGCTTTGCTTAACCATACTGGCCGATACTGGAAAAACACACGCTTGGCTTGGTTATGTAAACGATTACAACGGGTATTATGGCGCCTTTGGTAATCAAGGTAAAACATGGGCAGTAAGTGGCGATAATTCTTACACATTAGGCGAAATGTCGAGCACCAAAACAGCTATTACAGTGGCGGCATACGTTTCTAAAATTAGCTTTAAAAACATCATTGGGTCTACAGTAAGTTACTCTGGCTATGCATTTAACAATGCAATTGCGCCATTTTCAAGCAAAGGCCCAACTGTTGATGGCCGAAGAAAACCAGATATAGCAGCACCAGGCATGACAATAGCATCTGCCGTAAACTCGTACGATATTTCTTATGCTGTAGGTGGTGGAAATTATGCGCAAACAGTAGCTAAATACACTGCCGCAAATAACCGCGATTATTATTATGGCGAAGCCAGCGGAACTTCCATGTCATCGCCTATGATGAGTGGAATTATAGCACTAATGCTTGAAGCCAATCCTTTATTAGGGCCGCAACAAATAAAAGATTATTTGGCTAGCACAGCCATTAAAGATAGCTACACCGGTTTAATGCCCGATAGCACACGTTGGGGCGTGGGTAAAGTAAATGCATATGCAATGGTGAAAAAAGTCATTTTACATTCAGGAATAAACGAAAAACCAAACTATGCACTTAACACTTTAAGCGTTTACCCTAACCCAAGTAGCGGTAGTTTTTGGATTGAGTTTGAAACCATAAAAGCAGGTAACACCCAAATTATGGTTTGCGATGTAATGGGCAAAACCGTTTTTGAAACCTTACAACCAAGTTCAATAGGATTAAATAAAATGGAAATTACACCATTAAATTTATCTCCAGGAATGTATGTGTTAAAGGTAAAAGTGAATGGGGTGGAAGTGAATAGGAGATTGGTAGTGGAGTGGTAACAAAATAAGGAGTTAGGCTTGACGTAAGGCAATCTAGACTAAATTGAGCTTAACAATTTAATTCCTTCACGTTTGAGTTTTGGAAAAGACACAAATGGTAATAAAAGTCTATCCTTAATATAAGAAAGTGGCAAATCCTCAGAAGTAAGAATAAATGAAACGATTGTGTATCCGTTAGGATTGTTCACTAGGTTGCACAGACGATCCTTATTCTGTCTGAGAAACTTATCTCTCTCTACATGTTTTAGAATAAGACCTTC
>CAZJHS010000129.1:0-5895 GCA_964545895.1 uncultured Chitinophaga sp. | reverse complement strand
AAAGCCTAAATAAATTAAATCAACCCAATTTGAAATTATTCTTCTTTATACTGACTTTCTGCTGTATTTCGTCATGGCTTTATGGCCAAGATATTGATACAACAAACAAAACACTGAACGAGGTTACTATTACTGGTTACAAAGAAGAAGCCACAAAAATTTCGCCTTTAAACATTGTACCCATAAAACTTACAAATATTAACGCATTTAACTTGTGCGATATGCTCAAAAATACGGAGGGGGTAAATATGCTTTCTACCGGGGTTGGAATTGCCAAACCTGTAATTAGAGGATTGTATGGCAATAGAGTATTAATTTTATTGAATGGTTTGAAATTTGACAACCAACAATGGCAAGAAGAACATGGCTTGGGCTTAACCAGCTTTGGTTTATCAAAGGTTGAATTAATTAAAGGCCCCATTGGAATTTTATATGGCTCGGAAGCTATTGGGGGCGTTATAAATTTAATTGAAGAAGAAAAGCCAACACCTAATACTTACAAGACAGATTTATCTATTACCATGAATAGCAATACGCATGGAGGAATGATACAAGCGGGTTATATTGAAAGAAAAAAAAACAAATGGTGGCGATTTAGGGTTGGTGCTGATAATCATGCCGATTACTCGGACGGTAAAAACAACAGGATTTTAAATAGCCGTTTTGATGGTTATTACTTTAAAACTACTTATGGTTTTGAAAGAAAAAAATGGACTTCGGTTAATAATTATGCTGTTTCGTACAATAGGTTTGGGTTTATTTTTAGTGATGTTTACACGTTTGTAAAACCTGATAATCGTTGGAGTAGAAGTTTAAATAAAAATCCTGCGCACTTGGTTTTACTCAACATCCTATCAAGCGAAAATAAATTGCGCCTAAATGCCAAAGTAAATTTAACAGCCAATATTGGTGTACAATCAAACCAACGTATGGAAAACGAAGGTGGCGGAGCCATAAGTTTAAACATGCATTTGCTTACTGTACAAAGTTTAGTAAAGCTTGATTACAACATAAACGCCAAACATAAAATCATGTTTTCGAGCTTAAACGCTTTTGAAAACAATGCCAATTTTGGTGCGCGTAAAATTGTTCCTGATGCACACATGCAAGAAAGTAACCTTTCGGTTAATTACGAGTACAAACCCAATGAAAAATGTGTGTTAGAAAACGGAATTGGAATTGGCGAAAAAAACATCAACACCTATTTTACAGCCAGTGTTAATGGTCAAGACAAAGAAGTGAAGCCGTTTAATAAATTTTCGCCTTACTACAATTTATTTAGCGGCTTAAGCTATAACCCAAACCCAAAACTTAATTTTAAATTTAATTTAGCAACAGGCGTTCGTGTAGCTAATTTGGCCGAGCTTTCGTCAAACGGATTACATGAAGGTGTTTTTACCTATGAAATTGGCAATCCCAATTTAAAAAACGAACAAATTTACGCAGCCAATTTATTTACTACCTACGATACCAAACGTTGGGGATTAGCTATTAGTCCGTTTTATAATTACTTTACCAATTATATTTACCTAACCCCTGTAAACGAACAATGGTTTGGTTTTCCGGTGTATAGATACAAACAACAAAATGCATTACAATACGGTGCCGAATTTACGGTATACTATAACTTTATAAAGAATGCCATACTTAAAATAGGTTACAGTGGCATGAACAGTAAAACACAAGATGGAAACTATACGCCATATATTCCTGCACAAAAAATCAAACCACAACTCGATTATAAATTGCACCTGTTTAACAAGCATAAACTTAATTTAAACACCAATATCGACTATGTAATGGCACAACACCATACTGCGCCTTACGAAATAAGCACAGCAAAATATACCGTTTGGAATGCAAGTGCTCAGTTGCTGTTAAAAAACCAAAAATGGAGCTTCGGATTAAATATTAATAATATATTGAACACGGCATACATAGATCATTTATCTAGATTTAAAAACTATGGACTTTTAAACATAGGTAGAAACATTATTTTTAATTTAAACTATAAACTTTAAACATGACGAAACTACTTTCAATTGCTGCCATAACTATGGGCTTACTAGCCTTTACATCATGCGAAAATGATGAGGGAAAACTCCCCAATATTAGCTTAAAAACAGGTGGCACATACACCAGCGCTGATGCAACATTGGCCGGCTCAACCCCACTTTTAATTGGCATTAAAGCATCCAAATCAGAGACCGAAGATGTGTTAAAACAGTTTAATATATCTAAGTCAATTAATGGTGGTGCAAACACCTCTATTTTTAGCAAATCGCTATCGGGAAGTGAATGCGATAATTATGCTTATGATATGTCAACAACAGTTGATACCACACACGGACAAGTAAGTAAATATACCTTTACCGTTACTAACAGAGATGGTTTAACCAATCAGGTTGCTGTAACCGTAACTACGCAATAAATTGCTTTAAGGTTTGATGTGTTTTGAAGGTTAAATATTGAATGCTTAATGAAGTGAAAGAAAATTGGCTTGATGGATTTGTGGGATTATGGTTTTGTGTTACGCGCAGTCACTTCGAGCAAGCATAGACCGTAGCGTCTATTGTTTGCTTTGGGTTGAATTGTGCGGCAGGGCAAGTATCGAGAAGTGAATATCAAAGGTTCTCACAGAAGTTTTCAAGCTAGCTTCTTACCTCCAACAGCCAAGAGCTAAAAGCAAACCTACTAATTGCCTCTTCTGCACGAATGATTCAGGTGCGGTGGGTGTCCACGAATGGAGCGAAATACGACTGTTTTGTTCCGAGGCTTCGGAACCAGGGGCGGCTGGTCTTATGCGAGTAAACAGTTCGGATTTGGCATTCGTGGTGGGCTTTTTGATTACTTTTTAACTCGTTATTATTATTTGTTTTTGGCCTCGTTGAGTTAACATTTGCCCTCACAAAAAGTGACAAAAGAAAAATGCGATAGCATTTATATTGATTCAGCATTATCCCAGAGGTAAACTTCAAAATTTAAACCTAACTAAAACTATTGCTGATTTTATTCTTGGGGTTGCCACCCCAAACCGGCCTAACTTTTTGTCTTGAAACAAAAAGTTAGCAAAAAATTCAAGGCTTATGATATTTTTACTACAATCTACAGCGCTTGTTTGGCCGCGCAATACAAGCCATTTCGCTTCGCTTCATTTATGTATTGCTTAATGAACCCTTCCCGCAAACAATCGCTTTGATTGTTACATAAAAACCTCATTTGCCAAATAGAATCCTTCATTGATTAATCAACAATCATAGTTGGAAATAAAAACCAATTGCTAACTGCCAAAAGCTAATATCAATCTTCCAAAAAGCCTCTTCTCAAGATTGCTCCGCAATTGCAGAGGTTTCCTCATCTCGTTGCTCTTATCACCTCTTGGGTTTATCTCCTCCTCGATTTATTTTCGATGTGTAATCTTTTGAAACAACATGAAAATCGTTTTAATAATTCTTTTACTGGTTATTAGTAAGTCTTTTATAGCAGCAGATAAGTTATACTAAAGAAGATATTTTAAATGAATCAGGTTTCAGGGTAGCACTATTTTGCCCCATCAAGAAATATACATTATAACAGCAAGAACACCCCAAAAAAAATATTATAAATAAGCTCATTAGACCTGTTTAGATATTAAAACGCCTGCTTGTATTTTACATTAGTTTTTCTAAATTAGATTTCAAATTGGAGTCCAGAAACCAACCAAACGGGGCAAAACCGAAAAGCCTTATGAGTAGGAAAAACTAAAATTAATGAAACATGAAGTACTATTTAAACGTTTTACAAAATTATGCAACATTTACAGGACGCGCTAGAAGAAGCGAGTATTGGTATTTTTTCTTATTCAATATTCTTATCTCCATCATTTTAACAGTAGTGGGTGTAATTCAAGAATCAACCATGATTTCTAATATTTATTCACTTGCAGTATTGCTTCCTAGTATAGCTGTGGGCGTAAGAAGAATGCACGATGTTGGTAAAAGTGGTTGGTATTTATTAATCCCTATATATAATTTTATACTTGCTCTAACAGAAGGCACACAGGGCGAAAACGAATATGGGGAAGATCCTAAAGGACAACCCAATGTTGTTACAGCTGAGTCTGACAATAACTAGTACTTGTATCCCCCCAAAAAAAACGCTCCTTACTGACAACAGTGAGGAGCGTTTTTTAGTTATACAATGGGCAATATTATTTGCTGTCTTGTGCGTAGTAGGTAAAAAAGTAAGGTATGGTTTCAATACCTTTTAGGTAATTTACTATACCGTAATGTTCGTTTGGCGAGTGCAACCCATCGCTATCTAAACCAAAGCCCATTAATACCGATTTTAAGCCTAATTCTTTTTCAAACATAGCTACAATAGGAATACTTCCCCCGCCACGTGTTGGCACTGGTGTTTTACCAAAAGTAGTTTCCATTGCTTTTGATGCTGCTTTGTAGGCCACGCTATCAGTTGGGGTTACCACTGGCTCGCCACCATGATGTGGTTTTACAATTACTTGTACTCCTGCTGGTGCTATACTTTCAAAATGTTTTTGGAACAATGCAGTAATATCATCGCTTACTTGGTGTGGCACCAAACGCATGCTAATTTTTGCGTAAGCTTTGCTTGGCAACACGGTTTTAGCACCTTCGCCAATGTATCCACCCCAAATTCCGTTTACATCTAAAGTTGGGCGTATACCTGTGCGCTCCAAAGTAGTGTAACCTTTTTCGCCCCAAACATCACCTATATTTAAATCCTTTTTGTAAGCTTCTAAATCAAATGGAGCTTTGTTTAAATCAGCACGTTCGGCTGCGGTTAACTCGGCTACTTTATCGTAAAAACCTGGTATGGTAATGTGGTTGTTTTCATCGTGCATGCTGGCAATCATTTTAGCCAACACGTTAATTGGGTTTGCTACTGCACCACCGTATACACCCGAGTGTAAATCGCGGTTAGGACCAGTTACTTCCACTTCTACATAGCTTAAGCCACGTAAACCTGTATCAATACTTGGGCAATCGTTGGCAATAATTGAGGTATCAGAAATTAACACCACATCGGCTTTTAAACGCTCTTTATTGGCAATACAAAATGTAGCCAAGTTGTTGCTACCTACTTCTTCTTCGCCTTCAATCATCATTTTAATGTTGCACGGAAGCGAGTTGGTTTGCATCATGTATTCAAATGCTTTTACGTGCATGTAAAACTGCCCTTTATCGTCAGCCGAACCACGCGCAAAAATTGCACCCTCTGGATGTAAGTCTGTTTTTTTAATGGTAGGCTCAAACGGAGGAGTATGCCATAACTCAAGCGGCACAGCAGGTTGTACATCGTAATGGCCGTATACCAAAACGGTTGGTAAACTTGGGTCAATTATTTTTTCGCCATACACAATTGGGTAGCCAGCCGTAGGGCAAACTTCTACCTTATCTGCTCCAGCAGCACGCATGCTTTCGGCCACAAACTCGGCAGCCTTTACCACATCGCCTGCAAAAGCCGGATCGGCACTAATTGATGGAATACGTAATAATGCAAAAAGCTCGTCTAAAAAACGTTGTTTGTTTTGTTCAATGTACTGTTTAATATCACTCATAAGTGTATGTTTTATTTATTAATTTGTTGCTGGTTGATTTTCGTTTACTACACGAATAAATATTTCTTGCATACTCGGAATCAACTCGGCAAATCTGATAATTTCTGTTTGGTTTACCAACTGTTGTAACAAAATGTTGTTGTGCTCGTTTTGTGGTTTGCTTATTTCATACACAAAGCGCTTATCGTCAAGCTGTTTGTTTTTTTGCACCTGATAAATTTCAGGTAACTGCAAGTTGCCATGGGTACACTCTACGGTAAAAGTATGGGTTCTAAACTGCTCGCGTACTTGGTTTACCGAGCCATCCAATACCTTTT
>CAZJHS010000128.1:0-6211 GCA_964545895.1 uncultured Chitinophaga sp. | reverse complement strand
TATTCCCGCACCTTTTATTGTATTTAGGTGCGCAGTATTGTGTTATATGCTCAATACTGTGCACCTTCTGAATAAAATTAGGTGCGTGTTATTTTTTAGTGATTGATAAAATTTTACAATTATTTGTGGCGTATAGGATATGTTTTTTCATAAGGGTTTAAATGGTTTGTTAATCGAAAATAAAGGAAGAAGAGCAAACTTGCAAGAGGATAATTAGTTAATGTGTTGATTAGATAATTAGATGATGGGAGAGAAGAGAACCGAGAAGCGAGATGAGGAAACCTCTCCAATTGCGCAGCAATCTCACTCTTGCGCGTCAATGCCTCAAAAAAATCTCTGTGAGAAACTCAGCGGGCTACCCCGAGCACTCGGGCCTTCGGTCTGCACTGATTGTCTGCGGTAAAAATTAGAGCTTGGATGTTGGCGGTTACCATCCATGGATTTTGATTAGTGCTTGAAGGATTCTAAATGGCAAATGAGGTTTTTATGTAACAATCAAAGCGATTGTTTGCGGGCTTGGTACCCCTCTGTCATGGCAACGCTGAGGCTTTGCATGACAGCTCCCCTGAAAGGGGAGCAGCACTAAAGTAGATAAAACTACTTTGAAAGTATAAATACCGTAGCAAGTAAATTATCATGAGTACACGTTCCCCTCCTTTAAGGAGGGGCGACTGAAAGGCGGGGTGGTTTATACTTTATCACAAATTTACTGGAGGAATCAGTCGTATTTCGCACCATTCGTGGACGCCCACCGCACCTGAATCCTTCAAGCATAAGAGGTAATTGGGAAGATTGCTTTTAGCTTTTGGATGCTGGAGGATAGAAGTTAGATTTAAAACTTCTGTGTTCTTCTGTGCTTTCTGAGATAAACTGTTAACAATAGAAACAGTTAACCCTTAACCCTTAACATTTAATTCAACATTAAGCATTCAACATTCATAACTCATAACTCCGCTCCGCTAAATACTAAAGCTGCCTTCGTGTATAATTGGTGGTACTTCGTCTTCTTCAACCATATATTTGGTGGTGTACGATTTAAACGAAACCACATCATCTTTTACCGAAATGCACATTACACTTGGGTCTAATTCGGCATTAGCGCTTTCAATTTTATACACGTAATCGGCCTCCACGCTGCGGTTGGTTTGTAGCCAAATAAAATCTTCGTAATTGCTAATTGCGCATTGATAATGATTTAGTGTGCCACACATTAACTCGTGCAATACCACTTGTTCGTTAACGCCCGTTTTTAAAGTTAAAGTACTGTGCAACGATGCATTGCCTTGCCCAGTTAAAAATACCAATTTGCTTAATTTATTAGCCTTTATAAAACTTAAAATTTCTTCCTTTTGGGCCATAAAAGCTTCGGCACTCCAATATTCGCTGTAGTCGGTTTCCTTAATACTTATAAATGGTACCGATGTAACTACAAATTTGGCACGTTGGGCATTATCTAAAAGCCACTGTTTAAAGGCTTCCATTTGTTCGGTGCTTATCATTTGGCGTTTGGCTCCGGTTTTTACAAACTGAAAGCGCTCCACGCGGGTATCCATCACAAAAAAAGCAGCACCAGCATAGTTGTAGTGGTAGTAAAGTTTATCGCTACCATAAGGGTGCGGGTTGCGGTTATGCTGAAACATGTGGTACGATGGCAAAGCTTCGCGCAAGTAGTACGATGCCGTTTTATAATCGTACTCCACATCATTGGCAAATCTAAAATATAACTCGTGATCGTTAATTGCCGTGTAATTGGCAATGCGGCCTAAAAACTCAGCAGCTTCTCTTGATTTTAAAGCTTCTTGGTATTTTTTTACGTAACTGTCGGATTGAATAGGCTCGTTGCTAGCAGGTGCATCAATATAAATTTGATTACCCGCGTGCAGCATAAAAGCTGGCTTTTCTACTTTACGTAAGTTGTTCAGGTTTTTAAATACGCGTTTGCCATCATCCTCGTTGCGGTTTAAAAAATTGCTACCAAGCATAAAGTTTACGGGATAATTTACCCGCGGAATGGTGTTAAAACTACCACGACAATTAAAGCCTAATGGCACACCTGCAATATCCTTAAATACCACATTAACGGTGTACAACGTCCTAATTAGTCCGCTATCGCTTGGGTTAAGTTCGTCAAACTCAAACACGCCAATAAAATTATTGTGTTTGTAAATGGTTAGGTTTTGAATTACAGTTCGTAAATCGCTTTTAAGGGTAATTTGTGCAGTAAGGGTAGTAGTGCTGTGGTTATTAGCGGTTCCTTTTACCCAAATTTTGGCGGTGTTTTCTGTTACGTTGCCTATTATTAGTTGACACATAGTTGTGCGATAGTTTTGTAAAGTAAAACTAAACATAAAATAGGGTAAAAATCAAGTTTGGGTTGATTTGCAGGCTGTTAACAAAGTACTTGTATTACAGCTTGTTTGTTTTTAAGTGGTTGATATTAAATGTTTTGCAACTAAAGTTGCATTTAAAATTAATGTGCAGAAAGTATTGGTTTTGCTCCAAATGTCACCTCAAATAATACCTAAAACAGGGCTTTTAAGGTAAGCTGGTGCTAACCTAAAAGTGAAAAAAACTTAAAATATTAAAATACTTATAAAGTTTATTATCCTATAAGTTCTTTAGCGGCTTCTAATACTTTTTCGGAAGGATTAGCACCGTGCAGCATGCGCGCAATTTCCTCTACACGTTCGGTAGGGTTTAATGCTTTGATGTGTGTGTGGGTGGTTACACTATCGGTGGTTTTATAAACAAACAAGTGCGTATCGGCTTTGCCTGCAATTTGCGGTAAGTGGGTAATGGCAATTACCTGGTGCTTGTTGGCATGGGTTTTCATTACGTTGCTTACTTTTAAAGCAGCTTCGCCACTTATTCCCGTATCAATTTCATCAAACACAATGGTTGGTAAAGCTACTTTATCGCTAATAAGAGATTTTATGCAAAGCATTAAACGACTTAACTCGCCACCACTGGCTACTTTATTAATGGGCTGAAAAGAAGCGCCTTTATTGGCAGTAAACTGCAATTCAATGCCATCAAAACCAGTTAAAGTAAATGCCTCGGGGTTGGTGGTTTGTTCAATTTTTATGCGCGCATCGGGCATTTGTACTTGCTCCAGTAATTCTATTACGCGTTTTTCTATTTGCGGAATGGCTTTTTTGCGGTTGTTACTTAACAACAAACCTTCTTGGTGCAATTGCTGTTTTAAGGCAGCAAGTTGTGCGCTTGTGGTAGCTATTTGTGTTTCTAGCGAACCAATGTTTTGAAGCTTTTCGCTTACTTGGTTCATAAAATCAATTAGCTCGGTATTGTTGGCAGTGCGGTGTTTCTTTTGTAAGTTAAACAAAACCTGTAAGCGGTTTTCAATGCGCAACAACTCCTCGGGGTTGGCTTGGGTATTTTCTACAATGGTTTCTAACTCGGCAGCCACATCTTTCAACTCAATCATAACCGAATCAATGCGTACCAATAACTCCGTTAAACCAGTATGGTGTTTTGCACCTGCAGTTAAATTAGTTTTAAGCGTGCGTAATGCATCCAATACACTTTGCTCATCGGCATCAATAGCATTAAATGCATTGCCAGCACTTTGTTGTATGGCTTCGGCATTGCTTAAAATATCTAATTGCTTTTCTAACTCTTCTTGCTCGTTAGCTTGTGGGTTGGCTTCGGTTAATTCGTTTAAAATAAACTGCAAGTAATCTTGGTCGGTTTTGGCTTGTGCTTCGGCCGCCAATAAATCAGTTAGTTGTTTTTCGGTTTGCTTGTATTTTTTAAAGGTGCTTTGATATTTTATCAATGCATCTGCATTATCGGCAATGGCATCAACAATACTTAACTGAAAAGTACTGTTGTTTAAATCTAAGGTTTGATGTTGACTAACAATATCAACCAACATAGAGCCCAACTCTTTTAGCTGATTAAGGTTTACAGGCGTATCGTTAATAAATGCTCTGCTTTTACCACTTGGGGCAATTTCTCTGCGCAGCAAACAAGTTGTTTCGTAATCTAACTCGTTGGTTTCAAAGTAGCTTTTTAGCTTATAGGTTGATATATCAAAAGTGCCTTCAATTACACATTTATCTTGCTCGTTTAACAACGATTTGGTATCAGCTCTATCGCCCAAAATAAGGCTTAATGCGCCCATTAATATAGATTTACCGGCACCTGTTTCGCCCGTAATTATATTTAATTTGTTGCTAAACGTAATATCAACCTGCTTAATAATAGCATAGTTGCGAATGTGTAATTGCTTTAACATATGATGCCCAAAAATAGGAGAGTGCTGGCAAAGTTTTACAACTAAATTTTCAACACTTAAAAGTGTTGTTAAAGCGCTAAACTAAAATGGTAAAAGAGTGTTTAGTTACGGTCTTTTGTTAATACGTTGGTAGTTTTTTGGATGGTTTTAATAACCACGTACCAAACCACCGAAGCGCCAAATCCGTATAGCCAAATATTTTCTACGTCAAAGGTTTTGGTAGCAATGTACTCGGCCACCAAACGGAAAAGTAAAATAACGCCAAACATATTTAAGATGCCTGCTTTTTCTTGGCGTATTACTTTGCGCCAGCTAAACTCATATTTGGGTTTAACTACTTTTTTAAAACTTGGAATAAATGCAGGAACACCAGCAGCATATTTGGTATAAGCATCACCAAACTTTTCTGTTAAAAAAGCTTCTTCAGCATACATAATTCTTTCGTAGTATAACCAGTATAAAAACGAGAATGCAACAATAAACCACAAGTTATGTGTAAGTGCAGCTACACCTAACCACATAAAATAGTTGCCTAAATATAGCGGATGGCGTAAGGTTGAGTAAATACCAGTTGTATTAATCGACTCGGCAACTTGGCCCACCAAGGTATTACGACCCGAAGTGTTATCGGCAGTAAAACCAATGGTAATTACACGAATAAACAACCCAAATACACAAATCAATAAGCACCAAATTTCGTAAGTTTCTTTAGCTGCTTGGTCTAAGCTAAAGTCGTTAAGTTCTGTTTGAACGTATTGGTATAATGCAATAATTAAAATAATTAACGGAAAATAACTTCTGTATTTAAAAAGGAAATCGCCTTGAGTTCTTAATTCTGTTTTTAATGCCATTTGTATAAGTTCTTTATTTACTATGCTTTAGCAAAAGCGTACTATCTTGTATAATTTGTGGCAATTTATATAAATATTTAGGTATTGCAATATGGGCTTTTAAATTGGCCACATACCAAGCATTAAGTTGCCTTTAACTCCAAAACTGCAAGTATAAAAGTATGGCCGCTGCTGCTGTCATAATAACCAAAGCTAACCCACCTAAAATATTAGCAGTAATGCCATTTACATGCTGGCCCATAATGGCTTTGTTGTTTGATATGTGTAAGATAATGGCAATTAAAACTGGAGCGGTAATGCCGTACAAAATAGCGGTATAAATTAAAGCATCAATGGGCGAAATACCCACGTAGTTTAATGATAAGCCTAGTATTAACGAAATGGCAATGATTACATAAAAGCCTTTGGCTTCGTGAAATTTCTTGTCTAATCCTTGCTCCCAACCAAAGGTTTCGGTAAAAATATACGACAACGAACCACTTAACACAGGAATTGCAATAAGGCCGGTGCCAATAACTCCAATGGCAAAAAGTAAATAAGCTAAATCTCCGGCTAAAGGCTTAAGTGCCATGGCTGCTTGCTCAACCGTATCTATTTGATGAATGCCACTATTAAACAATACGGTGCCAGTGGTTAAAATAATAAAGTACATCACAAACCCCGAAAAAGTCATCCCAAAATCAACATCTTGTTGCATATCGTGAATGATTTTTTTGTTCACCACCAAGTGGTTTTTCTTATGTTTCATTTCTTCTACCTCAACCGAGGCTTGCCAAAAAAACAAATAGGGCGAAATGGTGGTGCCTAAAATGCCTACTAGTATGGCCATAAATTTTTTATCAAAAGTTAGGGTAGGTATTACTGTGGCTTTAAGTATAGCCGTAAAATCTTGGTGGTATAAAAATGGCACTATAAAATACACCAGCATTACTATGCACAAGTATTTAAGTATGGCTGCAATTTTTAAGTAAGGCAAATAAATAATTAACCCAAGAAGTAGCAGCGTAAAAAATACACTAAAAAAGGTGGCATCAATGGCAGGGAAAAGCAAATTACCAACTGCACCCATGCCGGCAATATCGGCACCAATATTTAATACAAT
>CAZJHS010000127.1:0-6238 GCA_964545895.1 uncultured Chitinophaga sp. | reverse complement strand
ATTCAATTCCCAACCACTCCTTTAAGCCCTGAAGGGGCGAAATATTCGTGCGTGGCACATCGTGCCTTGCACATCAAAAAAACAACCTTTCTTTTCTTTGCGAGGGGTGTTACCACCTCGCAAGGTTATAACGCGCCTTCAGCGCTTTTTAAATCAAGCATTAATTAAACAAAAAAAAGACGCACCAAATTGATGCGTCTTTCCTTTGTAAATCGTATGTATTACATATTTCTTCTGTATTGTCCTCCGACCTCGAAGAGGTCCGAAGTAGTATTTCTCCCTGACGAAATATAAACAACTTTTTGCACTGTTGGCCTAAAAAGTATTACCAATTTGCTTTTTTCCAGAATACAATTCAATTAAACGATTAAAAGCCTTTATAACTCGTTCCTTCATATTATTTTCTGCAACATCTGCACCAAGGTTAAGTATGAGAATATCTGTTTTTTCAGTACTCTCGTGATCCACTTCATTAATCCAAGATTCAATACTATTCTGATGAGGTGTAGTCATAATTACCAGATCAGCCCCATTTTCTAATTTTGACGGAACAAACTTAACTCCAATAATATCTTTAATAGGAACTTTATATATCCATACATGATGGAAGCCTACAAGGTCAAGATCCTGAAAAACGACCATAATTCCAAGACTATCCACGAAATGTACAGAGTATTTTTCTGTTCCGTCCGATAAAATTCTAGGATACTGCGCTATCGTATTAGCTATCCATTCTTGTGTTTGTTGCTTATTGGGTTGCACTACCTTTGCAACACTTGGCTTTGGCTGAGTAGAAGGTTTCTTCTTGGTTTGAGCACTTACATTTATGCTAAAGAGGATGATTATTAATAATAAGTATTTCATATCAATGCTTTTTATGGTAGACTAAGTTAAGTTTATTTTCTATATCAGACAAAGTTTCATATGCGAATTTAGAAAATTCCGACAGAAATTTACTGGACTCAATGATAATTTGATTAGTATCGAATCTAATGTTCTTGTTATGCTGATACACAGTCTTCAAGCATAATTTACTTTTATTCCCTTTTAGTTCACCTAATTCATGCACAATTAAATTCCTTGTTAATCTATATGCATTTAAAATTTTAAAGGTTTGCCTGTCAATTTTGATGTTTAATTCTCTTTCTATGTATTTAACCATCTTAGGCATTTCACCTTTTGCTTCTTCATCTTGAATATCTTTCCAACTACGAATAATTTTAAACTCTTTTCGCGCAATATCACAAAACTCTTTCAAAATCACCTCTATTGTTGAATAAGAGAGGATAAATCCACTTTTTAAAAAGCAATCTGAGTAACTTGCTTTTAAATTCTCGGTGTAATCATAAAATCCATCATACTTTTCCTCTTCAGGTCTTTCACCTACCTCTTGCTCATAGGATTTAATTGTAATCTTGAATTGACGATCCATGAAGTCAACGAATTGTTCCTGATGAAATATCAATTCAAAGTATCTGTAACAATCACTAAAAGGAGTCTGAATATTGACTTTCATCTTACATATTACGTCTGTATTGACCTCCGACCTCAAATAAGGCTGCGGTAATTTGTCCTAACGAGCAATACTTAACAGCTTCCATCATTTCGGCAAAAATATTTTGGTTAAGTACTGCTACTTGTTGCAAGCGTTTCAACATCTCTTTTCCTTTTTCTTCGTTGCCTTTTTTCAACTCGTTTAACATCGTAATTTGATATTCTTTTTCTTCAGGAGTAGAACGAATAACTTCTTTAGGCAATACAGTTGGCGAACCCTTGCTGCTTAAGAATGTATTTACACCAATAATTGGGAACTCACCTGTATGTTTTTGCATTTCGTAATACATACTTTCTTCTTGTATTTTATTACGTTGGTACATGGTTTCCATTGCACCTAATACACCACCACGCTCGGTAATTTTATCAAACTCTAACAATACCGCTTCTTCAACCAAATTGGTTAAATCTTCAATAATAAACGACCCTTGTAATGGGTTTTCGTTTTTAGCTAAACCTAACTCGCGGTTAATAATTAACTGTATAGCCATGGCACGTCTAACCGATTCTTCCGTTGGTGTGGTAATGGCTTCATCATAAGCATTTGTATGTAACGAGTTACAGTTATCATAAATAGCATATAACGCTTGAAGGGTAGTACGAATATCATTGAAATCAATTTCTTGTGCGTGTAACGAACGTCCTGAAGTTTGAATATGATACTTCAACATTTGGCTACGCTCATTTCCACCATACTTCAATTTCATGGCTTTAGCCCAAATTCTACGTGCTACACGACCAATTACTGAATACTCAGGATCAATACCGTTTGAGAAGAAGAACGATAAGTTTGGCGCAAAATCATCAATATTCATTCCGCGACTTAAGTAATACTCAACAAACGTAAATCCGTTTGAAAGTGTAAGTGCCAACTGCGTAATAGGATTTGCACCTGCCTCGGCAATGTGGTAACCACTGATAGAAACCGAGTAAAAATTACGTACTGCATTATCAATAAAATATTGCTGCACATCACCCATTACACGTAACGAAAACTCGGTAGAGAATATACACGTGTTTTGTGCTTGGTCTTCTTTTAAAATATCAGCTTGTACTGTACCGCGTACTTGCTTTAAAGTATCCACTTTAATTTTATTATACACCTCGGCAGGCAATACCATATCACCTGTAACACCCAATAACATCAATCCTAAACCATCATTACCTTCAGGCAATTCGGCAGCATTATAAGTTGGGCGTGTAGTACCTTTTGCTTTAAAAATGGCATCAATTTTTTGGTTGATTTCCTCTTCTAAGCCATTGGCTTTTATGTAAAGTTCGCATTGTTGATCGATGGCGGCATTCATAAAAAATGCACAAATAATTGCAGCCGGACCATTAATGGTCATGGATACCGAAGTTTTAGGATCGGCTAAGTTAAAACCAGAATATAGTTTTTTGGCTGCATCTAAACTCCAAACACTAACACCCGAGTTACCAATTTTACCATAAATATCTGGTCTGTGGTCAGGGTCGTTTCCGTATAAAGTTACCGAGTCGAAAGCAGTACTTAAACGCTTTGCTGGCATACCTTGCGATACATAATGAAAACGTTTATTGGTACGTTCTGGCCCACCCTCTCCGGCAAACATACGCGTTGGGTCTTCACCCTCGCGCTTAAATGGATAAATACCCGAAGTGTATGGATAATCACCCGGAAAATTCTCTTGTAAAGCCCAACGTAAAATATCGCCCCAAGCTTTAAATTTAGGTACCGATACTTTAGGAATTTGCGAGTGTGATAACGACTCGCTGTGGGTTTTAATTTTTATTTCTTTGTCGCGCACCTTAAACACATAATACTCGTTGCGGAACAAATCTTTCTTTTGCTCCCAAGTCTCGAGTAATATTTTATTGCGTGGGTCAAGGTTTAATTCAATCTCTTTATAGGCAGCTTTTAATGCATCAATTAATCCTGTATCAGGATTTTTCATACCCGATAACGTATCGATTGATAATTGCATACCATACAATTTATCTGCAATTTCAGCTTGCTTGTTTACCCATTTATCGTAGCTGCGGTTATTCTCGCTAATCTCTGAAAGGTAACGTGTACGCGATGGTGGAATAATATAAATCTTCTCACTCATCTCTTGTGTAATGGTGTAGGTTGAAGCCAAGGGCGCACCAGTTTTTGCCACTACAATATCCATAATTGATTTGTACAAGCTATTCATGCCAGGGTCGTTAAACTGACTAGCAATTGTGCCATAAACGGGCATTTCATCCACGTTTTTATCAAACAATTTATGGTTGCGCTGAAACTGTTTTTTTACATCGCGCAATGCATCTAATGCACCTTTTTTATCAAACTTATTAATGGCAATAATGTCGGCAAAATCCAACATATCAATTTTCTCTAATTGCGTAGCTGCACCATATTCAGGTGTCATTACGTATAAAGCCACATCACTGTGGTCCATAATTTCGGTATCGCTTTGGCCAATACCCGAAGTTTCTAACACAATCAAATCAAAGTTTGCTGCCTTCACAATATCAACAGCTTCTTGTACGTGCTTTGATAAAGCCAAATTGCTTTGACGCGTAGCCAACGAGCGCATGTACACACGTGGATTTTTAATGGCATTCATCCTAATTCTATCACCTAAAAGTGCGCCACCAGTTTTCTTTTTTGATGGATCAACAGAGATAATGGCAATTGTTTTGTCAGTAAAATCTAATAAAAACCTGCGCACTAATTCATCAACCAACGATGATTTACCAGCGCCACCCGTACCTGTAATACCAAGCACGGGAGTGTTGATTGGTTGATTGGTTGATTGGTTGATTTGATCTAAAATAACTCGGAAAGTTTCTGGATCATTTTCGGCAGCAGAAATTAAACGTGCAATTGATTTATAATCTTTTTCGGCAAGGTGTTTAACTTCACCATTTAAGTTTTTACCTGTAGGGAAATCGCATTTCTCCAACATATCGTTTATCATGCCTTGCAAGCCCATTTCGCGCCCATCATCCGGACCATAAATGCGGCAAATACCGTAGCCATGTAACTCTTCCATTTCTTCGGGTAAAATGGTACCACCACCACCACCAAAAATTTTAATATGGCCACAACCTTTTTCTTTCAGTAAATCGTGCATGTATTTAAAATACTCCACGTGTCCGCCTTGGTAGCTAGTCATGGCAATAGCATTGGCATCTTCTTGTATGGCACAATTTACTACCTCTTCGGCACTTCTATCGTGGCCCAAGTGAATAACCTCTGCCCCACTTGCCTGAATAATTCTGCGCATGATATTGATTGCGGCATCATGCCCATCAAACAAACTAGCTGCGGTAACTATGCGTATTTTATTTTTAGGTTGATATACTGGTATGGTTTCCATATTAAAAATTACATTGTAAAACTGGGCAAATTTATAGGATTTATCGGTTATTAAAACCTTTATCCGTTAAAATATAACACAGCCAAAAAGGTTAAAAACTATAAATTAAACTGTTGTTTAAACTGCTGTACACTTTGTTAATTCCGGGTGGCGGAAAAGCATCGTACACGTAGCGGGCTTGCGTGCGAAAGGTGTATTTACCCGTTGATTTAAATACCAAACTGGCCTCAACAGAGACCCTATAATCGCCAATATCCGATAACCGTGGCTGAAAATATCCCACAAAAGTAAACGGCAAATAATCCCACTCACTAATATCTAAACTTACATAAGAGCTTAATCGCATATCGGTTTGAGTATGGTTATCGGTGTATTCTTCAAACTCATACATCATTACATTACCCATATAAAAAAACGATTTTTGGTCTTTGTAAATTCTAAAGCGCAACCCTGCACCAGTTAGTAAACGTAAATTTAAAGCCAATTGTTTGTTGTACTGGGTTTGCACAAAAGCTTCGGGAAAAACAGTTGAATCGCCCTGCATAATATACCTAAAGTGCTGAAAAGCAGAGTTCAATAAATTTACACCATTAACCGTTACAAAACCTACATCATTTACCATCAGCAAGTTGCGCTTATCGTTGGTATGCATTAGGTTAAATTTATTATTAAGTTGCATAATGCTGTATACAACTTTAGAGTAGTTGGCCCCAAACTCCACATTACCTTGCCAGCCTTTTTTGGGGTACTCAAAGCGCCTGCCCTCCATGCTAACCACCTGCTGCGCCTGCAAGTTTATAACATAAATGCACCCAAAAATTACTAACCACTTTTTACCCATTAGGCTGCAAATATATTAGGTTAAGTATTATTGATATAAGCATGGGCTTTGGCATTTTCTAAAAAATGCTACATTTGCCGTTCGTTAAAGTACAAACAACATAAATATTATAGCATGAATTTATCAGAAATCGTAGCAATTTCGGGCATTGGCGGATTACACAAAATTATTGGTCGCACAAAAACCGGTTTAATTTTAGAAAGTCTTGGCGATACAAAAAAGCGTTTCCCTACAAGCATACAAGATAAAGTTTCGGTATTAGAAGATATTTCTATGTACACCGAAGAAGGTGATATGCGCTTGAGCGAGGTTTTTGTTAAAATTAACGAAACTGGCAAAGTGCCAACTGCTAAAGACGATGCTAAAACACAACGCAAGTTTTTGGTTGATGTAATTAAATTAGATAGCGAACGTGTTTACGACTCAGACATTAAGAAGTTGTTAACCTGGTACAATGCATTAAAAGATGTAGTTGATTTTAAAACTTTATTGGCCG
>CAZJHS010000126.1:0-6352 GCA_964545895.1 uncultured Chitinophaga sp. | reverse complement strand
TAATAATATCAAACAAACGCAGGTATAAATCAAACTCATCATCAACTAAGTTTACTTTAGAAAACAGCATACACTTAGCAAAAATATAATCGCTTATAATGTGTTGCTGAAACATATCAGGCTCGATTAATTGTTTTTTTAGTTGATTAAAACGTGCCGCTAAGAAACTCATTTCTAAAGGGAATGCGTAGCGTTGCGCATCGTTATAAAACTTAGGTAAAAACGAATTATCTTCAAACTCTTCTAAAACCAAGCGTGCATTAAACTCTTGGCTAAGCATAGTAGCCAAAGATGTTTTTCCGGCTCCAATATTGCCTTCAATTGCTATAAAATCGTATGCTGGTTTTAGTGCCATGAACGCAAATGTGCATTAAACAAATGGGAGGTTTCTTACAATTTTTCCACCAAGCCTGTATCGGGGCACGAAACTAGTAGTTGGCTAATGGTTGCATGTAGTTTAGGATGAACCAAATTTGCGGCTAATTCGACCATGGGTTGTAAGGTAAATTTACGTAGGTGCAGTAATGGATGAGGCACTGTTAAATCGTCCTCATCCATTACTAAATTATCATAAAATAAAATATCAATATCAATGGTACGCGGGGCCCATTTTAGTTCGCGTACACGGCCCATATCAAGTTCAATTTGTAATATAGTTTGTAAAACTTGATGGGCAGATAAAGTAGTTTGTACCAACAAAACTTGGTTGTAAAAATGTTGTTGATTAACATTACCCCAAGGAGCAGTTTTGTATATGCTTGATTGTTGTATGACTTTGCCTACTTGTGTGTTTATGTGTTTTATAGCCGTGTTTAGCAAGGCTAAACTATCGCCCACGTTACTACCTGTAAGTAAATATACGTTATGCATTAGTTTTTAAAACAAGCTGAACAGTAGCACGTGTACGCTGTTCTAATAAAACCGATTTGTTAGTTAATACTTGTTGTAATGCATCATCATTATAATGCATTACGGTTAGTAGTTCTACATCATCATTACACTTTACGTTGTAATTAAAGCTTAAATCGCTTTTCAGTTTTTCAAGTTCTTCGCCTTTACTATCAACACAAACACTAAAGCTAATAGCCGAGTTTTGCATCAAATTCATTTTAATATTATGCTCGGCAAAGAGGTTAAAAATACTGCTTAAGTTATCCTCTACTATAAAGCTAAAATCGCGGCTTGATATAGATAACAGCGATTGATTGGTTTTAGATATGAAGGTTGGAATATTTTGTTCAACTGCGTAAGTACTTACTACAGTTCCTTTTGCATCGGGGTTTAAAAACGAGCGAACAAATAAAGGTATGTTTTTGCTTTGTAATGGTTGAATGGTTTTTGGGTGAATAACCGTTGCACCATAATACGCCATTTCAATAGCATGTGTGTAGCTTAGTTCATCAAGTTTAATGGCCGTTGGGAATTTTTTAGGATCGCCATTCATTACCCCTGCCACATCTTTCCAAATAGTTACACTATCGGCACCTAAGCCATAGGCAAAAATAGCAGCGCTATAATCACTACCCTCGCGCCCCAAGGTGGCCGTTGTATGCTCGCGTGTTTGGCCAATAAAACCTTGTGTAACAACTAACTGTTTTAAAACAATAGGGCGTAGTTTTTTTTCAATAATATTGGTTGTTAGTGTCCAATCAACTTTTCCTTCGCGGTAAGTATTGTTAGTACTAATAAAGTTACGTGCATCAATCCAACGGTTTTTAACAGCACTTTCGTTTAAGTAGGTACTTACAATGCGGGTACTAAAAATTTCGCCATAGCTTACAATTTGGTCGTAATTAAAATCATACGAACCCTCGCACTCGGCTTCAATTAAGCACTCTAACTCAATAAATAAATTCTCAATATCATTGTATACGTAGCTATTGGTATCTTTTAAAAGGCCACTAATAATTTCATCATGAAAACCTTTAACCTCCTTGTATAGCTTCTGTTTGGATTCGGTATCGTTATTATAATGTGCATGCGCCAATTGCTCTAAAGCATTGGTTGTTTTACCCATAGCCGAAACTACCACCAACACAGGTTCGTTGGCATAGCTTTTTAAAATACTGGCTACGTTTTTTACCGCATCGGCATCTTTAACCGATGCACCTCCGAATTTAAAAACTTTCACTATTGTATCTTTTAAATGATGATTTACAGGCTATACCAAATAAATTGGTGTAGCTTAATTACTTAATTTGAGGGCGCAATATACAATCAAACCTAAATATATACCCGATGGATTTGTGTAACTTATTGCTAACCGTATATTTGCCAAACTATTATTTATAAGTACTTTTTTGTATGAGCAAATTTAACGTTACCACATTAGGACAATTTATTATTGAGCGCCAACATGAGATTAATGTTGCCAAAGGAGAGTTTTCTCGCTTATTGCGCGATATTGGCATTGCTGCCAAAACCATTAGCCGTGAAGTAAACCGTGCGGGGTTAGCTGATATTATTGGTGAAGCCGGAAGTGCTAATGTGCAAGGTGAAGATCAAAAGAAATTAGATATTATAGCTAATAATTTAGTTATTGATTGCCTTACCCGTGGTGGTGAAGTTTGTGCTGTGGCAAGTGAGGAAGATGATGATATTATTTACATTGACTCGCCTGTGAGTAAAAATGCAAAGTATGTTGTTTGCATGGATCCTTTAGATGGATCGAGTAATATAGATGTAAATGTTTCTATTGGAACTATTTTTAGCATTTACCAACGTGTAACACCTGTTGGAACTAAGGCTACTAGCGAAGATTTTTTTCAACCAGGAAATAAAATGTTAGCTGCAGGTTACGTAATTTACGGTACTAGTACTATGTTGGTTTACACAACAGGTAATGGCGTAAATGGTTTTACTTTAGACCCAGGAATTGGCGAGTTTTGCTTATCGCACCCTGATATGAAAATACCTGCTATGGGTAAAATATACAGTTACAACGAGGGTAATATTTTAAGTGCACCTAAAGGTGTGCAAGAGTATATTACATGGTGCCAACAATATGATAAAGCAACCAACCGTCCGTACAGCGCACGTTATATTGGTAGTATGGTGGCCGATTTTCATCGTAATTTATTAAAAGGCGGAATATTTATTTACCCAGCAACCGATAAAGCACCAAATGGTAAATTACGTTTGTTGTATGAGTGCAATCCAATGTCGTTTATTATGGAGCAGGCAGGTGGTATATCAACCACAGGTAAAGAGCGCATTTTAGATATTGTACCAAACCAGTTACACCAACGTGTGCCAATTTACATGGGATCAAAAGATATGGTAAATCAATTATTAGGATTGTTAGATAACTAAGCTGCCATAAATTTATTGAAACGGCCTCCGCAAAACGGGGGCCGTTTTGTTTTACATAAACGGCTATTTATAAAATAAAAAATACTGTATGTTGCGTTTACTTTATTTTCACAGATAACATATGAAAAAACTATCAATACTTACACTAAGTTTTATGGTGGCTTTGGGCGGTTACGCTAAAAAGAAACCAGCCGAAATGCCTAAGCCTGTGGCAAAAAATACCATTGCCGAAAAAACAAAGGCTTGCAAAAAACAAGATGGATTGTTTCCGCTTTATCAAGATACTACCAATGGTGCCATGTACATGGTGGTAAAGAAGGATCAAATTAACCAAAACTTTATTTACTTCAGTTATACCGAAAATGGAGTAGTGGCAGCAGGCCATTTTAGAGGTAGTTTTAGGGATAATATGGTATTTAGTATTAAGCGCTACTTTGATAGGGTAGAGTTTATTGAGCAAAACACAGGATTTTATTTCGACCCTGCTAATGCCATTAGCAAAGCATCAAACGCAAATATTAGTAACGCAACTTTAGTTAGTCAAAAAATTATTGCCGAAGATAATGGCAACATGCTTATTGATGCCAATGCTATATTTTTAAGTGAAAATATTAGTCAAGTAAAACCAACACCATTCCCCGGCCCAATGGGTAGTATGAGTTTGTTAGGCATGCTTAATAGAGATAAAAGTAAATATGTAAAAACTCGCAATTACCCACAAAACACTGATGTTGTGGTAGAGTATGTGTACGATAATCCGGCACCAATGTTTGGTGGAGGTAAAGAAGTAACCAATGCGCGTGCAGTTAGTATTACTTATCAGCATACTTTTATTAAAGCGCCTGATACTTTAATGACACCTCGCAGAGATGACCAACGTATTGGTTATTTTGGCGAATATGTGAATGATATGACTTCAACTGATGCTGTAGCGTTTAAAGATGTGATTCATCGTTGGAGATTAGAGAAAAAGGATAAGTCGGCTACACTTTCGGAGCCAGTTAAACCAATTACTTGGTGGATTGAAAACACTACTCCGGTAGAGTTTAGGCCAATAATAAAAGCTGCTGGCGAGCAATGGAATATTGCTTTTGAAGCTGCTGGTTTTAAAAATGCAGTAGTGGTTTTGGAGCAACCAGATACGGCAACTTGGGATGCTGGTGATATTAATTATAACGTTTTACGTTGGACATCATCGCCACAACCACCATTTGGTGGCTACGGCCCTAGTTTTGTTGATCCGCGTAGTGGCGAGATTTTAGGTGCTGATATTATGTTGGAGTATATTTTTATCACTAACCGCATCAATCAAGAGAAACTATTCGAAGCACCACAGCCATCATCTTTTGGCCACGGCCATGATAATATGCAAATGTGTGAAGCTGGCGAATACTTGCATCAAACAGGTTTGTTTGGACAAAGTGTTTTAGATGCTAGAGGTTTATCGGGTATTGAGAAGCGTGAGTACATGAAACAATCGTTATACTATTTGGTAATGCACGAAATGGGCCACACCATGGGTTTAATGCATAACATGAAAGCTAGTCAGTTGTGGAATCCAACTCAGGCACATAATACTGAGTTAACACGCAAGCATGGTTTAATTGCTAGTGTTATGGAGTATCCGGCAGTAAACTTAGCCAACGATAAAGCCAAGCAAGGCGATTATTTTACAACTCGCCCAGGGCCATACGATTTATGGGCTATTACTTATGGTTACAGCCAAGGTTTAGATGATGCAGCTGCAGAAGAAAAACGCTTAACAGAAATTTTAAACAAATCGACTGATAGCACTTTGATTTTTGGAAATGATGCAGATGATATGCGTTCGCCTGGTAAGGGAATTGACCCGCGTGTAAACGTTAACGATTTTAGTAATGATGCAATTGGCTATAGCATTGATAGAATAAAATTAGTAAACAAAATGTTGCCTACTTTACCAGCTCGTTATACTGCAATTGGTAAAAGCAATCAAGAGTTAAAGCAAGCATTTGGCATTTCGTTATCAGAAATTATGAATGCAGCTAACACCATGTCGAGATACGTTGGTGGGGTTTATGTAGATAGAAACATGCAAGGTAAACAAGCGTTTACTCCAGTATCATTGGCCGATCAAAAACGTGCTATGAATGCATTATCGCAATACATTTTCAACCCAAAAGCTTTTGATGCAGCAAATGGTTTGTACCAAAATTTACAAAGCCAACGCAGAGGATTTAATTTCTTTGGTGCACCAGATGATCCAAAAATTCACGATCGCGTGTTGATGATACAAGGTAACGTGCTTGCACATTTATTAGCATCAACCACTTTAGAGCGCATAACAGATAGCCGCTTGTATGGTAATAAATACAGTGTGGTTGATATGATGACTGATTTAACTAATGCTTGCTTTAAAGAAGATTTAGCAGGTGCGGTTAACACCTTCCGTCAAAATTTACAGATAGATTATGTACAAAGCTTAGCTCAAATAGCATCTGTAAATAGCAAGTTTGGTTATGATAATGTAGCAAAATCGGCAGCTATTGGTCAGTTAAAAGCCATTAAACAAATGATGGCAGGCCCTGCTGCAAGTGCAGAAGTAAAAGCACATCGCGAACATATTTTATTGTTAATAGAGGATGCGCTTACCACTAAGTAAAATTATTTTAAAAAGGCTGAGCATTATGTTGCTCGGCCTTTTTTTATCATTAAGCAGTATGGCACAGCAAAACGATAGTACACAAGTTTTAGAAGGTAAATTAACTCGCACGCAATTGGAGCAGTTTGCATGGTTTAAAAATCAATATAACACCTACAAACCTTTTCCGGCAGTATTGCAGCAATTAACCAATTACCCCAAGTGTAGTATAATGGTGGTGTTGGGCACTTGGTGCAGCGATAGCCATGAGTTGGTGCCACAGTTATTTAAAGTAGCCGATATGGCTGGCTGGGAAAATATTGAGTTGATAGGCGTTGATAGAAAAAAGCAGTGTAGTACAGTTGATATTAAAGCATTAGCCATTGAGTATGTTCCTGTAATTTTGGTGTTTAATAACAA
>CAZJHS010000125.1:0-6384 GCA_964545895.1 uncultured Chitinophaga sp. | reverse complement strand
ATTAAAGCACCCGCTTTAGCCAAGCGCCAATTAAAAGAGAGGTAGTCATGCCAACTGCAACACCTAATACTAATCCAATTGTTTCGACTGTTTTACTTGTTGGTTTTGCATCATCCATTTTAAATGTTATTGGTAAAGTCATGCGTAAATTTACAGGTTTACCATTTTGTGTAGCTGGTTTCCATTGGGGTAAACCACTTATTACACGTAACGCTTCTGCATCAATAGTTGGGCTAACAGATTTGGTTATTTCTACATCGCGCACAAAGCCTAAAGTATCAATAGTAAATTGTGCAACTACACGTCCGGTTACATTGTTTTCTTTATCAATTTTAGGGTATTTAATAGCACTACCTAAGTATTTGTATAAAGCATTTAATCCGCCCGGAAACTCAGGCATAATTTCTACATAAGTTACAATTTCTGTGGTCGTATCAATTGGTGTGGTGCTTTGCGAAAAAACGTTTGTACCAAACCAAATCATTAAGCATAAAGTTAAAACGGATTTATGCACTTCTAAAAACTTCACCATCACGTAATTTATATAGTTGTCCGCTTTCGGGGCAAGTAGCCTCATTTAATTCGTTAAATTCAAGTCGGTGTCCAAACTCACTCATCCAGCCTAATTGCCTTGCAGGGTTGCCTACTAATAAAGCATAAGCGGGTACATTTTTGGTAACTACAGCACCTGCACCAATAAAGGCATAAGCACCAATATCGTGCCCACACACAATGGTAGCATTAGCTCCAATAGAAACGCCTTTGCCTACGT
The DNA here is from genome assembly GCA_964545895.1 of uncultured Chitinophaga sp. Taxonomy (GTDB): domain Bacteria; phylum Bacteroidota; class Bacteroidia; order UKL13-3; family UKL13-3; genus UBA6183. The sequence continues at coordinate 5,612 of CAZJHS010000125.1, read as the reverse complement.
GTGTTTTGCTGTACTGGCCTCTGCGGTTAATAGCACTGCGTGGGTTGATAACATTAGTAAACACACACGATGGTCCAAGAAATACATCATCATCGCAGGTTACACCAGTGTATATAGAAACATTGTTTTGAATTTTTACATTATTACCCAAAACTACCTCGGGGCTTATTACCACGTTTTGGCCAATATTACAGTTTTGTCCAATAGTGCAGTTCGACATGATGTGAGAGAAGTGCCAAATTTTGGTTCCTTCTCCAATAGTGCAACCTTCATCAATAAAGGCCGATTGGTGGGCAAAATACGAGTTATCCATACGCTTCAATTTTACACTTTGTTATCCTTAAATCAAAACACTTAAATTGCACTGCAACTATGGCAAGGCTAAAAAAATTATCCATCAGGTATAAACAAGATAACAATACGGGTTTTGGTAATCAAACCGATAACCAAGGCAAACGTTTGTTTAACAAAAACGGAAGTTTTAATGTAATACAACGAGGGCAACCTTGGTATCAGCGTTTAAATATTTTTCACGAGTTAATTACAATTCCTTGGTGGAAATTTACCCTGCTAGTAATGGCTGCCTATTTAGTATTAAATAGTTTGTTTGCTGGCCTATACCTATCAGTGGGTATGGAAGAGATTGAAGGCGACAAAGGTTTAACCTTTTGGGAGCATTTTTGGGATGCATTTTTCTTTAGCGCGCAAACCTTAACCACAGTAGGTTATGGCAGGCAAAATCCTATTGGGTTTTACGCCAATATAATTAGTGCAATTGAGTGCTTATTTGGTTTAATGAGCTTTGCTTTAATGACAGGTTTATTGTACAGCCGATTTAGTAGGCCAGTTGTTAAGTTATTGTATAGCCAAAATTTAATTGTAGCACCATACAAGCAAGGCAAAGGGTTGATGTTTAGAATTGCCAATAGGCATAAAAACCAATTGATAGAATGTGAAGCAGAGTTTATGGTAACCATGGATGTTTTAGAAGATGATAAAACATACCGCAGGTTTTTTCCGCTAAAACTAGAGCGTGCTAAAATTAACTCGTTAGCATTAAGTTGGACAGTAGTGCATCCTGTTGATGAGCATAGTCCGCTGCACGAAGTAACCTTAACCGACTTGATAGAAGCAGATGCAGAGTTTCTTTTCTTGTTTAAAGCTTTTGATGATACTTATTCGCAGCATGTGCATACGCGTTACTCTTACAAGGCGCACGAAATTATTGAGCAGGTAAAATTTGCAAGCATGTATAGCCGCAGTAATGATGGATTTTCAACGGTTTTACATTTAGATAAAATTGATGATTTAGTAAATATGAACTAGGTAAATAAATAAGAGCACCAACAAGTTAGTGATATAGGTTGTGAGGGTGCATGCTTATGTGCTTGTTGATTTGATTAAGGTTATATATATTGCATAGTAATTATATCTATTTTAACTTTTACAGTGTATGAAATTTTTGTTGATTGACGATGATGATGTAACGAATTACATTAACACGCGAATTATAAAAAACGTGTGTGCCGAAGCGCAAATTACGCTTGCACTCAATGGTCTTGATGCAATTAAGGCATTGGAGTTAAATGCTACTGATGGGAAGCCATCATTTGATGTTGTGTTTGTGGATATAAGCATGCCCGAAATGGATGGCTGGGCATTTATTGATGAAGTTTCATCGGCCAAGTACGAACAACAACAAAAAGCATTTTACGTAATGCTAACTTCTTCGGTTTTTGATGATGATGTTGCAATAGCACGTACAAAACCACTGATAAAACAATTTTACTCAAAGCCATTAGATCCCATGCGTGTACGCGAAATTATTGATGCCGCAACGGGTACTTCAGCCAACTAACATTAATATTTTTATAGCTAAAAGAGCCTTTACGGCTCTTTTTTTATGCGCCAAGTTTTCTGATGAAAATTAACTTGACAGGGAGGTCATTAATCGTATATTTGCGATATATATTTTAAGTATGGCTATCAACAAAAAAGACGAATTTTTAGCAGACGAAATTTCACTATCAGATTTTGCCCGCACCCTAGGGCATCCTGCACGTATTGCCATTTTAAAAACCCTTGCCGAACGCAATGAGTGTATTTGTGGCGAAATTGTAGAAGTATTGCCGTTGGCACAATCTACCGTGTCGCAACATTTAAAAGAATTAAAAAATATGGGGTTAATACAAGGCACCTTAAATGGTCCAAAATCGTGTTACTGCATTAATTGGGAAAAATTGGAAGCCTACATGCATCAATTTAATAACCTAACCAACGAATTACTAAACAAAAAACCAGCAGCGCTTTGTTGCAAATAATAAAATTATGAAATTATCAGACGTAAAAAATGTATTGCAAAATTTAAATGATGTTACATTTAAATTACCAAACGGAGCGTTTGTTCCGCCTCATTTTCATGTTACCGAAGTAGGCGTTATTACCAAACAATTTATTGATTGTGGTGGCACTGTACGCAACGAACAAGTGATTAATTTTCAATTGTGGGAGGCTAACGATTTTGATCACCGTTTGGCGCCTCAAAAATTGGCTAATATCATTGATTTATCAGAGCGTGTATTGCGTTTACCCGATGCCGAAGTGGAGGTAGAGTATCAAGCAGAAACAATTGGTAAATATGGTTTGTACTTTAATGCAGCTGCCAATAATTTTGAGCTTACAACAAAAACAACCAATTGCTTGGCACAAGATAAATGTGGCATTCCGCCAGAAAAATTAAAAGTAAACTTAGGTAGTTTAACTCCTGCCGATAGCAACGCTTGTTGTACACCAGGTGGCGGATGCTGCTAATTATTTCATCATAAAAAAACATGAATCAAACTGAAGTAATACTTGAGTTATGGCTTGAGTCGCGCACCCGATTAACCAATCAATTTGCTCAACTAACCGAAGCCGATTTGCTTAAACGATTGCATCCACAATCAAACTGTATTGGCTTTTTGCTGAAACATATTGGCGAGGTTGAGCAATTGTTTGCCCGCAATGTTTTTGGTTTAGATATTAAAGCATCTATTGAAACTTTGGGTGTAGGTAAAGACAAAGGGCAATACACCAATTTGAAACAATTGTTGGATTACATAGAAGAGTCAAAAGTGTATTTAGAGCAAGCTATAAACAATGTACAACCAAATGAGTGGAACGAAGAAATAACCACAAAAGAGTTTGGTACGCGCACCAAGTCACAAGCTATGGGCCGCATTACTTCGCATACTGCATATCATGCCGGACAAATTGGTATTATTTTAAAATACGGTTCAACACAAACAACTCCATTTAATTATGAATAAACGATTAGCTTTTTTAGATAGATACCTTACGTTATGGATTTTTTTAGCCATGATGGTAGGTGTAGCAATAGGTAATTTCATCCCACAATCAGCCCAAGTATTTCAACAGTTTCAAAGTGGCTCAACCAATATACCACTGGCTATTGGCTTAATTTTAATGATGTACCCACCACTTGCAAAAGTTAAGTACGAAGAGATTGGGAAAATTTTAAAGCATCCTAAAATTTTAGCGGTTGGCATTTTTCAAAGTTGGATTTTAGGGCCAGCATTAATGTTTGCGTTAGCCTATTTATTTATGCGCGATAACAGCAGTTACATGGCCGGTATGTTACTTATTGGTTTAGCACCATGTATTGCTATGGTTTTAGTGTGGAATGATTTAGCCAAAGGCGATAACGAATTGTGTGCAGGTATGGTGGCACTGAACAGCGTATTGCAAATATTATTTTACAGCAGTTACGCTTATTTTTATGTAACACTTGTGCCCAAGTATATAGGCATACAAGGTTACGAAGTAAACATTAGCATGGGCGATATTGCCCAAAGCGTATTAATATATTTAGGCATACCATTTTTTGCAGGTTTAATATCGCGCTATGTGTTGCTTAAAACCAAAGGACAAGATTGGTTTAATCGTAAATTTATTCCGGCTATAAGTCCAATTACTTTGGTGGCTTTATTGTTTACCATTGTTATTATGTTTAGCCTTAAAGGTAAAATGATAGTAGCCATTCCGTTTGATGTGGTAAAGGTGGCCATTCCACTAACTATTTTCTTTTTGGTGATGTTCTTATCAACCTTTTATTTGCTAAAAGCACTTGGTGCAAATTACAAAGAAACCACTACGCTATCTTTTACAGCGGGCAGCAATAATTTTGAGTTGGGCATAGCGGTGGCCATTGGTATTTTTGGTATCGATTCGGGTGCTGCATTTGCCGCAGTTATTGGTCCGTTAATTGAAGTGCCAGTACTTATTTTATTGGTTCAATTTGCGCTAAAAAAACAACAGCTATTTAAAACTTCAGCACACTAAATTTATGTATACAACTATAAATACTTTTTGTAATCAGTTAATTCCTCGTTTTACTGAAATTAGCGAAGAAAGAAAACAGTTGTTACAAAAAATCAGTAACTATATTCAAACCAAAAAAGACAGCCAACAGCTTGTAAATTTGGTTTATGTATGTACTCACAACTCGCGCAGGAGCCATTTTGGGCAAGTGTGGGCAGCAGTTGCCGCAAATTATTTTGGGCTTAAAAATGTTCATACTTTTTCGGGTGGAACAGAGGCCACTGCATTTAATCCAAATGCCATAAGTGCACTTCGTAAAATTGGGTTTGATATTATAGACGATGGTGAAACCATCAACCCAACCTATACCGTAAAATTTGCCGATGATGATTTTACAACTTGTTTCTCTAAGGTATACAACCATCCACAAAATCCTCAGCAAAATTTTGCAGCAATAATGACTTGCAGTGATGCCGAACAAAATTGCCCTTTTATTCCAGGTGTGGAGTTGCGCATAGGCACTACTTACAACGATCCTAAAGCATTTGATAACACGCCACAACAAGATGCAGCTTATATCGAACGTGCCACGCAAATTGCATTGGAGTGTTTGTATGTGTTTTCGTTGGTGAAGTAGTGTTTAAATTTCACCTTTTTACCGCAGACTATTAGTGAAGACCGCAGCGTCTGTCAGGTAAAGGAGTTTTTCGCAGAGTGAGTTAGAGTATAAAGTCTTCAACTTCTGAGATTCCGAAGTATCGGAAGAGTTTGCTTCGCAAAGTTGCTCACAGAAAACTCAGAGTTACACAGAAGTTTTTATCGCAAAAGAATCATCCTATTCGAGCCAAGTACTGACCAAAGCGTCAGTATGAGCTTTGGGTTGGTGTTGCGTGAGCGTTAGTATCGAGAATAGGAGGTTAGAACAATATAAACGTTAACAATCCGCTTCTCGATACTCTTCACTGCGTTCCGAACTCGAAGTGGCTGTAGCTTTCAAATATTCATTACCTTGTTTAAGTTAAACCTTCCCCAATGCCGAAGGCGTTGCAAGCAGACGCTTCGGTCTGTACCGATGGTCTGAGAACCTCAAACTCTCTAATCGACCATGCTCAAATCTTCCCAAGACATTGCAAAAGCCTCTGCGTTAAAATTTTGAGCTTTGCATGCATGAGTTTTTTTATAATTGAATCCACTTCACATCCTGTTTAACAGCTATTTGTAATCCCTATCAAAATAGTGGGAATTATGTGCAATAATCAGGTTCGCTTTTTGGGTAATTAAATTAACTTTGC
>CAZJHS010000124.1:0-6390 GCA_964545895.1 uncultured Chitinophaga sp. | reverse complement strand
TGTAGCTCTACAAAATGTGGTAAGAGATTTCCCCGAGATTGCCCAAAAAGAAGAGCTTGATTTTTTAACCTTAAAATCGCACTACTTATTGGCTTACAATAGTATTGAACAAAAGCAATTAGAACGCTATCAAGCTGGTTTGGAATTTTATACCTACTTTGTGGGAGAATACCCAGGCAGCAAATACCAAAACGATGCTAAAACCATTGCCACCAAGATGGAAATGGAGATAAAAAAAATAAACAAACAAACGGCAACAATTAAATAACAACATATATGGCAAACATTAATTATTCAAACACTCCTGCTAGTACGCAAGTAAGAGATTTACGTAAAATTGATTCTCCTACTCAAAACATTTACGAATCGTTAGCTATTATTAGCAAGCGTGCTAACCAAATTTCAGCACAAATGAAAGAAGAGTTGCACAGCAAATTGCAAGAGTTTAGCAACGATAGCGATACTTTAGAAGAGGTATTTGAAAACCGTGAGCAAATTGAAATATCGAGCTACTACGAGCGTTTACCTAAAGCAGTTAACATTGCAATGGAAGAATTTTTAACTGACAAAATTTACTTCCGTAATCCATCAAAGGAAAACAAATAAGTAAAGCTAGTTTTAACTATTTTAAAATGGTTACATTACTTTGGTAGTGTAACCATTTTGTGTTTTATTTGAGGTATGCTACAAGGCAAAAAAATTCTGTTAGGTGTAACAGGCAGCATTGCTGCTTACAAAGCCGCCACATTAGTTAGGTTATTGGTAAAACAAGGTGCCCAGGTAAAGGTAATTATGAGCGATGGCGCACAAGATTTTATTACGCCTCTTACGTTATCAACCCTAAGCAAAAATCCGGTTTACCATAAGTTTGTGTTAAATCAGGAAGGCGAATGGGCCAACCATGTGGAATTAGCACTTTGGGCCGATTGTTTGTTAATTGCTCCGGCAACGGCAAACACCTTGGCTAAAATGGCGCATGGCTTATGCGATAATTTACTTTTAGCTACTTACCTAAGTGCTAAAAGCAAAGTATTTGTTGCTCCGGCTATGGATTTGGATATGTATGCTCATCCATCAACCCAACAAAATTTAAACACCCTAAAAAACTATGGCAATATTGTTTTGCCTGTTGGCAGTGGCGAGTTAGCTAGTGGTTTAAAAGGCGATGGCCGCATGCTTGAACCCGAAGAAATTGTAGACTTTTTAACCAAACATATTACTACCACCCAAACACTAAAAAATAAAAAAGTGTTGGTTACGGCTGGTCCCACATACGAGAGTATAGACCCCGTGCGTTTTATAGGAAACCACAGCAGCGGAAAAATGGGATTTGCTTTGGCCGAAGAGTTTGCACAACATGGTGCTGATGTTACTTTAATTGCAGGCCCAACCGATTTAAAGTTAAACAATAGCCAAATTAAACGCATTGATGTTACCAGTGCCGATGACATGTTTGAAAAAACAGTGAAACTTTTTGCCAAAACAGATATTGCAGTAATGAGTGCTGCGGTGGCTGATTATACGCCCGAAAAAGTAAGCATCACTAAAATTAAAAAAAGTGGTGATGAGCTGCATTTAAAGCTTAAAAAGACCAAAGATATTTTGGCCGAATTAGGCAAGCACAAAACTAAAAAGCAACTGTTGGTTGGTTTTGCTTTAGAAACGGATAATGAAGTGGCTAATGCCAAACAAAAACTAGAGCGTAAAAACCTCGATTTTATTGTACTAAACTCATTACGCACCAAAGGTGCTGGGTTTGGACACGATACGAACAAGATTACTATTATTGACCGTGCAGGTAAACAAACCGATTTTAAACTGAAATCGAAAGCTGAAGTTGCACACGATATTGTACAAAAAATTATTAACCTAAAGCATGCGTAAATTACTTGCCATTTTATTGGTATTGGTTAGTGTTGATGGCCTTTGGGCGCAAGACATAAACTGCAAAACTGTTATATTAGATAACCAAATTCAACTTACCGATAAGCGAATTTTTAGGAGTTTAGAACAAGCCATTAGCGAGTTTGTAAACAATACTAAATGGACTACCGATAGGATTCAACCCAACGAACGTATTGAACTAACCATACAGTTTATTCCAACCAAATACGATTTGCAAGGAAACTATATGGAAGGCAGCGCACAAATTATTTGTCAGCGCCCAGTTTATGGAAGTAACTATACAAGCAACACTTTAAATATTTTAGATGAAGATTGGAAGTTTAATTACGTAGAGTTTCAGCGTATGGACTTTAACGATAACAGCTTTACATCAAACCTTACCGCATTGGTTGCATTTTATGTAAACTATGCCATTGGGTTAGATTACGATTCGTTTGCTCCATTAGGTGGTACCCCCTATTTTAACAAAGCTTTAAACATTGCCAATGGTGCACAAAGCAGCGATGGAAGTAGCGGTTGGCGACCATTCCAAAAATCAATCCGTACACGCTACAATTTTATTGATAATGTGCTTAACCCAAGATTTGAACCTGTGCGCCAAGCTTATTACAAATATCATCGTGAAGGTTTAGATTTAATGTATAAAGATCCAGAAACAGCCCGCAAGGCTATTTATGCAAGTTTGGAGTTGGTGCAAAAGGTATTTAAAATTGCACCCAACACGGCTTCGTTAGTGGTGTTTTTTGAAGCCAAAAGCGATGAGCTGGTTAATATTTACAAAGGCGCTACTCCTACCGAAAAAGGTAAAGCCATTGAACTGCTTACCGAAATTAATGTGGCCAACTTAAATAAGTACGAAAAAATACGAGGCTAGCACATACCGTAAATGAAACTAGAATATCTACACGACCTAAGTGAGTTGGAAGAGTATGAGGATATGGACTTGGAAAGCGAACGATTGGTGCGTTTGTACGAGTTTAATCAAGCGCAAGCAGAACAGCTACATGCTGCTATTACACAAACTATACTAACCGAAAAACGTTCGCTGCAATTGGCCGAATTGGACTTTATAGTGTGCGAAAATTGCACTTTAACCCTGCGTATTGCTGAAGAAGATTTAGGCATACACACCAGCAACAACACTATTTTTTATTGCGATTTAACACTTGCTGCCTACCAAAAAATGGTGCAGTTAATAGCACCATTTTGCGGTAAAAAAAGCTACGGTTACCAATGGCTTTACGATGATTTAGATAATCCTATCGACTTTTTGTTTTCGCCAAGAGGAACTTGGTAATACCAATTTAAAATAAAAAAGAAACCCAATCACGCTTACATGATTGGGTTTCTTTTTTTAAGTATTGCCGCTTACTTCTTCTTTAAAATAAGTGTAACAAATACCGGAAGGTGATCGCTGTATCCGTTGGTATATTTTTCGCCAACAAAAGTACGCAGCGGAGCTCCTTTATATTTGCCTTCGGCTTCAACCATAAATGGCTGTTTGTATATAGTAGCCGAACTTTTTTCGTAACAAATTAACCCTGTACAATTGGTTAAACTGCTGCTTAAAACAATTTGATCAAGCATAGCAAAATGACCGCGGTAGTAATGAGAGCCTTCGCCATTTTGTTTTAACTCGTACATGGCATTAAATAAATTACCATTATTTAAATCGTACTCGTTAGCCTTTGCACGTAACACACTATCAATGCTGCGGTTAGTAGGTTCATCATTAAAATCACCCATAATTACAATATTCTCTTGGCCATTTTTAGCCAATAAACTATCGCAAATGTTACGCAAAGTTTGAGCTGCAGCAAAACGTTTAGGTTCGCTAGCTTCTTCGCCCCCAATGCGCGATGGAAAATGGTTTACCAACACAACTACTTGTGCTTTGCTTTTGGTTTCTAAGCGCACCATTAAAATATCACGCGTTTTACTGTTAGGAAAATCGGCAAAGTGAATGGGATAAGCATGTGCTTGAATTAATTTAAATACACCGCTTTTAAATATCAATGCATTATCAATACTACGCTCATCTGGCCCTTCAAAATGCACCACTTCATACTTAAACTTTTTTAACAAATCGGTTTTAGCCATATCTTCCAATACGGCTTTGTTTTCTACCTCGCACATGCCAAGCACATCAGGCCCTTTTTCATCATTCATGCTACTAATTACTGTAGCCATGTGGTTTAGTTTGTTAAAATATTTTTGAGTGTCCCACTGTTTTTTAGCCGTAGGTAAAAATTCATTGTCGTTCTTGTGCTTATCGTCAAGGGTATCAAACAAATTTTCTTGATTGTAAAAGGCAACGCAAAGTTTTTGTTGCGCTTGTGCAGTTTGGAAAACAACCAAAACTGCTAGTATGGTAAATAGCTTATTCATATTATTGGGCAAACATAAACACAAGCACCCATTGCTTGATTAACTTTTTGTAAACAATTAGTAGCTTAGCGCTGTTTTATTTTTTTTGATTTAACAATTAACATACCATACTTAAATGGCACACCTAAAACAAACAAATCCTTTTGTAGTACCTACTACAGATGGAAAATTAATTGAAGAGCATTATGGCTTGGCAAGCAGTGGCGACCAAGGCTTTAGTATTGCCCATATGGTGGCTCCTGCTGGGTGGAGTGAGCCTTTTCAAACCCCACAGTTTGATGAAGTTACAATGATAGTAAAGGGTAAAAAAATGTTTGAAGTAGATGGTGAAGAAATTGTAGTGAGCGCTGGTGAAAGTATTTTAATACGTAAAAATACCCGTGTGCGTTACTCAAACCCGTTTGATGCACCATGCGAATACTGGAGCTGTTGCGTACCTGCTTTTAGCATTAATACAGTTAATCGCGAGGATTAATCTGCTGCAATAACACTTATTAATCCATTGGTTTCAAGTACGGCCATGGCCACATGGTCGGTACTTAAAATACCGTGTGCCCTAACAGCCGCATCCAATTCATCGTTCGATATTTTTTCGCTAGCCAAGTTTTTATCCATGCGCTTGCCTTTGTAAACCAATAACACAGGCACGCCTTCTAACAAGCGCTTAGCCTTGCGGTTGCGGTAAGTAATAAACTTAATTACATAATCAATTAAAAACAAAACCGCTGCTGCAATTAGCCCACCAACTAACGAGGTATCGGGCCCAACCATGGAATTTTGCACTGCATTACTTACCAAAATAACCAATACAAAATCAACAATAGATAACTGCGAAATTTCCTTTTTACCCGTAATTCTGATAGCAATAAATACGAAAAAGTATACCGCTGCCGACCTTAAAATAATATCTAAATACGTGTTGAGCATAATTAACATGGAATACACACAAAGTAAGTGCAAAAACAATAAATTGCGGTATGTTAAAAAAATCGTTGCTAGTTTTAATTGCCTTTTGTGTGGTAATACCTTGTTTTAGCTGGGGCTTTTTTGCCCATAAAATGATTAATCGTTTGGCCATTTTTACCTTACCCGAAACGCTGTTATTGTTTTATAAAACCAACATGGAGTACATTACTGAGCACGCAGTAGATGCCGACATGCGCAGGTACAGCGATCCCGAAGAGGCTTGCCGACATTACATTGATTTGGATTATTACGAAACAACCCAACCCAATGATACTGTTCCTAAATACTGGACAGATGCAGTGGCTAAATACACCGAAGATACTTTAAAGGCTTATGGCATTGTGCCTTGGCATATTAATTTAATGAAGTATAAATTAACCGAGGCTTTTAAGCAAAAAGACATCACCAAAATTTTAAAAATATCGGCTGATATTGGCCATTATATTGGCGATGCACACGTGCCATTACACTCAACCGAAAACTACAACGGACAAAAAACAAACCAGCATGGCATACATGGTTTTTGGGAGAGCCGATTGCCCGAATTGTTTAGCACCAACTACGATTTTTTTGTGGGTAGAGCAAAGTATATTGATAATGTACAATTAACTGCATGGACGGCAAGCGAAGGCAGTTACGCAGCTAAAGATAGCGTGCTAGATTTTGAACGTAACCTAAATGCACAATTTGGTGGCGACCGTAAATACAGCACAGAACAACGCGGACAAACACAGCTAAAAGTTTACTCGAAAGAATATAGCGAAGCATACCACATGATGCTTGGAAACCAGGTTGAACGCAGGTTGCGCGCTTCTGTTTTAATGGTTGGCAGCATTTGGTATACGGCTTGGGTTGATGCTGGTCAGCCTAACTTAAACGAATTAAAAGTGGAGCCCGAAAAAATAACTGACGAGCAACGCAAAGCACAAATTGCCGAACAACAAAAACTGTTGGAAGAAAAGAAAATGATTGGTAGGCCGGAGAATTAGAGGTTGGATGATGGAAGTTAGATGTTGGAGGTTAGAGGTTAGAGGTTGGAGGATAGAACTAAATGTTGAATAATTTAACTGTTGGCCTTTAACCATTAAACAAGTCAACTAATAACCGATATCAAAAACTAAGAACTAAAAA
>CAZJHS010000123.1:0-6445 GCA_964545895.1 uncultured Chitinophaga sp. | reverse complement strand
ATTTCTTCACTGGCATCCAAGTCGGCAATGGTACGCGCAACTTTTAAAATTCTATCGTAAGCACGTGCCGAAAGTTGCAGCCTATTCATGGCGGTTTTTAAAAGTGTTTGTCCAGCTGCATTTATCTGGCATACTTCTCGCACCTTGGTACTACTCATCATGGCATTGCTATGTATGCCTTCATTTTCGGTAAATCGTTTGGTTTGAATATCACGAGCCTGCATTACCCTTTCGCGTATGTTCTCGCTTTTTTCAGCTTTTCGCATATCCGATAGTTGATCAAAATCTACTGGTGTAACTTCAATATGAATATCAATCCTGTCAAGCAATGGTCCTGATACTTTACTCAGGTAGCGTTGCACCATTCCGGGTCCGCAAACACATTCTTTTTCGGGGTGATTAAAATACCCACACGGACAAGGATTCATAGAAGCAATAAGCATAAAACTTGATGGATATTCGATAGAAAATTTAGCACGAGAAATAGTAATTCGTCTTTCTTCTAAAGGCTGTCGCATTACCTCTAAAACAGTTCGCTTAAACTCGGGTAATTCATCTAAAAATAAAACACCATTATGTGCTAAACTAATTTCGCCAGGTTGTGGATTATTACCGCCACCAACCAAGGCAATATCCGAAATAGTATGGTGTGGACTTCTAAATGGGCGTTGGTAAATAAGCGAAGTTTCTTTGTTCAATCTTCCTGCTACCGAGTGTATTTTGGTTGTTTCTAAAGCCTCGTGTAAATTAAGTGGAGGCAGTATACTTGGCAAACGTTTAGCTAGCATGGTTTTACCCGCACCCGGTGGGCCAATAAGTATTACATTATGACCACCCGCAGCGGCAATTTCTAATGCACGTTTTATGTTTTCTTGTCCGCGTACATCAGCAAAATCATTATCGTTTTTGTTAATATTATTTTCAAATTCTGCACGGGTATCAATTTCAAATTGCTCTATGGTTCCATCGCCATTAAAAAAATCAATAACCTCTTTTATGTTATCGGCTCCAAGTACTTTTAGGTTGTTTACAATTGCTGCTTCTCTAGCATTTTCTTTAGGTAAAATAAAACCTTCGTAACCTTCTTTACGTGCTTGTATGGCAATTGGCAATGCACCTTTAATTGGTTTTAAAGTGCCATCTAAGGCCAATTCGCCCATAATAATATACTTGTGTAAGTCATCTCCATTTAACTGTTCGGAGCCAGCTAAGTAACCAAGTGCAATGGGTAAATCATACGATGAACCTTCTTTTCGTATATCAGCAGGAGCCATATTAATAACCACACGTAAACGAGGCATTTTTAAACCAATATTTTTTACGGCTGTTTCAATACGTTGGTGGCCTTCTTTTACAGCATTATCTGGTAACCCAACTAAACTGTATCCAACACCTTTATCAGATACATTAACTTCTATAGTTATGGTAACTGCATTAACACCATATACGGCACTTCCAAAAGTTTTAACTAGCATAGGGGGGAGTCTATTTTTTATGTACGAAATAAACATTTATATCAGTATTATAAAATATTAACATGTATATTTCCGTTAGCTAAAAAATTAAATACTATGCGCTTACCATCGCTTGATTACATTTTATCATCGGCCTTTGCCACCATAATTCGTTTTCCGTTAGCTTGCTTAAGTGCATTGCTCGGAACGTTATCAGCCATTATGGCCATTGAGCGAATTGGCGATGAAAATTTCAGGGTTAAACTTATTCTATGCGCAGCATTAGGCTTGGTTTCATTTTTTAATTATGCTTTATGGGCCGAGCGCAGTCATGCTAAAAAGCTATACAAATACGCAATTCAGTTATTACTTGCCTTAGCTTTAGTTGGCTATTATTTTACCCTAAGCGATAAGTTAACCGAGGTAGATGGTATTCGTTTTTTTGTATTAAATGTTACTTTACATTTAGTATCATCATACCTGGTTTTTATAAAAAGCAATAGGGTTGATGAGTTTTGGAATTTCAATAAAAATCTATTTGTTAGAATTTTAACTTCGGGTCTTTACAGTGGTGTGCTAACGTTAGGTTTAAACTTTGCTTTAGTGGCTATTGATAATTTGTTTGATGTAAAAATTGATGGCAAAATTTACGGAGAGATATTTGTTTTAATTGCTGGATTATTTAATACCATTTTCTTTTTAAGCGGATTACCAAAGGGTAACGAAATTCATGAACAGTTAACTTACCCCAAAGGATTAAAAAACTTTACCCAGTTTGTGTTAATTCCTTTGGTAGTTATATATCTGATTATTTTACTCAGTTACGAGTCTAAAATACTTATTTTATTCTCTTTGCCCGAAGGATGGGTAAGCATACTTATTTTAGTTTTTTCTGTTGCCGGAATTCTATCCATGTTATTGGTTTATCCTTTGCGTCATTTGTCCGATCACAAATGGATTAATCAATTTTCGAAGTGGTTTTTTATACTCATATTGCCACTAATTGGTTTGCTATTTTGGGCCATAGGTTACCGCATATCTGCCTACGGAGTAACTATTGAGCGATATTATGTATTTATATTAGCTTGTTGGCTTACCTTCATTACACTGTACAGTATTCTAAAGCCAAACTATCATATTAAACTTATTCCAATATCATTAAGTATAGTTGGGTTGATATCGCTGTATGGTCCACAAAGCGCAAGTGGTGTAGCACAAATAAGCCAAACAAGTAGGTTAAAAGAGTTGCTTCAAATTCATCAAACAAAAGGATTAACTTTTGAGCAACGCAAAGAAATTTCATCAACTGCATTGTATTTGTTTAACAACTTTAATCACAACAATCTTCAACCTTATTTTCCTAAAGCATTTAAAAACGATACCACTGATTTAAAGTTAACTATTAATGATGTGTTGATTTCTGAAAACATTGAGTTTGTAAATAGGTATTCGACCAACGAAGATTATGGCGATTATTTTTCGGCATCATTACAACAAGATAAAGCTTACCCAGCGCAGCCTTATGATTTTATGTGGCTCGCTTTTCGTAATACAACAAACGATTATACAGATAAAATTGAGTTACCACCATCAACGCCAATTACTAAGTTAGCGTTAAGTTATAAAGGGCCTTTGGTTGATGTGCTAATAAACAATGAACGCATTACACTTAATCCAATAACTAAGGCAAAAGTATGGGCCAATACCGAAAACAGTTCTGATAATTTTGGTATGGATGCAATGACCATATCAGGAAGTAGTGCGCATTACGAAGTACGCTTGTTATTAACCGAAGTTAATGGGAACTATTGGAGCCAAAAGGATTCGGTAGATATTGATAGTTGGAAAGGCACATTTTATCTTAAAGTAAAATAGCAATGCATTAGTTTTGCCCTTCATGACAGATACACACAAATTCACTAATAAACTTATACATGCTAGCAGCCCTTATTTGCTGCAGCACGCACACAATCCTGTAAATTGGTATCCTTGGTGCGATGAAGCTTTTGAGAAAGCGCGTAACGAAGATAAGTTAGTGCTAGTAAGTATTGGATATTCGGCTTGCCATTGGTGCCATGTTATGGAGCATGAGTGTTTTGAACAAGAAGACACTGCTGCTATTATGAATAAACATTTTGTATGCATTAAAGTAGATAGAGAAGAGCGCCCAGATGTTGATCAGCTGTATATGGATGCGGTGCAACTATTAACTGGCCAAGGCGGTTGGCCGCTTAATTGTTTTACCTTGCCCGATGGCCGCCCAGTGCATGGCGGCACTTATTTTCCTAAAGCCGAGTGGGAGCGAATACTAACTTCATTGGCCGATTTTTATGCCAATAAACGCGAACAAGCGCTTGAGTATGCTACCGATTTAACCAACGGAATTCGTAAGCTTAATATACTGCCTGCTGCCACAACCAATAAGTTAATAGATGCCAATCAAATAACGCAAATAGTAAATAATTGGAAGGCAAATTTTGATACGGTATTTGGTGGTTTTAGTTGGGCTCCTAAGTTTCCGATGCCAAGTAATTGGAATTTATTTTTGCAACAACAACACTATACCAACGATACTGAATTGTTAGATGCAGTAAACTGCACACTAACAAAAATGGCCGAAGGCGGTATTTATGATCAAGTTGGTGGAGGCTTTGCCCGATACAGCGTTGATAGTTACTGGAAGGTGCCTCACTTCGAAAAAATGTTATATGATAATGCGCAACTCATTAGTTTGTATTGTAAAGCATATCAGCAAACTCAAAATCCACTTTACAGTAAGGTGGTGTTTCAAACCATAAATTTTGTAAGGCGTGAGTTAATGGCCCCACAAGGCTATTTTTATAGTGCATTAGATGCCGATAGCGAAGGTGTTGAGGGTAAATACTACATATGGAAACAGCGTGAGTTGCAAGAGTTATTAGGTGCAAACGAACCTCTATTTAGTCTTTACTTTAGTGTTGATGTCTACGGAAACTGGGAGCATCAAAGTAATATTTTATACAAAACCCGCAGCAACCAAGAGTTGGAACAACTTACTGGAAAGCCTATTGCTGAAATAGAAAAGACAATAGAAACATGTAAGCAATTATTATTGCAAGCACGTAACAAACGAGTAGCTCCTGGCCTTGATGATAAAATGATATGCAGTTGGAATGCTTTAATGATAGAAGCTTTGGCAGATGCTTATCTAACTTTTGGTCAGCATGATTTTTTAGCATCAGCAGTGTTAGCGGCTCAATTTATTGAAGCTAATTTATACAGCAAAAATGGATTGAAACGTATTTACAAAAATGGCGAAGCAACCGTTAATGCTTTTGCCGAAGATTACGCCATGTGTTGCCAAGCATTTATAAAACTATTTGAGGCAACAGGCGAGGAGCACTACCTAAATGTTGCAAAGAAATTAATGGATGAATCTGTTGCCAATTTTTACGATGAAGAACAGGAGTTGTTTTATTTTAAATCAAAACATGATGCGCAATTAGTTACACGTAAAATTGATTTGAATGATGATGTAATTCCTTCGGCTAATTCTGTACTTGCAAACTGCTTAGTTTTATTGGGCTATTTTTATGATGAGGAGAGTTACCATCAAATGGCACAAAACATGTTACTAAGTGTGCAGTCAAAAATAGAAAAGTTCCCTTCAGGCTACAGCAATTGGATGCAGGTTTTACTAACCCAACATTATGGTTTATATCAAGTGGTAATTGCGGGTGCTAAAGCCCAAACAGATTTGGTTAATCTGCATCAAAAATACATACCTAATAAAGTAGTAGCTGCACTAGCTAAATCATCTACTATTCCATTATTAGCCGATAAATCAATAGAAGATATTACGCGCTATTATGTTTGTTACAATAAAACATGTGGCTTGCCACAAACAAGCCTAGCAAATGTATTTACACAACTGCGTTAATAAAAAAAGCATCGGTTAAACCGATGCTTTTTTATTAGGTATAAATTTTAATGTCGCTAATAATATACCAGCTATAATTAAAAAAGGGATAGCTGTATCAACAGGTACATCTGGTTCATCTGGTGGCGGTGGTACAGTTTTACTGTCTTGGTCATCACCTGGTTTTTCTTGTCCTTTGCCTGGCTCAAAATTGCCAGGTGTTTCGCTAAATGTATTTCCTTTTGGGTCTTTAGCTTCTCCAACTCCGTTTTCTATACCATCATAACGATTAAACTTTTTAGGTTCGTTATCGGGTATATCGTTTGTTGCATCGTTGTTGTTTTTCTTGTTAAAGTTAAATAAACTCCAACCACCTACACCACTACCGTTAGGGTTATTGTCAGAGTAATTACGATTTCTGTAACCACCATTATACAAGTCTTCTTCTCTGTAGCTTTTTTTGTAAAAGCGTTCGTTGCGCCTCTTATACTCAGCTTCGCTGTATCGCTCGTAATAGTCGTTGTTGTAATTGTTTTCGCTGTAGTCGTAATCTTCGTCTTCATTATAATCATTGTAGTTGCCCTTTTGAGCAAATACTGAAGTTAGTGAAAACACAAGGAGACAAGCAAAAACAAATTTCATTATAGGGGTAAATGTCATTTCTGTTTCTTTTGATTTCTCGTACCTAATTGCTCGCAAATTATCATTTTGGTTGATGATATAAAAGCTAATTAAAATAACGAATTGTTAACTTTTTATAAATGCGATTAGTTTTTTAGGAATTTAACTTGTGATTTACCCGAAAGTGTATTTATTACAACAAGATATAGCCCATCTTCAAGAGTTGAAACATCCAGTATATTCTGGTTATCGGCTTTTAATAAGCTAGTTCCGTTTACGCTAAATATTTCTACTCCAACTATGGTTTCTCCTTGCGGAACATTAATTGTAAGATATTTATTTGTTGGATTAGGATAAACGTCAATGGTTTGCGTTACCTCATTATTAGCAATAGAAACAACATTAGAGTAATCGGTGTTTTTAGCATCCACCATTTTTAAACGATAGTAGTTTACCTTGCCTTGTGCAGTAA
>CAZJHS010000122.1:0-6657 GCA_964545895.1 uncultured Chitinophaga sp. | reverse complement strand
TATCTTGCCTCGATTTTTCTTGAAAACCATACATGACGAATAAAGATTACACACTACGACTTTCAGGATTAGAGCCACTGGTAATATTTGAAGGCTCAAACTTTATAAATGTTGGCGAGCGTACCAACGTTACAGGATCTAAAAAATTCTTACGCTTAATTAAAGAGGGTAATTTTGATGAAGCCCTTGATGTTGCCCGCGAGCAAGTACAAGGTGGTGCACAAATAATTGACATTAACATGGACGAAGGAATGATTGATGGCATTGAAGCCATGACTCGTTTTTTACACTTGGTAATGGCCGAACCTGATATTTCGCGTGTGCCTATTATGATAGATTCATCGAAATGGGAAATTATTGAAGCCGGTTTAAAGTGTGTGCAAGGCAAGTGTGTGGTAAACTCTATTTCGCTAAAAGGTGGCGAAGAAGAATTTATTCGTCAGGCTAAAATTGTAAAGCGTTTTGGAGCAGCTGTAATTGTGATGTTGTTTGATGAAGTTGGCCAAGCTGATAACTACCAACGTAGAATTGAAATTGCCGAAAGAGCTTACCGCATCTTAACCGAAAAGGTTCATTTCCCTGCGGGCGATATTATTTTCGATCCAAATATTTTTCCTGTGGCCACAGGTATGGAAGAGCATCGTAAAAATGCCATCGATTTTTTTAATGGAACCAAGTGGATAAAAGAAAATTTACCAGGCGCTAAAATTAGTGGTGGTGTTTCTAACGTGTCGTTCTCTTTCCGTGGCAACGATAAAGTGCGCGAGGCTATGCACTCGGCATTTTTATATCATGCCATAAAACACGGAATGGATATGGGTATTGTTAACCCAAGTCAGTTAGAGGTGTACGATGAAATTGATAAAGAATTATTGGAGCATGTAGAAGATGTTTTGTTGGATAGAAAGGATGATGCTACCGAAAAATTATTGGAGTATGCCGAGAAAGTAAAAGGCAAAGGCAAAGAAAAAGTAATTGATGAAGAATGGCGCAAAGGCACAATTGAAGAGCGTTTGAGCCATGCATTGATAAAAGGTATTGTTGAGTATATTGATGTAGATACGGAAGAAGCGTATCAAAAATATGGCAAGCCACTGAACGTAATTGAAGGTCCTTTAATGGCCGGCATGAATGTGGTGGGCGACCTGTTTGGTCAAGGAAAAATGTTTTTACCACAGGTAGTTAAAAGTGCACGTGTAATGAAAAAAGCAGTGGCTGTGTTAACACCTTACCTTGAGGAAGAAAAACGTTTAGCAGGCGCAGCAGCGGGTGGCGGACAAGGAAAAATTTTGTTAGCTACCGTTAAAGGTGATGTGCATGATATTGGAAAAAACATTGTAGGTGTGGTGTTGGCATGTAATAATTTTGAAATTATTGACATGGGTGTAATGGTGCCTGCTGATAAAATTTTAGAACGTGCTAAAGCCGAAAATGTAGATGTAATTGGTTTGAGTGGATTGATTACACCAAGCTTAGATGAAATGGTATACGTGGCCAAAGAAATGGAACGTATGGGCATGGATATTCCGCTGCTTATTGGTGGTGCAACAACTTCACGCGTGCACACGGCCGTTAAGATTGATCAAAATTACAGCGGCCCAGTAGTGCATGTACTTGATGCCAGTAAGAGTGTGCCTGTAGCACAAAGTTTAATTAGCAAAGAGAATCGTCCGATTTTTCAAGCCAATTTAAAAGCTGATTACGCACAGTTTAGAGAGGATTATAAAAACCGCAAACGCGAGAAAAATTTTGTAACACTTGATAAAGCGCGTGCCAATAAAATTAATGTAGATGTTAAAAATATTGTAGCTCCTGGTTTTACAGGAGTTAAGGTGTTTGATAATTTCCCATTGAGCGAATTGCGCGATTATATTGATTGGACTCCGTTTTTTATGACATGGGAATTAGCAGGTCGTTATCCAAAAATTTTGCAAGATGAAATTGTAGGAAAAGAGGCCACTAAATTATTTGCCGATGCCAACGCCATGTTGGATGAAGTAATTGAGAAAAACTTACTTCAAGCCAAAGCGGTAATTGGTTTTTGGCACGCCAATGGGGTGGGTGATGATGTGGAATTACAAATCCAACCGCTAGCCTCTAACCTCCAACCTCCAGTTTTCCATTTTCTCCGCCAGCAAAGTGAAAAAGCCGAAGGACAAACCTACAACTGCCTAGCAGATTTTGTAGCGCCTAAAGCAAGCGGAACAACAGATTACATGGGTGGATTTGCAGTTACTGCTGGTATTGGTATTGAAAAATTAGTAGAGCAATACGAAAAAAATCATGATGACTACAACAGCATTATGATTAAGGCCATTGCCGATAGATTAGCCGAAGCATTTGCCGAAAAAATGCACGAGTTGGTGCGTAAAGAATATTGGGGTTATGCTAAAGATGAGCACTTAACTACCGAAGATTTAATAAAAGAAGAATATCGCGGAATAAGACCTGCACCGGGTTATCCGGCTTGCCCTGATCATACAGAAAAACGCTTGTTGTTTGATTTGTTGCAGGCAGAAAAAAATGCAGGCATTGAGTTAACCGAAAACTTTGCCATGTATCCTGCAGCCAGTGTAAGTGGCTTTTACTTTGGTCACCCAGAAAGCAAATACTTTGGTGTAGGTAAAATTAACAAAGACCAAGTAGAAGAATATGCCAAACGTAAAGGCGAAGATGTAGCCTTTATAGAAAAATGGCTATCGCCAAACTTGGGTTACGATAATTAATAGAGTTACCACTTTTTAGGTAGTTAAAATATTCACCAATAAAAAAGTCATCCCAATTTTGAGATGACTTTTTTATTTATGTTAAGTCGTTTTATTTTTTAATCGCAGCAGCTAATTCTTCGCTTTCTGGTTTTACCGATGAAGGGAAATAAGCTTGTAAGTTACCTTGCTCATCAATCAAAAATTTATTGAAATTCCATTTTACTTCATAATCGCCAACATGGTTATTACTTTTTTGGCAAAGCCATTGGTAAACCAGGTGCTGATTTTTTCCTTTTACATCAATCTTCTCGGTTAATGGAAAAGTTACACCGTAGTTCTTTTTACAAAAAGTACTGATTTCTTCTTGTCCACCGGGCTCTTGTCCACCAAACTGATTGCACGGAAAACCAATTACTACTAATTTACCTTTATACTGTTCGCTTATTTTTTGCAAACCTTCATATTGCTTGGTGTAACCACACTCCGAAGCGGTATTTACACACAATATTTTTTTACCTTTAAAATCGGCAAAATTAATGTTGCCTTTTCCATCAAGGGTTTTAATGCTTAGGTCGTAAAACGATTTTCCCATAGGTGCATGTGTTACATTTTTAACCTTAAAAATAAAGCTGTAGGCTAACATGCCCAAAGCTACTATCGATGATAAAATTAATATCTTTTTTTTCATGATTTTATAAACTTAAAATAGCTTGTTTCACATGTTCCATTTGCCATTGTGGGGTTGATGTTGCCCCGCAAATGCCAATTGTGTCACCCTCATTAAACCAATTTTTATCTAACTCTTCTTTACTACTTACAAAGTAAGTGTTAGCATTTTCTTCTTTACACACATCATGCAACACCTTTCCGTTTGATGATTTTTTGCCAGCTACAAAAACAACTTTATCAAATCGTTTCGAGAACTTACGCAACTCTCCATCGCGGTTACTAACTTGTCGGCACAACGTATCGTTAAAATCAACTTCAACACCTTTACTTTCTAATAACCCTTTTAAGGCATATAAGTTTTTAGTGCTTTTAGTAGTTTGACTAAATAATTGCACTTTTTTAGGTAATTGATGTTGGTCTAACTCCTCAAATTTTTCAATTACTATGGCATCACCATTGGTTTGACCTTTCAGTCCATCAACTTCGGCATGGCCATGTTTTCCGTAAATGATAATTTGTTCATCATCTTCGTAGGCGGTGCGCACCCTGTTTTGTAGTTTTAATACCACAGGGCAGCTAGCATCAACTAACTCAATATTGTTATCTAAAGCTAATTTGTACGTTTCAGGTGGTTCGCCATGTGCACGTATCAAAACACGCTCGTTGTGTAGCGTTTTTAAAGTATCGTGGTTAATAATTTTTAACCCCTTTTTACGCAAACGTTCCACCTCTTCATCGTTGTGCACAATATCGCCCAGGCAGTATAAACTGCCCGTTTCGTCTAAAATTTCTTCGGCCATTTGTATGGCGTATACCACTCCAAAACAAAAGCCTGAATTGTTATCTATTTCAACATTTACATTCATAATGCACTACAAAATTAACCATTATTACCACATAATTGTTTTTACATTTTAAAACGTTTTAGGGTTATTTGTGTTAAGTAAGATGTAATTATGACAGAAGAAAAAGAATTTGAGAGCTACAGCGGTCCTGCTTCGTTATCGCCAATACCATTAAGCGTAGGCTCGGTGCCAATAAAACCTGAAGATAAAGGCAAAATACGCGCTAACGCGGTAGAGGCAATGCACCATTATGCCCAGCAAGAAATGGATATGCTTCGCAAGCAAGCCGATTTAATTATGCAACAGGTGCGAGAAATTGAAGATAGGCTCAAAATTTCGGAGCAAATTTATCAGTCGGAAATGCGCTTTACGCCTGTGGTTAATCAAATTTATCATTTGTACGAAAAAGACGATCACTTTACCATGTCGTTAATTGCACCTACCGAGTGGGGGCGCAGTAAAAAAATGATGAAACACGTTGCAACAGTTAGGCTTCTGGGCGACCACAGTTGGCAAGTAATCAGTTCTACTACACCAATGGGTAAGTAACCTATTTTTCAGGCTCCCTAATTAAAGTAATGGTTCCGCGTTGGTTTACTCTGTAGCCATTCTTTTTTGATAAAGTAATGAGGTAATAATATACACCTTGTGGCAAAGGTGTTCCACTTTGGCTAGTACCATCCCAGCACCAAGTGCCATCAGTGTTTTCGTAAACCACGTTGCCCCATCTGTTATATACTATAATTTTGTAAATATCACACTTGTTGTTTACACCGCTTACTTTAAAGCAATCGTTAGCGCCATCATCGTTAGGTGTAAACACATTAGGTATAAAAATCTCTTGTATACTATCGCCATCAATGTAATACGTATTTAATGCGGTATCTGCACAAAAAGTGCCTTGGCTGTATAAAAGTTTAACAGTGTATGTATCGGTTTGTTTGTACACATGTTTTGGGCTGTTTTCTGTACTGCTATCTCCATCGCCAAAGTACCAAATAAATGGTGCTGTAGTTTGGCCACTGGTGTTTTTAAAAAACACATCTAACGAGCAGCTATCACGGCTCATTACAAACGATGCTTGTGCCGCTAAATTTACCGCTATTTGTTTGCTCATGGTATCGCGTACAGCACAAGTATTGCTATCAATAACCTCAAATGTTAAGGTAAAATATCCTATGCTTTTTAAGGTGTCTTGGTATATTTTACCTGTATCAACTAATACTTGGTTAATGTACCAATTAAGCTGCTTACCATTGGTGTTATTAGCTGTAGCTTTAAAAAATGCAGGTGCACAAATAAAACTATCCGTAACAGTAAAATCGGCTTTAAGTAGGTGTGCATTTACCCGGTACATTATATTTTTTGATACGGTATCGGCACATGGTGTACCTGCATTTGTAATCAAAGTAATAAAGTAAGTGCTATCTAAGGCATATTGATGTGTTGGGTTAAAATCCGTGCTGGTTTGTCCATCACCAAAATTCCATAAAAAAGTAGCACCTTGGCCCACTTGGGTTGATGTATTATTGATAATGATATTTGCTGAGCAACTATCACGTTTTACGTAAAAATCAGGAATAGCGCCTTCGTAAACTGTTAAATTTTGTGTAAGTGTATCGCGCACTTTACAAGTATTTGGATTTACTACAACCAAGCTTACACTCATGCTTCCAGCTTGTTTAGCACTATCCGTGTAGTTTAAGTTTGTGCTATCTTTTACAACACCATTAATTAGCCAATACCACTTGGTACCATTAATACTGTTGTTATTGGTTTGATATAAAGTAGGTGCACAAAGTGGATTAGGCATTAAAGTAAATTGTGCAGCAAGGGCACGTTGGTTTACCTCAATTCTTATGCGTTTATTAAATGTGGCTTCGCAGTTTAAACCTTTATTTAAAACCAGGCTTACATCGTACCAACCAGTATCGGTATATTGATGAAATGGATTTTTAGTATAAGCATGTGTGCCATCGCCAAAGCTCCAATAATGTGGCACACTATCGTTGTTTGGGTTATTGGTTTGATTTATGAATTGTGCGCCTAATACGCAACTGTCAATAACGGCATCAAACAACGGATAAAGCTCCTTAAATACTCGGTAAGTGCGCTGTATTGAATCTGTGCGTTGGCACGTGGTTGAATCTTTTACTACCAATTTTATGGTGTAAATACCTTTGTCTGCAATGCTATCAAACCCATTTATACTTTGCGATTTTAGCATATTGTTAATGTACCATTTAAACTCTTGCCCATTGCTACTTGCGTTTCTAAATTGTAGCCAAGCTGGTTCACAAAATTGACTATCAAGTGGAGTAAAATTAGCTACTAAGTTTTTGCCTGTATTGCTGTAGGTAATTGTTTTTTGCGCGGTATCGGCACAAACATCGCCAGGGTTAGCAATAAGTTTTATGGTGTATACACCACTTGCA
>CAZJHS010000121.1:0-6729 GCA_964545895.1 uncultured Chitinophaga sp. | reverse complement strand
CCAAAGACACGATTTTATCGGTAGTAGCACACGATTTACGGAATCCAATTTCGGCCATTACTGGCTTTACTGATGTGCTTAAACAAAACACCGACAATTGCATCAACCATAAGTACCTGGATTTAATTAATCGATCGTGCAACAACTCGCTTAGCATTATAACCGACCTGTTAGATATAACTCAATTAGGCAACGAAGAGTTTAAACTAGCACTTGAACCTTGTGAATTAAACAGCACTATAAAACAAGCTATTGCGGTATTCGAGTTTCAATCGAAAGAAAAGAGTATTGCGTTGCAATTTACCACTACACACGAAGACATTTTTGTAAAGCTTAACCCCGATAAATTTAGCCGGGTACTTACTAATTTAATAAGTAATGCCATTAAGTTTAGTAACCCTAACAATAAAATTATTATTAGCACAAAGCTTACCAATAAAGAGGTATTAATTACTTGCCAAGATTTTGGTATTGGAATTCCGGAAAACATGCAGCAAATTATTTTTAACAGATTTACCAAAGCTGGCCGAACAGGAACATCGGGCGAAAAATCTTTTGGATTAGGCATGAGCATTGTAAAACAAATTGTAAAACTGCATCACGGCAAAATTTGGCTAGAGAGTAAAGAACAAGAAGGAACTACTTTTTATGTGCAATTAAAATCGGTAATATAAATACTTAAATAGCACTTGAAATACGCTGTGCAAGCATTTGTATAATTCGTTTATTTAGTTCGGTTTGATGCTGGTTATAAAAGCAAAACTCATCGTGTGTAAATAAGCCAACCACCATACCAATATAAAATACGCGCAGGTTTTTATCGTTTTGAAGTACCTTTTTTACAAACAACTCGCGCTGTTCGGACTGCAAAGGCATATATTTACCATTAAAATAAAACGTAAAATATTGTATCATGGCATTATGCTGAAACTTTAGAATTGGGCGTAAGGTTTGATTCTGAAACCGCTCCAATGGCAACGAATCAACCGTTAAATCGGTAACAACTAAGGGACGTAAAGCTAAAACAGCAGAGTTTCTTTCCATGCAAAGAGATTATTTTGTACATGTAAAAGCCTACAAACGCTCACTTTGTTTTAAATAAAAAATAAAAAGATTGCATATCAATTATTTACACCTACCTTGCAGCCTCATTTATTAATACAATTACAATGCAAGAAGGCACAGTAAAGTTTTTCAACGAAACGAAAGGCTTTGGATTTATCTCTCCAAGTAACGGAAACGGTCAAGACATTTTTGTTCATGTTTCAGGTTTACTAGGCGAAATTCGCGAAAACGACAAGGTTACTTATGAAACGCAAAACGGCCCTCGTGGCTTAAACGCGATTAATGTTAAAGTTTTATAATAATAACACTACATTGTTACCTAAAAAACATGCTCCAAGAGCATGTTTTTTTTTGCTCTTTTTTTTAGTCCAATAAAATTTTCCTTCGTTTCAACCAATATTCAACAACAAGTTGCCACATTATTCTTAAATTTTAAACGATTGTTTTTTTCGAACAAAATATTATGCATGTGTTAGAGCTTGCAAACACTCACTTTGTTTTAAATAAAAAACAAAAATATTGTATATCAATTATTTACAGTTACCTTGCTACTTCATTTATTAATAATATTACAATGCAAGAAGGCACAGTAAAGTTTTTCAACGAAACGAAAGGCTTTGGATTTATCTCTCCAAGTAACGGAAACGGTCAAGACATTTTTGTTCATGTTTCAGGTTTACTAGGCGAAATTCGCGAAAACGACAAGGTTACTTATGAAACGCAAAACGGCCCTCGTGGCTTAAATGCGATTGATGTTAAAGTTTTATAATAATAACACTACATTGTTACCGTAAAAAACATGCTCCTAGAGCATGTTTTTTTTTGCTCTTTTTTTACCTTATTTTGAAGTGCAATGGAATTACCCAACGTTACCGCCAATATTCAGCAACAAGTTGCCACATCAAGCAAAATTTTAAAGCGCTTTTTGTACAGCCAATACTTTGCTGATGGACTAAGAATAACCTTGGGTATTTTACTTCCATCAATTATTGCCTACAATTACGGCCATATTAACGAAGGAATTGCCGCATCATTAGGAGCACTTTGTGTGAGTATTCCCGATACTCCTGGCCCCTATCAGCACCGCAGAAATGCCATGCTTATTACCTTGGCTTTTATTTTTAGTATGGCTTTGCTTACGGCCTTATTGGCTCAATACACCTTGCTTTTAGCTATTTTTATTGGCGTAAGTTGTTTTGCATTTAGCATGTTGCACGTATTTGGTGCTCGTGCTGCATCAATGGGTGTGGCTGCATTAGCCGTAATGATTTTAGGAATTGACCAAAACATCAGCCTTACCCAAGCTTGTATTTATGCGCTATTAGTTGCTGGTGGCGGATTTTGGTATTTTCTATTAAGCCTATCAAACCAAAAACTTTTACCTTACCGTGCTGCAGAGCAATTGTTGGGCGAATGCACCTTTGCCATTGCCGAGTTTATAAAATTAAAAGCAGGGTTTTACAGTGCCGAACAAAACATAGAAACCCAATACAATAAAATAATTGCTCAGCAGGCCTTGGTTAACGAGTTTCAGGAGCATGTGCGCGAAATATTGTTTAAAACGCGAAAAATAATGGGCGACTCTAGCCTAAACGGTCGTATTTTACTCCTTACTTTTATTGATTTGGTGGATTTGTACGAACAAAGTATGGCCACCCACTACAACTACTCCGAAATACGCGATAAATTTAGCCACACAGGAGTACTTCAATACTTTGAACAGGTAATTACCCAAATGGCTGAAGAGCTAGAACACCTTGGCAATAACCTTCACAATCACGAGCAAAAAAAGCCCATACACCATTTTACACCCAAGTTAAATTTAGTAAAAGCTAGGGTTGATGATTTAGAGCAACAAGGCATGAACACCATGGTGCTCAAAAAAATACTGATAAACCTACGTAATATTAGTAACAGGTTAGAGCATATTTATAATTACAAAAACACCACCGATTTATTGCCTGAGCATCGCAAAAAAGAACTAACCAAATTTGTACAACCTCAGCTTATTAATTGGCCAATTTTTGCTGCGCATTTAAATTTTAAATCAAACCATTTTAGGCATGCGTTACGTTTAGCCATTATATGTGTGGCCGCGTTTGTGTTTGCGCGCACTGTTTATCAAACCCAATACAGTTATTGGATTTTGTTAAGCATTTTAGTGATTTTAAAACCTGGTTTTAGCTATACCAAAAAGCGAAACTACGAGCGTGTAATTGGTACCATAATTGGCGGATTAATTGGATTAGTTATACTCAAATATTTTCCGGGTGTAAATGCCCGATTGGCTTTTTTATCGGTATTAATGCTGCTTGCCTTTAGTTTTATAAGGGTAAATTATGTAATAAGTGTGTTGTTTATGACACCCTATGTTTTAATTGTATTTAGTTTTACGGGCAATGACAGTGGCTTATCAGTAGCATGGGAGCGCATTTTAGATACTATTATTGGTGCGGGATTAGCATTAGGTGCTAGTTATTTTATTTTTCCAAGTTGGGAGTCGTATCAACTTAAAACCATTTGCACCGATTTGGTAAAGGCTAATTTAAATTACTTAAAGTTTATTTTAGAGCGTGATGAAACACCTGCGAGTCAATCGAACTATAGGTTAGCACGCAAGCAATTATTTGTAAACACCAGTAACCTAAGCACGGCTTTTCAGCGCATGTTATCTGAGCCTAAAAGCAAGCAAGGTAACGGCACATGGGTGTTGCAATTTTCTATTTTAAATAATCAGCTTAGCTCCTATTTTGCCACATTATCCTATCAACTAAAAGCGGGCGAAAGCTTAACTGAAGAACAAAAACGTGCCGTTAGATCAATATACAATTCGTTGGTTGAGGCTTTAGATAAAAACGAATCGGCTCAACTAAAACACGATATTACTTTTGCAAACGGGCATCCAAACAATACCATAAATATGGAGTTTTTGGTGATGGTACATCAAACAGCAACCGATTTAAAAAAGCACCTGCTTAATGCGCCCAATTTTAACTAGTATAGCATGGATATAAAATTAGCTTTAGAACGCGAACATAGCAAACGCAATACCGAAGCCATTGTAAATTACATTGGCGATAACCCCAAATTGTTTGCCGAGTTAATGGCTACATTTAATACACCTAACTACCGATTAACCCAACGTGCAGCTTGGCCTATAAGTTACATTGCAGAGCATGCACCACAATTGCTTAACCCTTACTGGGACGAAATATTTGTGAACCTGCAAAAAGATATTCATCCGGCATTTAAGCGAAATATTTTTAGAGCATTGTACCGCATGAAAACCATTCCTGAAGAAATACATGGCGAGGTGGTTGAACATTGCATGCAGGCCATTGCTGATGCTAAAAATCCAGCTGCAATTAGGGCATTTGCTATGCACATTATGGGCAAAATGGCTAAAATATATCCTGATTTAAGTGGGGAGTTAATGGCCTTGGTTGAACCCTTAACTGCACACGATTTACCCTCTATAAAATCGAGCAGTAAAAAGATTTTAAAACAATTAAGCACACTTATTTAATTACATTTTTTATATTGGGGCAATGATTAAAAAAGTATTGATTGGAATATTAGCCGCATTGGTCATCATTGCTGGCTTACTAACATACCTGCGCTCGGCCACTAAAAAGCATAGCCCAGAAGCCACAGCTACCTACCAAAACAAGGGTTTAGATATGGTGGTTAAGTACTGCCAACCCTACAAAAAGAACCGAATAATATTTGGTGATGAAAGCACAGGAGCGCTTCAGCCTTATGGTAAATATTGGCGTTTAGGAGCTAACGAAGCCACTACTTTTAACACTAAAACAGCCATATTGGTTGGTGATAAAACTTTACCGGCAGGCTTATATGCCATGTATGCTGTGCCCAACGAAAAAACTTGGACTATTGCATTTAATACCGAAAACGACAGATGGGGAGCAACTGCTCCGGCTATTGAAAATGATGTATTGCGCGTGGATGTTCCAACACTTACCGATTTAAACACCACCGAACAATTTGTGATTAATTTTGAATCAAACGATACCACATTAAACCTAACCTTAAATTGGGATAATGTAAAAGTGTATCTTCCAATTGCACCCGCTAAGTAATGTTTAACATATAAACCTAAACTACTAACCAACGTGATTAACTTAAAAAGAACATTTTTACTATTTGCCACCTACACTGCTATTAGTTGTTTGCAAGCTCAAAATTATGAGATAAAAAACATAGGCGAAGCCATTAACTCTACTTCGGCAGAGCTAAGCCCAATTATTAGCACAAATGGTAAAACCTTATACTTTGTGCGCTCCAATCATCCACTAAATAATTTCCCTAATGATGGGCAAGATATTTGGATGAGTACCTTAGACAGCAACGGCAATTGGATGCCAGCTGTAAAAATGGATAAGCAATTAAACAAACAACAATATAACACCGTGTTTTATGTAAACCCATCAGGCAACAAAATGCTAATTGGTGGCGATTATAAAGATGGAATTTATTGGGGTGTAGGCTTTTCGTTTGTAGATAAAAAGAATGGTGTTTGGGGCGAACCCTACGACCTTTCTATTAAGAAGTTTAGAAAGATGTTTAACGGACAAAGCTCATCAGTTAATTTATTATCAGACAATAAAACCTTGCTGTTAAGCTTTAGCGAAGAAGAAGATGGTAAAGAAAACGACTTATATTTTTCGACCCAATTAAAAAATGGTAAGTGGAGCGAGCCTAAACCACTAAATGCATTAAATACTACTTACGATGAATCGACACCATTTATGGCTGCCGATGGAGTTACTTTATATTTTAGCAGTAACCGCCCAGGTGGTTACGGCCAAAACGATGTATACCTTACCCGCAGATTAGATGAAACTTGGCAAAAATGGAGCGAACCAATTAACCTTGGTCCGCAAATAAATACCGAACAATGGGATGGCTATTACACCATACCTGCCAATGGCCAAAAGGCATATATGGTTTCGTATAAAAACACCATTGGTAAGGCTGATATTGTAGAGATAAAACTGCAAACACAAGCTAAGCCACAACCCGTTGTATTGTTAGATGGCGAAGTACTTAACGTTAAAACCCGTCAACATGTTGAAGCCCAAATTATTTATGAGGTATTACCAAGTACAGGCGAAAGTGGCAAAACAACTTTTTGGAGCAAAACAGGCGACTTTAAAATAGTATTGCCATACGGTAAAAACTATGGTATTTCGGCACGTGCTGCAGGTTATGCGCCAGTATCAATAAATATTGATTTAACTAAACCGGGCGATTACAAAGAGGTATTTAAAAACATTATGTTAGTACCTATTGAAACGGGCCAAGTGGTGCGTTTAAATAATATTTTCTTTGACGAGTACAGCGATGTACTTAAAGAAGAATCGAAACCTGAGCTTGACCAACTGGTAAGCTTAATGAAAGATAATGATGATATGGTAATTGAAATATCTGGTCATACGGATGCCGTGGGTAGCGATACCGAAAACCAATTACTAAGTGAAAAAAGGGCAAATGCCGTGCGCGAGTACTTAATTAAAAAAGGCATAAAAGGCAATCGCTTGTACAGCATTGGTTATGGCGAAACACAACCTGTAGCCGATAACAATAATGATATTGACCGCCAATTAAACCGCAGGGTAGAATTTAAGATTTTGAAAAAATAAG
>CAZJHS010000120.1:0-6962 GCA_964545895.1 uncultured Chitinophaga sp. | reverse complement strand
TCATAGTAATTTGGATTAAGGTTTATAAAACAAATATGGCAAAATTTTGAAAATATGCAATAGCTAAAATAAAGCATTCAATAAGAAGAGTCTATTAGCTTTTAGCTGTTACATGCTAGATTCAAAACTCCTGTGCTATTCTGTGTTTTCTGTTAGAAACTATACTGCGATGTTGGCTCTCCAATTGCGGAGCAATCTCTCTCATGCGCATCTATGCCTCAAAAAACTCTGCGAAAACTCTGCGTAGCTCTGCGGTAAAATTTAGAGTTTAGATGATAGATTGAAGTTTCAGTCAACATTCATCACCTTTAACCCATCTGGTAAAGCTCAAGCTACATTACGTTGGGCTTGTTGTATGTGGCGTTTGTTATGGGCAATAATAAATCCAAATACATCACCAGCTTTTAGCCTAATTAATTTGCTTATTGAAATTGGAATACGTGCATTTAAATTGGCGTATTGGGCTTGTTGCAACAATTGCATGAAACGTTCGTGGTACTGTATAAACTCGTACACGGTAGCATAACCATTTAACTGAGGTGGTGGTACATGGGTTTTAAAAGCCGCGTATTTTTTAAGCTGTTTTCCTGGCTCCATTATTCGCGTAAAGTATGCCCCAAGCCAACCATAAGTAAATGGTTTACTTACTTGGGTTTGTTGCAACTTTTGCTCAAGTATTGGTAGGTAATAAGCATAGTAACTATTTAAATGCCAAAGGCAGGCAGCAATGCTCCAACCACCCGTTGCACTTGGTTTGTGCAAGGTGTTTTCGGGTAGGTTTTGTACCACTTTGGTTACCCATTGCAGTTGTTGCTCCATCTGTTGTTGCAATGGAACTAAAAAAGTGTTATTGCTGTGTTGTGGGTTCATGTTTAGTGTAAATATAAAGCAGTATGGCTATACTAAATAAAATGGTTTCGGTAATAATCCATTGCGTTCCAAAATTACCAAGTGGTCCATCAACCAAAATAGTAACTGCACGCGAAAAGGCATACAAGCCCCACAATAAACTTAAAAAAAATAGTGCTGTTTTTTGCTGCTGTTTAATGGTTGATACTAAAAATATAACCATAGCTAATGCCGCTCCGCCATACACTCCGCGTATAGAACTAAAGGCATCCGTATTGTTCAGTTTTACGGCCACTAAATCCATAACGGCTTGCGGATTGTAAAATGCCATAACACTTACTGAGAAAAGACTAATTGCACTAACCCCAATAAACAACGAGTTGATTACGCGTAATTTTTTGCTATTCATGTTGTATAAATTTGATGCAGCAAAGGTGCGAACGCATGCACAACTAAATGTTGGTAAAAACCAACATTTATATTTTTACTTGGTTAATAAGCTTACTAAAGTTGGTAGGGTTAATGCCTAAATAGTTGGCAATGTACTTGTGTGGTATTAAGGTTAAAAGATGAGGACTGCGTTTCAATAATTTTTTAAAACGATCTTCGGAAGAGTAGCATTGTACTTCTACCAATCTTTCTAACAGGCCACTGGTGGCAGCCGAAACACCTTTTTGAACCAAGCTTGCAATGCCTTTGTGTTTATCCATTAAGGCTGCTAAATCGGTATAGTTGGCCCTTAAAAAAAGCGATGGCGTTAGGGTTTCGTAATCATATTTAGCGGGTTGTTGTAACAGCAACGAATCTAACACACCACCAAATGAAGGCGCATATGTGAAAACTAAAGTAGCTTCTCGGTTTTCATCGTCTAAATAAAAAACACGTTGTATACCTTCTACCACAATGTATAAGTATTTTTCTACGTTTCCGGTAGCTGTTACCAATTGTTTGCGATTGTATTGGCAAGGTTGCCAAATCTGGGTAAAGTCCATCAACTCAACCTCGCTTAAAGGATGAATGTTTAAGGCTAATTGCTTGATAATTTGTTGATGTGAACCCGATAAGCTCATGCTAATTAATGCGTACCAACTTATAGTTGGCTACTTTCATTAGGTTTAAATACATGGTTTGGTAGCTGCTGTTTTTTTGCTTTACAAAGTAGTAAGTGGTACCAAGCATTTTTTGGTTTTGGTCGTTTAAACTATCCATAAAACGCTTGCCTTGCTTGTTTAATGCTTGCGCAAAAAGCAACATTTGGTCGTATCCTTTAAAGGCAGCTTCGCTGGGTTCGGTGTTAAATTTTTGACGATACGCTGCAATAAATTGTTTTACTTCTGCATTGCCATAATCAACAAAAAAAGGCGAAGCAATAATGGTATTGCAACGCTCCAACAAATCGTAATTTAGGGTTTTAAAATCAAACCACTGCATTAAACCGTAGGTGTGCAGTTGGCTAATATTACTGGTGTCTTTTATATTACGTAGTGTACCATTTACGGCACTCTCTTGGGTTGATGCAATGATGATGTGGTTGCTGCTGGTGGCTGATGTAAAAAGTTTTAAATCGAGCGCTGCACTGTAATCAAGCACTTTTATTTTTAGTTTTTTATCGGCCGATAAGTTTTTAAAAGCTGCACCAATACTTTTACCAATTACCGATTTATCGGCCACTACTATAATTTGGGCTAACGCATCTTGATTGGTAATGTGCTTTACTAAAATACTGGCATAGGCAGGTAAATCGGGGTTTGCCGAAATCCAATACGGATCATCTACTTTACTTTTACTAAAAGTCATTAATGGCGAAACATGGTATATTTCGTTTTTTTTGCAAAACTGCGATAGCACTTGGTTTCCGCCTTGTTTTACTGGGCCAATAATGAGTTCACTTTCTTTAAAAGTAGTCTTTTGCATAATGCTCACCACTTTTAAGCTATCGTTTTCGGTATCAAAAACGCTTAAACGTAAGCTTACTTTAGCGCGCTCAAACGAGTCTAATGCAATTAAAACTCCTTGGTAATACTCGCGGCATAAGTTGCCTAGTTCGGCATCTTTATAGTTGGGGTTTTCAAGCAATTGTGTGCTGCAAAACGGAAGCAACAAGCTAATGTTGTTTGCTTTTTTGCTTTGTGCAAAAAGGCCCAATGCACTTACAATAAGTACTAAGGTAACAGCAATACGTTTAATCATGATTTTTTATAGCTACTCAAGTAGTAATGCAATATTACCAATAAAGATTTACTCTTTAACAGGTAGAATCCAAATGTCGGATTTTTCTACATTATTTAAGCTATCAATTAAAGCGGCAGCCTCTTGGCGGGTTGCGCATTTGCGGTAGCTTACGCGGTTGCAATTTATTTTAGGGTTTAATAACAATTCGGCCTCAAAGCCTTGTGCTTTAAGTTTGTTATAAAACTTGCGTGCATTTTCTTCGTTGCAAAACACACCACCAATTACATGGTAGCTTTTAGTGTTGTTGCTGCTAACTGTTGTTGCAGGTTCGGCCACTGGTATTTCGGGCGATGCCACAGGTAAGTTAATTTCGGGCAAAGCAGGTTCGGTTACAGCAGCGGTATCAAACCAAGTAGGGTAGTAGTTGGGTGCACTCATGTTGGTGTGTGCAAATACTTCCGATAGGTTTAATACTTGATTGTTTGCAGGTAATGGCGTGTAAGTAGTATCTGTTGTTGTTGGCAATACTTCTTCAGGCTCAATGTTTACAGGTGGTTCGGGTATAAATGCTGTTTGACTATCAACAACCTCGGCAGTTGCTGTTGCACTTGGTGCAGTATCTTTAGCCATAAGCGAATCAAACCACGAGTGTATACCAGTAGTACTAATTTTAGTGCTATCAATTAGGCTGTTTTCAGCCATAAAGATATACGCGTTTATGCCTATCAACCCTAACACAAATACAGTAAGTATTTTTAAGCCTAAGCCTTTACGTGTTTTGGTATTTTGGGTTTGACGAATTTCTTTACGGTCTTTAAATACACGTGTTTTACGGCTACCTTGGGCCATTTCAATTACTGGTGTTGCTTGAAGTGGCGTTAGGCCAAAACTTGCATGCAAGTAGTTGTTTAGCTTATTGGGTAAAAACACATAGTTGGCTTCAGCATTTAATCTAAAAGTACCAAACTGTTCAACTTCAAGTTGCTTGTTGTTTTCGAGTGTAGCTTTAACCGTGTTTACTAAATCATCAATAGCCAATAAAGCTTCGCTGTATGTGATGCCAATTTCTTGGGCAATGGTTTGAGCAAGCAGGCCATCGTTGGTTTTTAGGTTTTGGTTAAACATAACCTTTTTAGCCGGAGGCGTAATTAGGTGCGATACCTGATCGATGCGTGCATTTTCGCGGTTACACACAAACCCTCCAAAATTGGGCATAATAACGCAATCGTGCTTGAAAAGCAGCGCTTTAACGTTATTCCAAATGGTATTATGTGTGAGTTGAGTTTGCATCAATTTGTCGCAAAATATAAAGCCCGCTTCAGTTAAACAAACCAAAGCGGGCTTTTATTATAAAAACGCAAGCTATCAGAAGGTTACACTTAACCCAGCTAAAACATTAAACCCAAACATTTGGTAATTGTACCAACGCTGGTATCTGTTGTTGGTTAAGTTATTGAAATTAAGGAACAAACCAACGTTTTTGTTGTATCTGTAATCAATATGCAGGTTAATATCGGTAATTGGTTTTAAGCTTACTTCTTTGTTTGATGGCATTTCGATACTGGTACGTTTGTTAAAGGTATAAATATCACCACGTATAATAAACTTATCGCTCATGTTGTACATTAAACTGGTGCGTGTGGTAAACGATGGGCGACTGTAAGCTGCTTTTAATTGCAAATCGTAGCCAAAGTAATTCATGGTAAAATTAAAGTGAAAACGCTCGCCAAACTCGTGGTTTAATTCGGCTTTTATATTACTTAAGCCCGAGTTAACGGTATCGTAAATGGTACGTTGTCCCATTGAGGTAGAATCAAATCCATAAAACAACATGTTTTGAATTGTGGCATGCGAGAATTGTAAAACAAAACTGGTTTGGGCACTTATCTCACCTTTCAAACCACCATACACTTCAAATTTGTTTAAGGTATTGTTTAGCATAAAGTTGCTAATAAAAGGATTTTCGGTAGCTAAGCTGCGGTAGGTGTTTCGGTTTAATTTACCTGTAATACCACCATAAGCAGTAATTGTTTTTGGGGTAATTTGGTATGATGCTTCTACTTTCGGAAATGGATAAAATTTGGTACCAACGCTATCATTAAACATAGTGGTGTTAAAACCAAGTTTAATAAATGCTTTAGGAAAAGTAAGTGTGTACTCTGGATTAAAATCAATAAACAAACGGTTGTATTGTATATCTTTTATTGCCGTGTTGTTAGTGTTTACAGCAGCATATACTTTTAGCGGATTTCCTTTTACTCGTTTTTCAAAAGTACCGTTTACTTTAAAGTTATTTTCTTTGATGTCGTTGTTATCAATAAAGTTATAAAACGCAGCATCAACATTAAATTTAAGCTTAGCAGTATCTTTAATAATATTGCTGTACGAGGCATTGATATCTAATGCAGCATATTGCCTGCGCAGGTTGCTTTTAGGTATATCAAGGCTTTGTGGTTGGTATCCAAAATAGTTTATTACATTACGGTTGTAAGCCACTTCGTTGCTTATCATGCCCTTGCTAAAAAAGCGCTTGCCCCATAATTTTACTATGTTATCGCTAAAGCTTTGTTTGTTGTTACTGCTTGGGCTTGCACTAAAATGTTTTACATACACGCCTGCCTGCGATGTTTTATTGCGTACCGTATTTACATATGCTTCTAGCAGTGGAGCATTGTAGTTGCCATATCCAAATCTAAAATAGTTGTTTTTTAGTTTGGGTAAAAGCGCAGTACCCATAGCCAATGGCTTAATTGTATAAATAGTAGCTTCGGGGTTAAAGCGTGTTTCTGGCAAGGTGTAATCCAACTTAGGTGCTTTTACCTCGGGTACTTCGGGGTTGGGGTTACTGGCAATTTTAATAATATCAGTTAGGGTTGGTTTAAAGTCTTTAATTACATCGTACTCGTTGGTGCGTAACGTATCTTGTGCAAAGGCCGAAGTGGCCATTACTGCAAATGTTACTGATGCTATTATATTTTTCATACTCGTATTTTTTATAAGTTGATGAGGTTTACTACTACAATTTTTCAATCTCTTTTTCAGGAGTTGGTTGTGGTTTAGGTTTAGCAGCATCCTCTTCGGCAATAATTTGTTTTAAGCGTTGTATGGCGGTATTTTTATGTTCGCCCTCATCCAAGTTTTCTATTAAACTTTGTAGCGTTGCTTTAGCTTGGAAATTGTCTTTTTGAGCGTAATACACATCAGCTAATAACAAAAATGCTTTTTCGTGCCATTTGCTGTAAGTGGCATATTTCTCTGATATTTCGAAGATGATTTTTTTACATCCATTGAAATCTTTTTTGGTAAACAACACATAAGCTACGTTGTATTTAGCCTCGGCAGTGTAGCTGTTTTTGGTTTCTTTAATCAGGTAATTCCAACTTACTAAAGCACTATCAAATTGATTATTGCTCATGTAAAAACGTGCTACGTTTAAGTTCGCATCCCATAAGTTTTCTTTGGTCGTTAATCCAGAGTTCATGTATTTAAACGAGTACATGGCAGCAGTATCAATAGTAAAACCATACATAGCTGTTTTCATCATACCAGTGATGGCCACTTGTAAATTATCTCTACCACTAGCAATGCGCTCTAAAGCACTGTAAAACTCAAATGCTTTGCGCCAGTTTTTGTTGCTGTAATAAAGTACTGCTGTTTGGCGTGTAGCACGTTCGGTAAAATCGTTACGGTTTTGTAAGGCCACATATTCGTAGCAAGTAAGTGCCTCGTTAAAATTCTTCAATTTAAAATCACATTCAGCTTTAAAATAATTAGCTTTTAGTATAAAAAATCCTCCTGCAAAGCGGCTAATGTATTGGCCAAATAACTTGCTTGCTTTGGTGCAATCGTTAGCCTTGTATTGATTAAAAGCTGCTTCGTAGCTTATGCTATCTTGGTAAGTATGCGAGATTCCTTTGCAATTGGTTAACTTCAAACAGTCT
>CAZJHS010000119.1:0-7049 GCA_964545895.1 uncultured Chitinophaga sp. | reverse complement strand
TTTTAAACTCGCTAATATTTCGGGTAATAACAATAATACTTTTAACACGGCTATTTTCAAAAATAGGATAGGCCTCAAGCCAGTAAAAGTAATCGGCATAAGTATATTCAACACTTTTGTGGTGCCCTTTTAATGCTTCTTTGTATATTGGAATAAGCGATTCTAAGTTTAGTTCTTTGGCTAAATCAACCAAGTTTTTACCCATAAAGTAAGAGCCTTCTACTCCATACTTTTTCATTTCTCCACCACCTGCAATTAATATGTTTAGCGAAGTATCGCACAGCAACACATCTGTATTTGGAAGGTTTTCGGCCAATTGTTTAAAGGCTAGCAAATCTTCTTGCGATTCTCTTTCAATGGTAATATCGTACAGTTTAATAATTGCGCCACTCACTTGGTTGCCATTTTTAATGGGTGATAGTGCCACGCGTATATGCTTATCTGAGGTGTATTGATTGCGAGTTATTACCTCATCATATAAATCACCAGCTAAAACACTTTTTACCAAACCTTCCCATTTATCAAGATAATACTGCGGTGCGCCTTCCATAAAATGCTTACCAACTAATTGCTCAAACCCATGACGCTCTTTAATCATTTGGTAAAAGCCCGTATTACAATACAATACCGTCCAATTATCATCAATAACGCAAATGCGCTCAGGCATTGCATCAAGTAAATTGGTTAGTGTAATAGTTGGGTTTGATGAAAATGGCATACTACAATTTAACGGTTCTAAAAATCAAAAGTAGTTAAAAAATGGTTGCTTAGTATGGGTCTACATCAGCAAACATAACTGTTCCCTTAAAATCTTTGTGGGTTAGTACCAAGTGCATGCACTCGCCAATAAATTGTTTGAGTTGAGCTAAGTATGGCGATGTTTTGTTAATTTTAATAAGCAACTCTTTGATGTACATGTTGCGTGCACGGCCTACATACGGACTCTCGGGGCCAATTACCTGAGTGCCTAAACGCTTGTAAAGCATTTTTTGTAAGGTAAATGCGGCTTGTTCGCAATGGTTGTATTCGCGGTGTTTAACTGTAACTTTAATTAATCGGGTATGCGGAGGGTAGCCAAATTTTTCGCGTTCGGTATCTTCGTTAACAAATAAATTTTGATAACGCTGGTGCAATACTTCTTGTATTACATGGTGCATGGGCGTGTTAGTTTGTATAATTACTTTGCCTTGCACCGCTTTGCGCCCTGCGCGGCCGCTAACTTGTGTAATAAGTTGATAAGCCCTTTCGTGCGCCCTAAAATCGGGGAAGTACAACAGTTGATCGGCATTAATTACCCCCACCAAACTTACATGGCCAAAATCAAGTCCTTTGCTAATCATTTGAGTACCGATTAAAATATCGGCTTCTCGTTGTTCAAAGCTGTTAATAATTTGCTCGTGTCCGTTTTTACTTTTGGTCGAATCTAAATCTAACCTAAGTACCCTTGCATGAGGAAACATGACACTAATTTCATCTTCAATTTTTTCGGTACCAAAACCTTTTAAGCTAACTTGGTGCGAACCACAAGCCAAACAATTTGTAGGTGTTTTTGTGGTGTAACCACAGTAGTGACACTTTAAACTATCGTTGTATTTATGGTAAGTAAGATTAATGTCGCAGTTAATGCAACGCGGCATCCAGTGGCAACTTTGGCACTCTAGTACAGGTGCATAACCCCTGCGGTTTTGAAATAAAATAATTTGCTCGTTGGCTTGCAAAGCATGTGCAATAGCATCGTAAAGTGCCTTGGTAAAATAGCCGTGCATACTTTTAGTTCGGGTATCCTCACTTATGTTTCCAATTAAAAGTTCGGGCATGGGCACTTCGCCAAATCTATTTTTTAATTCAACCAAGCCATACTTTTCGGTACGTGCGTTGTAGTAACTTTCAAAAGCAGGAGTAGCCGATCCTAATAATGTTTTGGCTTGCCAAGTGTAGGCCAAAAAAATTGCAGCATCGCGTGCGTGGTATCTTGGCGCGGGGTCTTGTTGCTTGTATGATGTTTCGTGTTCTTC
The DNA here is from genome assembly GCA_964545895.1 of uncultured Chitinophaga sp. Taxonomy (GTDB): domain Bacteria; phylum Bacteroidota; class Bacteroidia; order UKL13-3; family UKL13-3; genus UBA6183. Next base: position 5,034 of record CAZJHS010000119.1, on the reverse strand, counting down.
ATCAACAATTATTAACCCAAGCTCTTTAAAAGGTAAAAATATAGCCGAGCGTGCGCCTATAACAACCAATGGTTTTCCGCTATTTACTTTTTGCCAAATTTCAACACGCTCGTTTGCACTAAATTTTGAGTGAAACGAAAGTGCAGCATCGCCAAAGTATTTGCGTATGCGTTGTACAATTTGTGAGGTAAGTGCAATTTCGGGCAGTAAAAAAAGTACCTGTTTGCCAGCTTGCATTTGCTCCTCTATCATTTTTACATACACATGCGTTTTTCCGCTTGATGTTATGCCATGCAATAGCACCACATCCTTTTGGGTAAATAGCTGGTTTATCTGCGCTAAAGCGCCACTTTGTTCGGGGTTTAAGGCAAATGGCTCGGCAATTTCTGTATTAAAAACTAACCTATCAATGGCCTGTTTGTACTCAACCAACACCTCTTTTTTTAGCAATGTTTTTAGTGCACTTTCACTAAAATCGCCAAAGGCTAATAATTGTTTTTTACTTACCGTTTCGTGCTGATTTCTTAAATGCACCAAGGCCATAAGCACATCCAATTGCTTGGGTTGTTTTTCAAGAGTAGCAAACACGGCTGCTAAAGCAGTATCGTTGTTGTAGGTTTCGTTTAGCCTTATGCAGCTAATGGTTTTAGGTTTGTATTTTTCTTTAATGTCTTCGGTGTAAATAATTACGCCTTTGTTGTAAAGACCTTTTAATACGCCAAATACATTTTTTACATCTAAAATGCTGCTTATGTCAGTAATGCTTAAATGCGGTGCAACAGTTAAGGCTTCACTTACTAAAAATTCTTTATCGGTAAGTTCAATTTCGTTTAGCTCGCAATCGGGGTTAAGCATTACCAACGTTTCGCTTTCTAGTTTAAACGGAGCGGGTAGGGCTGCATTCATCACATCGCCCAAAGTACACATGTAGTAAGTACTTATCCAATGCCAAAATCTAAATTGATGTGCACTAACAATTGGATGTTCATCCAATAATGCAGTTAAAAATTTAGCCTCATAATCTTTAGGTGGCTGGTGTGTAATTTGATAAATAAGCGCGCTGTAAAACTTCTTTTTACCAAATTGAACAATAACCCTTTTGCCTGGTTCTACCTCTGCCTCTAGCTCCAAAGGCACACGGTAAGTGTATAGCTTTGGCAATGGCAAAGGCAAAATAATCTCAACAAATGTGGCTAATTGGTCGTTCACGCGTGGGGTTGGGGTTATTTAATTTTAAAAAACTCAAATGCCTTTGGGCCTTTAGTTAGTGTATTGTTGTTTAATATTAGGTTATACAACATAAGCGTATTGTTATGCCATTCCCAAGTATAGTACCTTTTCTCTTCGCCATGTTTTAATTGTACCACATCGCCAGGGTAATTTAAGGCGCATGTTTTATCTAAGCAAACCTCATAAAACTCAGCATCTTTAAAACCTGTAATGGTTCCGTTGGTATAAAATTGTACTGGTACATCGTTGTGCATTTGTTTGTATACACCACCTAAAACCAGCGAGTTTATTACTCTACGGCTTGCGTATGGTTTACCAATGGTGTTGTTCGAGTCAACCAAGCGTTCATCGGCCAACACGTATTCAAGCAATACTTTATTTTGATAATAATTTATTTTAAACGTGTTTTTAGTAAGCGCAATGCTATTCGGAATGTTGGCTTCATCCAGAATAATATGGTTTGATGTTTTATAGGTAAAGTGAAAAGTTTTGGGCACGCTACCTTGCTCTATAAAAGTAATAGAATCTTCGTAGCGTTTCATGAAAAGCTCCTGCATTGGCATGTGATTAGCCTTTGCCACCGATCGGTATTTTTGTACCGTATCTAAATAGTTTAGGAGTACCCAGTTGCCTTCAAAAAATCCGTACTTATATTTCTCATAATCGCAACCAAGGAGGGTAAAGCACATTAATATTAAAATTAGCTTTTTATTCACGTGGCCAATTTACGTAAAATTGTATTTTGCGGCATGATTAAAATATTATTTGTTTGCTTGGGTAACATTTGTCGTTCACCATTGGCCGAAGGCATATTTATGAAACAAATAGCCGAGCATGGTTTGGCTCACTTATTTAACGCAGATTCTGCCGGAACAGCCTCTTACCATATTGGCAACTTAGCCGATAAACGTAGCATTGACGTGGCTGCACAACATCAAATAAAATTAACGCACCGTGCACGAGCTTTTGTGGTTAATGATTTTAGCGCGTTTGATTATGTGGTAGCTATGGATAAAAATAACCTGCACGACATTAAAAAAATAATGCCTGCAGATGCCAAAACTAATGTAGTTTTAATGCGCAGTTTCGATACTATTGAGCCTGATGGAAATGTGCCCGATCCATACTATGGCGAAACCAAAGACTTTAAAGAAGTATATGAAATTTTGGAGAGGAGCTGTGCTAACTTTATACAATATTTAATTGAAGAACACAGGTAGGATGCTTTAAATTTTATTAGTTAAGGCAACCTTTATTAGTTATTTATTGATATACTTTAATTGTTGGCTTGTGATTAAAATTAATTGACTTAAACATGGGTAAATTATTTGTTTTAGTAATGTTTATAACGGTGGGATTTAATGCCTCTTGTCAACAATCAGCACGGAATTTTAACAAGCCAAACACACCTAAAAACACCGTTACTAAACCAAGTTATTTGCTGCAAATTAATAGTTTACAAGACTTTGCTTTGTTGGGTGGCGAACCCTTAAGTAGCAAATATACTGACGTGTTATCCGTTAAATTGGTGCTTGAGCTTAATACCAAAAAGCTGTATTTTATTAATTCCGAAAAATTTAACTATCACATAGAGTTTTGTATTGATATGCTTGATTTTGATGGAGAACTTGGACAATTTAATAGGTTTAATTACTCCGAAAATTCGAGACAAGAGTACGTATTGGCTAACTTAAACTTTTACAGGCAATCAGGCAAATATGCGCTAGAGTTTACAAGTAGTACCGAGTACAGTATTGCACAAATTAATCAGCTATTTACTTTGGTAACCAACAACAGCTTTATTAAATCAAATTTAACTGTATTGGTAAGTTCTGATTACCTGAATAAGCTTGCAGATAGTGGGAACTTAAACTTGCCAAAACTTTATCCATCCGAGGTTTATAAAGGTCAAAAATATCAAACAGTTCAAAGTGGTGTGTGTTATGGCATTCTTAAAAAAATAGAAAACATTGATAAGGATTTCACGCAGGTTTCGCCTAACGATATTTTGATTATTAAAGGAAGTCCAACGCAAATACCTTTGTGTAAAGCTATTATTACAGATGTTTTTCAAACTCCATTATCGCACATAAACGTACTTTGTCATAATAGGAAAATACCTGCGGCAGTGCATACTCAAATATGGGAAAAAAATTTGTATGCAGATTTGGTTGGCTTACCTGTAAAGTTGGTTGTAAATGATAGTGGCTTAAAAATTACTCCAGTATCTGAAAATGAACTTGCGCAAGCATTAAAGAAGCAACCAACAAAGGTTCATCAGTTAAGGTTTGATACTACCGAAAAAGGCTTGATAAATTTATCTAAGGCCAGGCTTAAAGCTAAAATTAGTATTGGTAACAAAGCGGCATCATTTGCCGAACTTAACCGATTAGCCTTAAAATTTCCCCAAAAATTTGCCGTTCCTGCAGGTGGTTTTGCTATTCCGTTTTATTATTATCACCAACACATAAGCACCCCTCAAGTTGCCCTACAATTGGCTGAGTTAAGCAGTTTAGTTCAATCTACATCAAATGCTGAGGCAATAAAAAACAAGTTAAAGCAAGTGCGTAAATCAATACTACATGCACCGCTTAATATTGAATTAGTGGAATTGGTAACGCAACGCATTTTGGCCAATAATGTAGGCGATACTTACAGATTTAGAAGTAGCAGTAATGCCGAAGACGAAACGGGATTTAGTGGGGCAGGCTTGTATGAAAGTAAAACAGGGAAGCTTAATAGCAAAAACAAGAGTATTGAAAAAGCAATTAAAGAAGTATGGGCAAGTGCATGGAAATATCAAGCATACATGGAGCGAAGCTATTTTGGCATAAACCAAAATACCATGATGATGGGCATATTGGTTCATAAAAACTTTCCTGATGAAGCTTCAAATGGTGTAGTGGTAACTACTAATTTATACCGTAAAAACTTTATGGGAATTACAGTTAATGTGCAGGTAGGAGAGGTAAGTGTGGTATCGCCACCAGATACTGTAACCTGCGACCAACTTATTGTTACTGCCGCCAATGCCATGAATCCGTTGGAACATGGCGTAAATATTGATTACATTACTTTTAGCAATTTAACATCAGGTTCGAAAGTACTTACTACACTACAAGTTAAACAATTGTATGATGCAGTAATGTTGGTAAATGAGCAGCTTTTTTGGCAATCGGATTTAGGAATAGGTAAGGATTACGAAGATTTTGTATTAGATATTGAATTTAAGTTCGACCAACAAGGTCAATTGTATCTAAAGCAAGTAAGGCCTTATGATTAGGATTGAGGATTGAAAGTAGTTTGTAGGAGAGTTTAAATGCATAAAAAAGCCAACACAAGGTTGGCTTAAGTTTGTCTGTGATTTCGCTGGGATTTACAGACGTTTCGCCTTGCTATAGTCTGCATATACTTCTCATCCCAGCTCAAGGTGTTGCATAAAAAAAGCCAACACAAAGTTGGCTTAAGTTTGTTTGTGATTTCGCTGGGATTTACAGACGTTTCGCCTTGCTACAGTCTGCATATACTTCTCATCCCAGCTCAAGGTGTTGCATAAAAAAAGCCAACACAAAGTTGGCTTAAGTTTGTTTGTGATTTCGCTGGGATTCTTATTTCCTTTCATTGTGCCTATTTTATTGGGCTTTTGGAATACTTTTATAGACAGGTGAAACCGAGGTGAAACATTTTTCTACTAAATCAGAGTTTACATTTGCTAAATGAGTTTCTATGCGAAATTTCGGCTGTTTTTATTAAAGGTGAAACATCAAAATCTTAGGTGAAACATTTTTGAGTTTATTACACTCG
>CAZJHS010000118.1:0-7339 GCA_964545895.1 uncultured Chitinophaga sp. | reverse complement strand
AGGTTTTAATTAACTTATTTAAAAACAGTAAAAAGTACTTAACTAAAGCATTTTATTGTTTTTTAGGCGTCATAAATCAACAATTTAGCGGTAGCAATTCCGCTTTACAGGTAAAATAAGTTTATTTGTGGCATTGATGTACAAATGAAACAAACGACCGACCCCGAAAACGAATTATTTAACCTAGCCGCTGATGTAATTAAGTACACCTCATGCAACCTATTTTTAACCGGAAAAGCAGGAACGGGTAAAACTACCTTTTTAAAATACATTAAAGATGCTTCGCATAAAAATGTAGCCATTGTTGCACCAACAGGTGTGGCGGCTATAAATGCAGGTGGCGTAACCATACACTCCTTTTTTCAGCTTCCGTTTAACTTATACTTACCTAACGAAACCAATATTTTTGGTAACAATGCTACCGTAGATAAGTTTCAGCTGATAAAAAACCTACGCTTTAACCGCGATAAAATTGAATTGTTGAATGAACTCGACTTACTGATTATTGATGAGGTAAGTATGGTTAGGGCCGATTCGATGCAGGCCATTAATGATATTTTACAACATGTGCGTCAAAACACTAAACCTTTTGGTGGCGTGCAAGTGCTGCTTATTGGCGATTTGTTTCAGCTACCACCGGTGGTTGGCGATATGGAGTTAGAATTGATGCGCAAAGAATATCCAAGTCCGTTTTTTTTTAGCGCACCAGCCATCATTAACAACCCTCCGTTGTTTATTGAACTGAAACAAATTTACCGTCAGAAAGAAGAAACGTTTATAAACTTACTCAACAATATCAGAAACAATTCCCTTACTGCTAGTGATGTAAATATACTGCGCAGCAGGTTTGTTGAGCATTACACGCCTACCGAAAATCACCGCATTACCCTTACCACACACAACCGTATTGCCGATGAAATTAACCAACGCGAGTTAGCCAAACTACCCGGAAAATCTGTTACATACAGCGGATCGGTGGATGGGGATTTTTCGGAAAAAGCCTTGCCCACCGAAATGGAATTGGAACTTAAACCAGGTGCTCAAATTATGTTTATTAAAAACGATTCGAGCTACGAAAAACGCTACTTTAATGGCAGGTTAGCCACTGTAAAATTTGTAAGTAAGGAAAGTATTAGGGTTGAGTTTAACGACAATAAAGACCTGTTTGAAATAGAAAAAGAAAAGTGGACCAACGTTAGGTATAAGTTTAACAAAGAAACCAACAAACTTGAAGAGGAAGAATTAGGTAGCTTCAAACAATATCCTATACGTTTAGCTTGGGCCATTACCATACACAAAAGTCAAGGCCTAACCTTTGATGAGGTGGTGATTGATGCAGGCAAATCGTTTGCTGCGGGCCAAGTGTATGTAGCTTTAAGCCGCTGCCGAACCTTACAAGGCATTACACTTTTATCACACATCACTCCGCAAAGTGTTCATACCGATGAACGAATTATTGCATTTGCTCAACAAGAAAATAGCACTGATTTTGTACACAAAACTTTGGCCGATGAACGACCTAAATTTGCTGCACAGCTTTTACTAAAAACCTTTGATTGGAGTAAATTATTGGTTGAAATTACGCAATACAATGATTTAACCGACAATAAAAAATTACCCGACCAAGGCATGCTTCGTGGTGTATCAACTGCATTGTTGGAGCGCGCTAAAGCACAACAACAAATAGCTGATAAGTTTGTAAAACAGTTGGAAGAGATTTTAAAAAATCAAACACCAGATGCCGCCATGTTAACCGACCGTGTAAAGAAAGCCAAAGTGTACTTTGCCCGAGCCATAAACGATGAGTTAATTACACCCATGGAAGGTGTACAAACTTTTTTAAAGGGAAAAGTTAAGGTAAAACAATTTACCCGAGATACGGATGAACTTGTTGCTTTTATGTGGAAGAAATTAGACCATGTGCAATGCATAACCTTTGGCGATTACCAATTTGATGTGCCTTTAATTGAACGAAAAACAACGGCTGTTAAAATTGCTGCATCATCAACCAAAGAAGAAAAAGGCAACACCAAAAAAATTACGCTGGAGTTTTACCAACAAGGCATGAGCGTAATTGATATTGCCAAACAACGTAACATTACTACAGGAACCGTTGAAAACCATTTAAGTGAGTTTGTAGCAACAGGTGAAGTAAATGTGTTTGATTTTTTATCGCCAAGTGAGTTGGATGAGATACGCGCAGCAGTTAAAAAAGCAGGTGATAAAGAAGCCACCCTATCTGTTATAAAAAGCAATTTAGGCGATGCCATTTCATATGCGCAAGTACGTATGGGATTGAGTTATTTAAAAGCTAAAACTGAAACTAGCATCAATAAAAACTGACTTTGGTTTAATGATAACGCGATAAACATTTGGTGAAATCATTTACTACCACCTCAAAATCATGTAACAATTTAACATTTTTATGTAATGGTTAAAGTATACGGTGGTATCACCTTTACAGTGTTGAAAATAAAATAAATCAACACATCATTATATGAACGCTAAAAACAATAGTTACACCAAAAATAGAACCCGAATTATTCAGACAAAATCAATTATTGGGTTATTTATTTTATTTAATACTGTTGCAATACATGCACAAAACAGTATGACTGGGTTAAACGAAAAGGTGACTTTAGGCGCAAAAGTTGGTTTTAACTATGCCAATGTATGGGACGAACAAGGTCAGGACTTTAAGGCAGATGCTAAAGTTGGACTTGCAGGAGGTTTATTTGCTGGAATTCCATTAGGAAAATTTATTGGATTTCAACCAGAGTTTTTACTAAGTCAAAAAGGATTTGATGGTTCGGGTACTTTACTTGGTACTGGATACTCCATGACAAGAACTTCAACATACCTTGATGTGCCTTTACAATTACAAATAAAACCAACCGAATTTATTACTTTACTAATAGGACCACAATACTCCTACTTGCTACACCAAAAAGATGTGTATACACTTGGCGCAAACAGTTACCAACAAGAGCAAGAATTTAAAAGAGATAACATCAGAAAAAACATATTTGGATTTACTATTGGTGCCGATGTAAATATAGAGCATTGGGTAGTTTCGGCAAGAGCTTGTTGGGATATTCAAACTAATCATGGAGACGGAACAAGCTCAACTCCTCGATATAAAAACCAATGGGCTCAACTTACAATAGGATATAGAATTTAATTGCAACTGATATGGGCAACTTACTTTACATTATTGCTATCATGCTAGTTATTTTTTGGGCCGTTGGCTTTTTAGGATACAATGCAGGAAACATCATCCACATTTTACTGGTTATTGCTGCTATTGCAGTTATTTTAAGAGTAATCAAAGGTGGAAAAATAAATTAAGTTAGCATATACATTTAAAAACGTCATTCTTATTAAGAGTGGCGTTTTTTGTTTTGGTTTATTTGTTGACACCGTGTAGAATATTATTATTTTTACCACAATAAGCAACATAAAAATCAAACTTTAGATTTCTTCTTTTATGCTTTCAGTTATCAACCCAAAATTGCCCATGCGCAACATAAATACTACCAAGGAGTATTATGTTAATACCTTAGGTTTTGAGATATTTGGTACACACCAATCAACTGATTATTTAATGGTTCAGAAGGACAATATTCAAATTCATTTTTTTGAGCATGCCACATTAAATCCACTAGAAAACTACGGACAAGTGTACATCCGTGTTAAGGATATTGATGCCTTGTATCAATCGTTGTTGGATAAAAACGTGGCCATTCATCCAAACGGACATTTAGCCACAAAACCATGGGGACAAAAGGAGTTTTCCCTACTCGACCCAGACCATAATTTGCTTACTTTTGGTGAGACAGTGGTTTAACGTTCAATGTTAATCAACCCTCCTATTTTTTGTATACCCTTTTCACTACTTTTGAATAATGGCACACAATAATCCAAATCCTGAAAACCCAGAAGAGTTTTTAGACATTAAACTTACCGAACCTAAAGAAACTGCTGCGGGAATTCCTGCGGTAATATCTGCGGTTAAGCATGTGTTTAGCGAAATGGGCCCCATACGTGGTACCAACGCTTTGCTTAAGGTAAACCAAAAAGATGGATTTGATTGCCCAGGCTGTGCCTGGCCCGACCCTGATGATGAGCGATCGCCCATTGCCGAGTATTGTGAGAATGGAGCTAAAGCCATTGCCGAAGAAGCCACCACAAAAGCACTTTGGGCAAAGTTTTTTGAAGAAAATAGTGTAGCCCAATTGGCCAACTTAAACGATTACGAAATTGGCAAAAAAGGTCGTGTTGCGCAACCCATGTATTTGGCAAAAGATGCCACGCACTACACACCTATTACTTGGGAAAATGCATTTTCATTAATTGCCAACAAGCTTAATAATTTACCCTCGCCTAACGATGCTATTTTTTATACATCAGGACGAACAAGTAACGAAGCAGCATTTTTATACCAACTTTTTGTGCGCGAGTTTGGCACCAATAATTTACCCGATTGCAGCAACATGTGTCACGAAAGTAGCGGTGTCGCATTAAACGAAAGCGTTGGTATTGGAAAGGGTTCGGTAAAATTAGAAGATTTTTACGAAGCCGAAGTCATCATTATTTTAGGACAAAATCCAGGTACCAATCACCCACGTATGTTAAGTGCTTTACAAAAAGCAAAAGCAAACGGATGTACCATAATTTCCATCAACCCACTTAAAGAAACCGGTTTAATGGGATTCAATAATCCGCAAAAATTAAACGGTGTGTTGGGCATTAAATCGCAGTTAACTGATATTTATTTACAGGTAAAAATTAATGGCGATTTAGCTTTACTAAAAGCCATTGAACAACTGCTTTGGGTTGATGAGCAAAAAAATCCGGGTTCTGTTTTTGATTTAGATTTTATACAAAACCATACTTACGGTTACGAGCAACTGAAAGAAACATTCAACCAATACGATTTAAATGAATTGAGCGAGGCTTGCGGAATTTCGGTTGATGATATTATTAAAACAGCAGATGCCATTAAACACAAAAAGAAAATAATTGCGTGTTGGGCCATGGGATTAACGCAACATAAAAATGCAGTTGATACCATTAAAGAAGTAGTAAACTTATTACTACTAAAAGGCAGTATTGGCAAGCCTGGTGCAGGCACCTGCCCTGTTCGCGGTCATAGTAATGTGCAAGGCGACAGAACCATGGGCATTTACGAAAAACCATCGAAAGCATTTATTGATAAATTAAACAGTGTGTTTAACATTAATGCTCCGTATGAGCACGGTTATGATGTGGTAGATGCCATAAAAGCCATGCACAATGAGCCCGGCAAAGTATTTATTGCCATGGGTGGCAACTTTTTATCGGCCACACCCGATACCAAATACACTGCCGAAGCATTAAACAAATGCAGCTTAACGGTGCAAATAAGCACCAAGTTAAACCGCAGTCATTTAATAACCGGACAAGAAGCACTAATACTTCCAACATTTGGCCGTAGCGATAAAGACGTAAATGCGGATGGCGAAGTACAAATAGTAAGTTGCGAAAATTCCATGGGTGTGGTGCAATTAAGTAAAGGCAGTTTAAAACCCGTAAGTAATCAATTACTAAGCGAAACAGTTATTGTGTGTAAATTGGCGCAAGCTACACTTGGCAATAAAACACAAACATCTTGGCCGTTGTTCCAACAGCATTACGACAACGTGCGCAATGCCATAGAAAAAACCATTGCGGGCTTTGACAATTACAACGAACGTGTGCGCGAACCTGGTGGATTTTATTTACCAAACGGATCTCGTGAGGGTAAGTTTAATACCTTTAGTGGCAAAGCCAATTTTAATGTGGCCCAAGTAACATTTAACAAGTTGGCTGATGATGAATTGTTGATGATGACCATCAGAACCCACGACCAATTTAACACCACCATTTATGGTTTAGACGACCGCTACCGTGGCATTTACAACGAGCGCAGGGTTGTGTTGATGAACGAAAAAGACATTAGCAAATTAGGTTACCAAGTTGGTGATGTGGTTGATTTATACAACTACCACGATGGTGTGGAGCGTGTAGCACATAAGTTTATGATTGTTGCTTACAACATACCAGAGCAATGTTGCGCCACTTATTTCCCTGAAACCAATGTGTTGGTACCAATAAACTCGGTTGCTGATAAAAGCAATACACCAACTAGTAAGTATGTAGTACTAAAACTAAAAAAACATGCTTTGTAATTTGTTGATGAGTTGATGAAAGCAGGAGTAAAATAACTTAAATTAAAGCAGGACTCTTCGCCAATAAATCCAATCATTAGGTGATAGCTGAGAAAGGCTAAAGATTTTAATTATTATACCTCATTGTAAATTACCTTTCTCCTACCTTAGCAAATTTGTATATCTAGGCGTTACCAATTTTATTCGATTAATAAATAATGTTCACGTGCCGTGCGTTTGTCTATTAACATCAGCCCCAAACTAATTAATATTTTGCCCGTTGTTTCTTCTATAAAATTTAATAGTTTTACGATGCAAAGTTGTCGTAGTGCAGACAACCATAACAACTAATCAACAATGACAGACATTAACATCTGGAATATAGACACATCACTACTAATTGACTATAAAAATAATGGTTGGGTTGACGATTATTTTATAGAAACAAAAGATGGGAAATATGGAATTCATATATACAATATTGAAGAATGGAGAATGTCATCATATGCTGGTATTTTTGCTTTATTTAAAGATAGACAAGATTCAAAACCATTACTAAATTCACCAAACAATTGGGTTTGGTTCAACAATGACAAGACAATTATTTATGCCCCCCTTAGCGACTGCCTTATTTTTAGGATGCCGGCATATCAAAAAAAATCAAAAAGGCCAGACTTCCCTTTCATTATAATCAAACCCAAAGAACAAAAATTCGGCTTTATTGAGTGGGATGCAACATCAATTTACTATACTTTTAAGGAACAAGAAAAGAATATTTTGATAATTCAAGAGTTATATCCAGCGGAGTTAAAATTATTAAAAAAATCAAAGCCAGATAAAGATTTTTTTGATTTAAAAGACATTAATTGGTTTGATATTAAACTATTAAAAAACGCTATTGGTATATATCACAGCATGCCATTTTAAAATAAAAACGTTATTCCAAAATCTTAACTTACCACAATGAAAATACCTAAATCGGCTTACCTTATTTTGCTTCTTTGGGCAATAGGCAGCAATGCCTGGGCCGATTTAAAGTATCACCCTGTAAGTTTTATTTTAAGTACCGACAAGGAGAGTTATTACGAAGGAGAAAAAATTACTTTCCTGATTACCATAACCAATAACAGCAAAGAAAACACCTACCCTGT
>CAZJHS010000117.1:0-7399 GCA_964545895.1 uncultured Chitinophaga sp. | reverse complement strand
TTTGGTTATGTAGCTGTGGTGAGTGTTTACAATATAATCAGCCAAAAAATCAAGTTTCCAATCGTTAAAAGGCAGTTCTTTTTGGGTAATGTTTTTGTTTACGTTTTGTAATTCGTGTTCTACCAAAGTAACATCAATACCTTTTTCGGCACAAGCTTGTTTAACAGTTTTTTTGCCACCGCAGCAAAAATCTAAACCAAACTTTTTAAATACTTTTGCCTTGTGTAAATCTTTAGCCGCTAATTGGCCAAGTGTTTCATCACGCTCATCAGCTAATTTTTTTCCAATTTTAACTTTCCACCACACATCGCCTTGTTGTAAGTAGTGCCAAGTAAATACATTGCCACGTTCGCCCAAAAGTTGGTAATACAAAGGTTTAGGGTCGTGGTCGTTATGTATAATAAAACTTTGTCCTTCGGCAAGTTTATCAAACCAATTAAAAATGGTAGCGTGTTTTAGCTGAGGTTCCAATAGGGTAACATCAAGCATGTTTTCATCAGAGGTATTCATGTGTTTTTATAGTTAAATAACAACACGAAGGTATGCAGGTATTTTAATAAAAGTATTAAAATACTTTTATTATGCTAAAAATCATTTTTAGAGGAAAGGAGATAAGATGGATTAAAAGTTTACAGGAAGATACATCGTTAATGGTACTTTTTTACCTTCTTTTAAAGCTGATTTCCAATGAGAAGATGAGACTGAAACGGCATCAATAACACATTGATTTAATTTAGTATTAGTGCTGTATACGATTTTAATATTTTCAACCGAATCGTGATCTGTTATTAAAAAAGAAACAACGACACTTCCTTTCAAATTTTTCTTAGGAATGATAAGGTTCTCTTTTAAAAAGTTATTCAACGACTGGTCTAACTCGGGCATAATTAAGGCTTCGTAATAAGGTGTATCAGCTCCTGTTTTGGTAAAACAAAAACCTTCAAGTAATGTATAATTATCATAAGTACACGTACGTCTTTTTTCTCCAGTTTCATAAAAGTAATTTACCAAAAAGGGTGCCTTATTTTTATACGTAGACTCCGAGTACAATTCCCCTGTTTCATAAAACTCTCGCGAAACAATTGGGGTATCAAGTTGATAATAGGTGTATGAATCTATTTTTCCGTTATCTGAAAAGGTATAACTGGTATCAACAATCATATTATTAGCATATGTTGTTGTACTTGTAACTCTGCCTGTGCTATCATACTTATTATGAATACCATGAATTACATGCGGATCCATACTTTTACAGTAAAGTCTTTCCATTAGTAGATTAAATTGAGCATCGTACTTTTTTTGTTCATATAAAGCAGAGTCAAGCTGTTTAGTTTCCCAATAGTAATATGCATTTATGCTATCGGGGATTGGCTGTCCTTTATAAGTATAATACTCCCTATTTTGTGCTTGAGTAAAAAGGGTAAGTGTAGTTAATAATGTTACTAATAGTAATCTCATATTTTGTTTTTATTCAAGGGTGAAATTAATAGGAAGTGTGTAACGTAATGAGGTAGGTTTGCCTTCATTTGTTCCTGCTTTCCAAAATGGAGCCGACAAATTCATTACTCGTAATGCTTCTTCTTCAAAAATAGAAGACGTGGAAAAAACTATCATTAAGTCAGAAAAGGAGTTATCTTGGTTTATTGCAAATGATAATACTACAAGTCCATTTAATCCTGCTACTTTAGCCATTTGCGGATAATTTATTTTCTCAACCAAAAACTCATAAATGTTGTTGTTAAAATCTTCTAAAGCAAAACTCACTTGTGTTTTAGGGCTGAAGTATGGAGTATCTAGCCCGTTTTTAGTAAAGCATACCCCGTTTCTGAATTCTCCTTTATTATTATAAAAGCATGCGCGTTTCTTTTCTCCAGTTTCATAATAATACTGGATAGATTTAGTAAGCCCATTTTTATAGTTCATTTCATAATACAGTTTGCCAGATTCATAAAACTCTTGCTCTATAATTGGGGTATCATTTACGTAATAGGTAAACAAAGAAAGACGCCCTTCTTCATCATAATAGTAGGCGGTATCAGTAGCAAGGTGATTATAAAAAGTAGCTTTACCACTTATGCCTCCGTATCGATTATATAAAACTCTGCTACCATGAAAAATAAGCGGGTTAATACTTTTACACTTTCTAACTTCTAATAAATCATTAGTTTTTACGCGAAACTTTTTTTGTTCAAACTCTCCTGGGCCTAACTGGGTTGTTTCAATGTAGTAATAAGAATCTCCATTTGCTAAAACAGTTTCTACATTTCCGTAAGTGTAATAAACTTTATCTTGTGCTTGGGTAAATAGGGTAAGTGTAGTAAAAAGTATAAGCAAAAAGCTTTTCATAGTATTTGGGTTGATGATTTTTTGTTTGGTTAGCAAAATAAAAGAAAGCAGGTAAAATTAAAAGTTGGCTAAAAAAATCAACCCAACTTAACACCTACAAAACATTACCTTTGTGCTACGTTATGAAAGATTTTAAGAAGTACTACATTATTGAGGCCACACCCGATGAGGTGTATGCGGCATTAACCACTGAGGCTACGATACAATTATGGACAGGTGATAAGGCTGAGTTTACTGCCGAACCTTGCACCGAATTTAGCATGTGGGATGGTAGCATTGTGGGCAAAGTATTGGAGCTTGAACCGGGTAAAAAAATAGTACAGCAATGGTATTTTGGTGATGAAAGCACCGAAACGCCATCAATTGTTACTATAAAATTACACCTTGATAAAAGTGGAACTTCGGTAGAAGTGCGCCACACCAATATACCTGACGAAGATTATAACGATATTGTAGATGGCTGGAACGAAACCTACATGGCCGAACTTGCCGATTTTTACGAAGGAGAATAACACATGGAATTGCACATTAAAAATATGGTTTGTAATAGGTGCATTGCAGCAGTACAGCAAATTTTTGCACAGCAAAATATTGTACCTACGCATATTGATTTAGGTTTGGTAAAATTACCTACCGAACTTACATCAGCCCAATTACAACAAATAGATGTGCAATTAACCCAACAAGGTTTTGAAAGGGTAGATGATCGCAAAAGCCGAGTAATTAATCAACTTAAAACGGTTATTGTGCAGCAAATTCATCATACAAACGCTTCAGTCAGTCAACCCCAAGCCTTAAAAGTAAACTGGTCGGTGGTATTACAACAGGCCTTAAACTACGATTACAATTATTTAAGCTCGCTGTTTTCATCGGTTGAGGGCATTACTATTGAGCAGTACATTATTAAGCAGAAAATAGAACGCGCCAAAGAGTTGCTTATTTATGATGAGTTAACTTTAAGTCAAATTGCCGATGTGTTGGATTATAGCAGCGTGGCACATCTTTCGGCACAGTTTAAAAAAGTTACAGGTTTTACACCCACCGCTTTTAAAAATAGCCAACAGCAACATCGTACTGCGTTAGATAAACTTTAGGTAAACTATGTAAACCTATTTATTAAAAGTGTAACAGCAGCACCTATTTATTGTTGCACCTTTGTGCCATATCTTATATAATTTATATGGCCAACTCAACTACCATTACACAAACGTTTCCTGTTTTAGGTTTATCGTGCGGAGCATGTGCGGTAAGCGTGCAAAGCATGTTAAGCAGTTTGCCCGAAGTTAAAAATGCCGAAGTAAATTATGCTACCCAAGAAGCAGTGGTAACTTATTTGCCCAATACCGATTTACATAAATTGCAACAAAGCATACAAAGTATTGGTTACGATTTGGTGATTGATACTTTTAACGCTGAACAAATTAAGGAAGAAGCCCAAACCGAAAGTTATACCGAGTTAAAACAACGCACGCGTTGGTCGTTAATATTGGCGGCCCCCGTTATGGTACTGGGTATGTTTTTTATGGATTTGCCTTATGGCAACTTTATACAAATGCTTTTGGCTGCACCTGTAGTATTTTGGTTTGGCCGACATTTTTTTGTGCATGCCTATAAGCAAGCCAAACACGGCATGGCCAATATGGATACTTTAGTAGCTTTAAGTACCAGCATTGCTTTTGCATTTAGTGTATTTAATACGTTTTACCCACAGTTTTGGCATAGCCGAGGCTTGCATGCGCACGTGTATTACGAGGCGGCTGCAGTGGTGGTTGCTTTTGTATCGTTGGGTAAATGGTTAGAAGAAAAAGCTAAATCAAACACCTCAAGTGCGCTTCATAAACTGATGGGTTTACAACCCAAAACTGTTACTGCCATTATTAATCAAACCGAAGTTGAATTGCCCATAAGCGAGGTGCAAGTTGATTATTTATTGGTGGCCAAACCAGGACAAAAAATTGCAGTGGATGGCTTAGTGGTAAGCGGACAATCGTTTGTAGACGAGAGCATGATTACGGGCGAACCCATTGCGGTTGAAAAAGTAAAAGCCGATAAAGTATTTGCAGGCAGCTTAAACACCAAAGGTAGTTTTGTATATCAAGCCCAAAAGGTAGGTGCACAAACCTTTTTAGCCCAAATTATAAAATCGGTGCAACAGGCCCAAGCTTCAAAAGCGCCAGTACAAAAATTGGTTGATAAAATTGCAGGCATATTTGTACCCGTAGTATTGCTTATTGCGGTGATTACGTTTGCAGCATGGTTAATTTTGGGTGGCAATAATGGCTTTACTTATGGCTTATTAAATGCAGTTACTGTATTGGTAATTGCTTGCCCATGTGCGCTTGGTTTAGCAACACCAACTGCCATAATGGTAGGAGTGGGCAAGGCTGCATCAAACCAAATTTTAATTAAAGATGCGCAAAGTTTAGAGTTAGCCCATGCCGTAAATGTGGTGGTAATGGATAAAACAGGAACCATCACCAAAGGCACTCCAAAGGTATTGCACAATTGGGTTGATGAGCAATGCGACAACGAACAGAAAGCCGTATTTTTAAGCATAGAAAAAAAATCGGAACATCCGTTGGCCGATGCCGTAGTTGATTTATTTGCTAACGAAAATCCTAAGTTAGATGCCAACTTGTCGTTGCAAAATTTTACCAGCATTACCGGAAAAGGTGTGCAGGCTCAGTATCAAAATCAAACGTATTATATTGGCAATTTAGCCCTGATGCAACAACAAGGTATTGAGGTTTCGGTGGCTGCACAAACCATGATAACGGCATGGCAAAGCCGAGCTTATACGGTGGTGTATTTAGCCAACAGCCAACAAGTACTTATGCTGATGGCCATTGCCGATGAAATTAAAGAAACATCGGCACAGGCAGTAGCCTTATTACAAAACAAAGGTATAGCAGTGTATATGCTTACGGGTGATGCTTTGGCAACAGCTACCATGGTGGCCAACGAAGTAGGCATAACCAATATACAAGCCAACTTATTGCCGGCAGATAAAGCTAATTTTATTAAGCAACTACAAGCCCAAGGTAAAGTAGTGGCCATGGTGGGTGATGGCATTAACGATAGCGAAGCATTAGCCATTGCCGATGTAGGAATTGCTATGGGAAAAGGCACCGATGTGGCTATGGATGTGGCTAAAATAACCCTAATAACATCCGATTTAACAGCCATTGCCAAAGCCTTGCAGCTATCAACCCAAACCATAAAAACCATTAGGCAAAACTTGTTTTGGGCCTTTATTTATAATGTAATAGGCATACCATTGGCAGCAGGTGTATTGTATAGTTACAACGGATTTTTACTTAACCCCATGATAGCTTCTGCAGCAATGGCCCTTAGTTCGGTATCTGTAGTAAGTAATAGTTTACGATTAAAATTTACATCATTGAAATAACATGAAAACATTAACATTTAAAACCAACATTAAATGTGGCGGATGCATTGCCACAGTAACTCCATTTTTAAACAACGTTGCGGGCATTGAAAAGTGGGAGGTAGACACTACCAACCCCGATAAAGTACTTACTGTAACTGGCGAAACCATTACAGCCGAAAGCATTGAAACAGCCATAAAACAAGCTGGCTACACCATTGAAGCCAACTAACTTATTGCCCTAAAAAACAAAAAAACGGCCTGATGATGTAGGCCGTTTTTTTATTCATTTATATTTAACGGTTTTGTGCTTTGCGTTCGGGCGGATTTTGAAGTACTTACTTTCATTTTAGCACTAATGTTCATTTGAAAACCAAATGTTCAATTTAGCACCGAACCCGCCATTTTGCCAAACTGCTGTTGTGCGTTCGCCCTTTATTGTGCTGGCAGTTTTGCATTTATTGCTTGATATAAAATGATAAATTCATCGTCTATGCCGTCAAACCAAGATAGTCTTAATTCATCAAAAGTTTGAGAGCAATAGTGCTTTTCAGCTACTTTACTACCTCCTAAATGTCCTCTAATAGTATCGTCTGCGTAAGTTTTACAAAAGTTTTTCGCGTGGTCAAAATCTGTGTATGTAATTACAGAGTTGGGCACTAATCTTTGCAAAGCTGTTGGGTGAATATAATTTTCTAAAAGTCTTTTTTGAGTTATGTGAAAATCTGTACCACTCGCTAAGCCATAGTTTAGTAGTTTGGTTTCGTTCAATGAAACTGAAACTGGGTCAGGTTTGTCGCTGTCTAAAAATATAAAGAATGGCTTTTCAAGTTTTGTAAAAAGGTCAAGATTAATCCAATGCTTAACGCTATCACAGCCTCCAATTGGAATTATATTAATATTTAATTCTTCAAAAGTTTGTTCAATTAAACCTGCTTGCTTGTATTGGTTTGCATTATGATGCATAGCATTTGCATCATCTATTCCTTCAACTAAAAACAAAAGTCGTGAAGTAGAAAATAATGGGGTAAAAGTGTTGTCTGGTTTTATACCTAAATCAATTGCAATGTTTTTATAGCTAATACCATTTTGGGTTACCGTATAAACATTATCTGGTTTAGAAATGTGAATTAAATTTCCATGAAGAGTGTTACCAACAATGGTTGGTGAATGGGTCGATGTTATTACTTGATAGCCGTTTTCTTTTAAAGAATTAAGTTTGTCAAACAAATTTTCCTGTGCAGATGGATGTAAAAAGGTTTCAGGTTCTTCAAAACCAAAAATTATTTGTTGAGTATCATCTGTTCGGTCGGTTTCAGCAATGTATTCAAAATAGGACATCATTGTAATTCTTCTAAATCCATCCCCTCTTGAACTTAAAGGAATATTATTTCCTGATGATGTGCTTACAAATGACGTTGAAATTAGTTTGCTCCAATCAAATTCGATTTTTGGCTCCACTTTTTCTGTCGCCTTAACCACATCATTAATTTTTGTCGTGACTTTTTGTAAAACTGATTCTAATTGTGCTTTAACCGTTGCTTCAATGTCGTCTGTGTCAATTTCATCTTTGATGAGTTTGAACGCCATATCCTTAAAGTATTTTTGAATAGTTGTGTCTGTGTCCGAAAGTGAAGTGTCAGCCTTAAAATATTGAAAAACTGG
>CAZJHS010000116.1:0-7580 GCA_964545895.1 uncultured Chitinophaga sp. | reverse complement strand
ATTTTTTCCATTTTATAAAAGTGAATCATCAAAACAATTCTCAAAAGTATTGTTATTGATTTTAGGAGCTATGGTTGTTTTTGTGCTTTTAAACTTATCAAATCCTAACTATGGTGCATTAATGTTTGCATTCGAAGCCCTTATAAATCTTCAGTCGGGAAATGGACTCACCACAGACTCTAGCGAAGATTTGAAAACAATGTATTTATGGCCTAATGAACTTAGAACGTACTTGCTGGGAAATGGCCTAATGAATGATCCTGTTAATCCTGGGCAGTACTATATGGGAACCGATGTTGGTTATCTGAGATTAATTTATTTTGGAGGTATACCATTTGCAATTTTGTGGTTTTGGGTTCAATTAAACTTACTATTAAAAACAGTAAAGAATATGCCCAATATTACGCGTATTTATATACCGTTATCTCTTGCTGTTACATTTTTTCTTTTAGTTGCAAACGGAAAAGGCTTGTCTGATTATTTTACCCATTTAATATTTATTTATTGCGCCTCTTTTTTTGTGCTAACAACCAATGAAAATCTGGAGGTAGTTAATGGTTAGTAAAGTTAGTGTAATTGTTCCTTGTTATAATGTTGGTGCTTTTGTTCGTAAAACAATTCCTACTTTATTAAATCAAACATATACATGCTTGGAAATTATACTGATTGATGATGGATCAACAGATAATACATACGAAATTTTAGAAGAACTTGCACGAAGCGATGCAAGAATTATGTTGGTTAAAAACGACTACAATTTGGGCCTTATTAAAACACTTAATAAGGCTTTGAATTTATCTACTGGAGATTTTGTTGCACGATTTGATGCTGATGATTACATAACGCATGAACGAATTAGTAATCAACTTCAGGTATTGGAAATTGATCCTACAGTTGATTTAATTACTTCGTATGCAGATTATTATAATAGTAAGGGTAAGTACCATAGTTTTGTGGAGACTTTTTTAGGCACCCGTAATCTATCTGCAAAGTTTATTGGTTTGTTTGAAACGCCTCTTTTACATGCAGGCCTTTTAATCAGAGCTGATTTAATTAAACAAATAAAATACGATGAAAGCCCAATAGCTCATCATATAGAGGATTATGTGCTATTTATGAATCTGCTTTGTAGCGAAAAGAAGTTAGCGGTATTAACCGATAAACAAAATAGGTATCACTATACCCGAAATTTTGTGAGTGTATCTAACAAGAATAAAGCTTTACAAAATGAAAACGTGATTGAATATTCGGCTTTAATGTTGCATAAAATATTAAACATTAAATTGGATGATAAAACACACAGGCAAATTCAATTAAGAAACTTTACGGATTGGGGATATCAGAATTTAGTAAATGGAATAGATGCCTTGAAAGAGGTTAGAGAATCCTATTTTTCTGAGTACAATAAAGAAATTTCGTCCATTGAAAAACATGAAATAAAAACTTGGGTAGCACTTCGCTCACTAAAAATGATGGTGTTAACATTTTTAAATGGT
Source organism: uncultured Chitinophaga sp. (assembly GCA_964545895.1). GTDB lineage: Bacteria > Bacteroidota > Bacteroidia > UKL13-3 > UKL13-3 > UBA6183. Next base: position 6,084 of record CAZJHS010000116.1, on the reverse strand, counting down.
TCAGCTATAACAAAAGTATCCGTGTTATATGTGTTGTTTAAGCAGATTACTATCTTTACCAAGTTAAGGGTATTTAAAAGTATGTTTAATCGACTTATAGGACAAATAAACAACCATAGGTAATAATCTAATGATTAATTTATTAATAATAAATTCTACACTTCAGCGCTCAGGTGTTACAAATGTAATTTACAATCTTTGTAAGTTTATAGATAAAAATAAAGTACGTATTACAATTATAACATTATCCCAAGAGCCTTTAGATTCAAGGAAAAGTGATTTTGAGTCATTAGGAGTGAAGGTGGTATGTTTCAATAAATCAAGATTGTATGGAATGTTTTTTGGCTATAAAAAAATGTTTGAAGTTTTTTTGCTGAACAATCCGCAGCACATTGTACATACATTTAGTTACAGGGGAACATCTCTTGCGGCTAAGTATTTAACGAAAACAAAACGTGTAGTTACACTAGAAGCTAACTTAAAAGATAACTATGTTGATACATACGGCAGGATAATAGGAAACTATTTAGCATTAAAGGAATTAGAGGGTTTTAAACACGCAAGTTGTAAGGTGGTTTGTTCACAAACTTTATTAAATCATTATCATTATTTAAACCCCGATTTAGTCATTCAAAACGGTGCTGATGAAACTATTTTTTATGCTGTTTCGGAAACAGAGAAGCAAGTCCTTAGAAAAAAAAATAATCTTCCTTTAGACAAAAAAATATTGATATCAGTAGGGAGCCTTATTCCTAGAAAAGATCCTCAAACAATAATTAATTCATTCATATTGGCTAATTTATCTGATTCAATTTTATTGTTTCTAGGAAATGGTTCTCTTAATTTAAATACACATAATGAAAATGTGATATTTAAAGGAAACGTGCCTAATGTTGACGAGTACCTGAAATGTGCAGATGTTTTTGTATCAGCTTCTCATTCCGAGGGGTTACCTAATACAGTTCTAGAAGCTGCATTATCAGGCCTTACTTGTATTGTATCTGATATACCACAGCATCATGATGTATTCTATGCATCAAAAGGTGCTGATGTATATTTTTTTCCGCTCAAAGATGAAAATAAATTGGGCCAATTGTTTATTGATGTTATTCCAAATAAAATCAAATATAATTGCCAAACAGCAACAGCAATGTCAAAACAGTATCTAGATTGTTATATTTAGTTACTTGATTAAACAGTATGAAAGTATTAGTATCTCTTGTAACTTACAACCATACCCCTTCTGAATTAGAGCAAGTAATTCAGCAACTTTCTTATTCAGAAGATGTTGTTGAAATCATGTTGATTGACAATTCACCAACAAAACAGTTAAATTCATTATCTAACTTCCACAAAGTAAATTACAATTTTATTGGTAGTAATCTTGGGTATGGAAAAGCGCACAATATTGGCATCAATAAAAGTGTTGTCAGTAAAGTGCCTTATCATTTGGTTATTAATCCAGATATACTTTTAGATGCAAAAGTGATTAATGAGCTTGTCGCCTTTATGGATAAGAATACGAATATTGGTCTTGTAATGCCTCGTATCAATTACCGTGATGGTTCTTTACAATACCTATGTAAGAAATTACCAACTCCTTTTGATTTAATTGGTAGACGTTTTATCCCTGATTCGTTGAAAAAAATATTCCAATCCACATTCAACTCGTACGAGTTGAAAGATAGAGACTATAACCAACAAATGGATGTTCCTAATCTATCTGGATGCTTTATGTTTATGCGAACAAGTGTGTTGAATCAAATTGGAGGATTTGATGAGCGTTATTTCATGTATTTGGAAGATACCGATTTATGCAGAAGAATTGGAGAGGTGAGTCGTACCGTTTATTACCCCAACGTTAGTGTAATTCATGGTTATGCCAAGGATTCATACAAGAGCTTTAAATTACTAAAATACCACATCAATTCTGCCTTTGCCTATTTTAACAAATGGGGGTGGTTTTTTGATAGTTACCGTACACAAAAAAATAAACAAATCCAGTGATTCAAGTTACCATAATTACTGTTGTATTAGATAATATGGCCTTTATCCGAGATGCTATTGAGAGTGTGGTGTCTCAGGATAATGTGACTGTACAATACATTGTTATTGATGGTGGTTCAAACGATGGAAGTTTAGAAGTAATAAAATCTTTTGGTGATAAGATTTCTATTGTAGTGAGTGAGCCCGATGAAGGGATGTATGATGCAATGAATAAGGGTTTGGCATTAGCCACTGGTGATGTGATTGGTTTTTTAAATGCCGATGATTTTTATGCCAATGCCAATGTGCTAGCCCAAGTTTCGCAAGCATTTAAAAATACTGGTTGCGAAGTGCTTTATGCCGATTTGGATTACATAAGCAGAACCAATAAAGAACAAGTGGTACGTAAATGGCGATCAGGGGCTTTTAATAGGCCTAGTTTTAAATTGGGTTGGATGCCACCACATCCAACATTTTTTGCCAAAAAAGAAATTTATGAGCGCTTAGGTGGATACAATAACCAGTTGCAAACAGCCGCAGATTATGAGTTAATGCTCCGCTTTTGCTACTTTAATCAAACTAAAGTGTCTTACTTACCGCAGGTTATTGTTAAAATGCGTTTGGGTGGTCAAAGCAATCGTAGTTTTAAAAACAGACTTAAGGCAAACCTTCAAGACAGAAATGCTTGGGTTATCAATGGTCAACCAGCTCCTTGGTATACCTTGCTATTAAAGCCTTTAAGCAAAATTAAGCAGTATTTTATTTAGTAGTTTATTAGCCGGTAAAATCTTATTTTGCCTCAAAATAAATCAACCATAAAATCGTTTTAAGCGTATGCTTATTAACAAGTCATTTTCTTATTTTAAATTATTAGCCTTGGCTTTATTGCTTTTCGGCAATACAAATACTCATGCCCAGCAATATGGTTTCGAGTGGATTAAAACCTATCAACCCTATTATAAATTTTTAGTAGGCCAAACTGCCACCCATAAAATAAATGCCAGTGCATTACAAGCCGCAGGTATTAATTTAAGTACTTTAAACCCCAAACGATTACAGCTTTTTTGTATGGGTAAAGAAGTGCCTATTTACATTGCTGGCGAGGCTGATAATGTATTTAATAATACTGATTTTATAGAGTTTTTAGGATACAAAAACAATGGCAATATAGACGTTGACCTTTATGCTAATCCGGCTTGGCAACCTAATAAGTTCAATGGGCTTTTTACCGATACCACCGCATACTTTTTAACAATATTACCCGATACAACTGTTCAAACTCCTTTACGTTTTACCAATTGGGTTGATGCTGATTTTAATGGCTTACAGCCCGAGCTGTATTTTATGGACACGGTGATTAGTGCTCCTGCAGAAGAGTATTTAGATGGGCCAGATTTAATGAACGCTTCAGAAAAATATACCAGTTCTGATTATGAAGATGGAGAAGGATGGGCAAGTGCACGTGCCAATTGGTTTAATGCTCAAACCTATAACTTACAAACTCCAATGGCTTATTTAAGCGGGTTAACTCCAACTATAGAATATAAAATTATTGGTGCTTCAAATGCAATCACGGGTTCGGGTAAAAATCATCACGTTAAAATAGATATAAGCCCTGATGGACTAAATTATACAAACCTTACAGATTATAAATTTTACGCTTACGAGTCTTATGTGTTCAATCCAAGTATTAATTTATCGAGCATAGGTAGCACTACCCAAATTAAATATTATGTTATAAACGATTTGGGCGTTGCTTCTGACTACAGCAGCTTATCGTATATAAAATTAATTTACCCGCGCCAGTATAATTTAAATGGAGGTAGCGCAAAAATGATAGCTGTAACCCACCAACGCGGTGGTGCAAAATCGTATGTGCAACTACAAAATATAGGAAGTACCAATAATTTAGTGTTGTATGATTTTGCAAGTAATAAACGCATTTTAGCATTAGTAAACGGGGGTAATGCCGAGTTTGTAGTTACTAACGATAATGTAAAGCATCCGCTTTGGGCGTTTGATAGCAGCGTAACAGTACAAATTAATCGTATTTTACCAGTTAGTTTTCCTAATATAAATCCAGCTGCGGCATATGATTATATTATTGTTTCGCATCCTATTTTAGAACCAGCAGCCGAAAACTACAAAACGTATCGTTCGTTAAAATTTAATACCTTAAAAGTTTATACCGAGCAGTTGTATGATTATTATTTTTATGGGAATAATCATCCATTGGCCATTCGTAAACTTATGCAGCATTTGGTACAAAATCAAACCATACCACCGCAATATTTATTATTAGCGGGGCGTGGTTATCAAAACGACAAAGCGCGTTTTTATAGTATCTCGTCTCAAAATCCGATAGAAAATTACAATAAAAATTTAATACCCGGTTTTGGTGTGCCGGGTGCTGATGCCTTGTATAGCAGTGCAATTAACGGTAATGGATATTATGCCGAAGTACCAACTGGCCGAATACCAGCCACCAATAGCCAAGAGTTACAAAACTATTTAGAAAAGGTAATAGCATACGAAATGAGCCCTGATAGTATTGCTGCATGGCGCAAAAATGTATTACACGTGAGCGGTGGAGCTAAAGAAAGTGAGCAAGTGAATTTTAGAACAATACTTAGCAATAATGCAGCAGTTATTACCGCTAATAACATTGGTGCTAAAGTAACTGCAGTGAGTAAAACAACAAACTCGCCAACCCAAGCCGATTTGCGAGAGCGCTTAATTGAGTTGCAAAATACTGGTTTAAACTTAGTGTCTTTTTTAGGCCATGCATCATTAACTATTTTAGATGTTGATATCGGAACAGTAGGTGAGTTAAGTAATCAAAACAAATACCCTTTATACTATTTTAGTGGATGTAATGTAGGTAATGCAACTGAGGTTGATATCTCTACCGGTGATGGTGTAAACGCCAAAGATTATATTTGTACTGCAAATAAAGGTGCCATTGGCTGGTTGGCTCATTCTAACTTTACCTTTGATGGATTTTTGCCGCCTTTAATTAATAACTTCTACCTCAATTATACCCGTAATACATATGGTGCCTCTGTTGGTCAACTTATGTATAAGGTAACAAAAGATTTATCTAATAATTCTCCAGTTACCAAATCGCATAATATACAATGGGTACTGCAAGGCGATCCAGCGGCTACTTTGTACAGTCCATCAGCTCCAGATTATGCCATAACACCAAGCGATGTATTTGTAGGTAACGAAAACCTATCGGTGCAAGATGAGTTTATTAATCTTGGTATTATTTTAAACAACTTAGGCAAAACCACAACCGATTCGTTTAATATTACAGTAAGTAGAAGGCTTTCGAATAACCAAACAATTACATACCCAATAATAAGAAATAAAGGTGTTTTTAATAAGGATACTGCCTTTTTGAAGGTTGAAATGTTGGGCGAGTTAGCCTTAGGGAATAACTTGTTTGAAATAAAGATAGATGCAGCCAATGAGGTTGCCGAGATTTTTGAAAACAACAACATTATAGCTGTTAATATATTTGTACCAGGTAATGGTAGTGGAATTATTTATCCGCAAAAGGATGCCTTGGTAGGTAATGATACCATTTGGCTTACGGTGCAAAACAATAATATTTTAAGTACCACAAACGAATTTATTATTGAGGTTGATACCGTAAAAGATTTCTCTTCATCAACCAAAATAAATACAGGGATATTACCCTCTGATGCCATTTTACGTTGGCCGTTTTTGCCTAAAGCTACAGATACTACAACTTATTATTGGCGTGCAAAATTAAATATACCCGAAGCACAAGGCGGACGTTGGGTGAACAGTGTTTTTGTTTTTATACCCAACCACGAAGAAGGGTGGATGCAACGCAATTTCGATCGTAAAATAGATTTAAGTTCAAGTGATTTATTACAAGTAGATACCAACCAAAAACGAGTTGATTTTAGTGAAAACTCTGCTGCAGCCAATTTAAAATCAAACAGATTAGCACATGGTGGTAGAGGTTTGTTTTATGATGGTGAAAATCAAAACCCAGGTTCATTAAATTGTACTTCAAATGGATTCTTTGCTATTTTAATTGACAAGCGTACCCTGCGTATGTTT
>CAZJHS010000115.1:0-7716 GCA_964545895.1 uncultured Chitinophaga sp. | reverse complement strand
GTGTTCTTCTTTTACGTTTTCAATTACACTAACCTGAAATTGTCGAGGTAAAAATAGTACCGCCATCATAGAGAGTACAATGCCTGTAAACCAACTTGCATTTACATGCGGCCCATTAGCCGTAAAAAGCTTTTTAAATTCGGGGTGATTGGCTGCTTGGTTAAAAATATCATTGAAGCCATTAAAAATACCATAAGTAATAAAAATACCTGCCACTAAAAAAGCCACTAGTTTTATGATGGATTCAAAGGCTACAGCAGCTACTAAGCCTTCATGTTTTTCGGTGGCATCAACCGAGCGAGTACCAAAAATAATGATGAATATAGCCAAAAAGATAGAGAAATAAAGGGTGTTGTTATTAACAAGTCCTTGGCTAGTTACTGATTGATGAGTAAGTATATCAAAACTAATGGTTATGGCTTTAAGTTGTAATGCTATGTAGGGTAAAACGCCCACTATACAAAATATGCTAACAACCGCAGCTAAGGTTGCATTTTTGCCATATCGTGTTGAAATGAAATCGGCAATACTATTAATACGCTGCGCTTTAGTAATACGAATGATTTTTCGGAGTAGGGGAAAAAATAGTGCAGCCATAATGGTGGGGCCAATATAAATGGCCAAAAACTCTACCCCATTAGTAGTTGCTCGTCCTACACTTCCATAATAGGTCCAAGCGGTGCAGTATACACCAAGTGATAGTGCATATACATAGGCATTATTAATAATGCTATTCCCTTGTTTTAACTTATGTTCGGCATAGTAGGCAATGCCAAAAAGTAATGCCAAATACAGCAGCGAAAAAAGGATGATTACACTGTTACTCATCTTTATTTTTTTTAGGTTTTGAGCTCGCTTTTATTTCGGCCGAAATGAGTAAAAAAAGGATGGCAATAATCCATACGCTACCCAAATAAATGTATAGCACAGGAAAATTATGAAGGGTTTGAGGTTTATTAAAGATAGAAAATATGGGGTAGCAAAAAAGAATCAGCAGTAGTATACTGAGGATTAAATTTTTTTGCGCCTTATTGTTATTCATAAGTTAAAAATAGGAAATCATTCGTATATACCAACCTTCAACTAAAAATCCCTCTGCAAATAAAGTTTACAGAGGGATTTAATGAATTGGATTATAATTATAATTCGTTCGAACTTTCTGGAAGGTGGTCGTATTCGCCCTTAATAGCGTAATAACCAAATATGGCTAAACCCGCACTAACAGGTAGAAATATAATTAAGATAATTGACCATTGTAATAGTGTATTGGTTTTCATTATTCCTTCGGCTGCAGCACTTACTTTTGCTGAGGCTTGAGTAAACATAAAAATCATAATTACAGGGGCTAAAATTAGCCAGAGGTATCCTAAAATTCTTTTAATAGTATTCATAACAGTATTTATTTATGATGTTAAATTAATCGTTTACGTTCTCGTCTATTTTGTTATTAATATAAATGGCTCCAATAATTAGCGATAAGGTTGCGATACCTATTGGATACCATAGCCCGGATAACGGAGTTGATCCGCTATAGCTTGCTATTAAGGTTGCTATAAATGGTACTAAGCCACCAAATACACCATTACCAATGTGGTATGGCAACGACATAGATGTATATCTAATTTTAGTTGGGAAAAGTTCAACCAAAAATGCGGCTATTGGTCCGTAAACCATGGTTACAAAAATAATTTGAATAAATACTAAGAATACAAATAGCCAGAAGTTAGATCCTGATAATGTTTTATCAATATATACCGTTTTACCTGCTGCATGTGGCTTAGTAACATCAGCAAAAACAGTATCTACACTTACTTGTTTAAATGTAGCACCATCTTTTAATGTTTTTAAAATAGTAGTTGTAATTAACGAGTCGGTTTGATTTGCCAATACTGCACGTTTTACAACAGGTTCTGCTTCCGATACTAATTCTGTTTTAGCAAACTCGGCCACATTAGTTTTGTCTAAAAAGTGCTGGTAAATTGGGCGATAGCAAATTATGCCCAACAACATACCTGTAAGCATAATCCATTTACGACCCACTCTGTCGCTCCAGCTGCCAAACACAACAAAAAATGGTGTTGCAAATAATATAGCCCAAAGTATAATGTAGCGCGATTCGTTGAAAGCTAAATACACACTGTTTTCTAAAAATGATTGCGCATAAAATTGTCCGGTATACCATATTACTCCTTGCCCCATAGTAGCACCAAACAACGCCAGTAATACCATTTTAAAATTAGCCTTGTTGCTAAAACTTTCTTTTAGAGGATTTTTAGAAATGTTGCCTTCTGCTTTAAGTTTTGAAAACAATGGCGACTCGTGCATTTTTAAGCGGATGTATATAGAAACAACTACCAATAGAATGGAAATTAAAAACGGAATTCTCCAGCCCCAATCAGCAAAAGCCTCAGCTCCAATAATGTTTTTTGCCGTAACAATTACTCCAATTGATAAGAATAAACCAAGGGTAGCAGTGGTTTGAATCCAACTGGTAAAATAGCCTCTGCGGTTAGCAGGTGCGTGTTCGGCAACATAAGTTGCTGCGCCACCATATTCGCCACCTAATGCTAAACCTTGTACCAAACGTAAAATCAAAACCAGAATTGGTGCAGCATATCCAATAGTTGCATACGATGGTATTAAGCCAATTAAAAAGGTTGAGCCTCCCATTAAAACTAGCGTAAGTAAAAAAGTAGATTTACGTCCAATTAAATCGCCTAATCTACCAAATACCAATGCACCGAAAGGGCGTACAATAAATCCCGCAGCAAATATGGCTAAGGTATTAATTAATGCTGATGCTCCTGCATCAGAAGGAAATAATTGCTTGCCAATAATTACAGCTAAGCTTCCAAAAATGTAAAAGTCGTACCATTCAATTAAAGTCCCCAGTGATGAGGCTCCAATTACTTTAAAGATACTTTGTTTTTCGTTTGTGTTTTCCATGTGTGTATAGTTTGTAGTGTTTTTATAAATAAACTTGGAACTGAATAGTGAATTCGCCTTTACGAGAATCGTAAACTACATCTCCGTATTTTTGCGCAGCATTGGCATATTTAAATACCGGGCGAAGTCTATAGTTCATGCTGATTTTAGCCGAGTGTCCATTTAAGAACCAATTCAATCCAAAATCGGGAGTAATTACCGCATCTTTAATTCTATCAAACTGCGAATAATTGATTGCGGCATAAGGTTGTAGTTTGCCTAAATTTCCCATTTTGGGTAATAGCAAACCACTTTGTGCGTAGTAAATTTTACCTGTACCTACCGTAGGCATTGCATTACCAGCACCGTTGTACAATACTTGTGTGGCAATACTTCCATTGCTAGGGTTATCAATACCAATATTGCGCACGTAGTTTGATCCCATATCAAACTTGTTTACCATACCATAAAATGTAAATGCTAAATCTTTAGCTTTAAACTTAAATGGCATATCTAAAAAAACATCTGCTGATAAAAATAATTGGTCGTGCAGTTTAGTTTCAAAAGTATTAGTAGCTGCTTGATATGTTGGGCTCCACATGGCACCAGCATGATGATAAAATCCTGCACCTATGTTAAATACTTTTTTGGTACCTAAATAAGTGCCAACAGTAAATGGTAACAAGTTGTTTTCTATATCTAAAAACTGGTATTGAAAATAACCTTGAAAGGCTGGCTTTGGCTGACCTCCACCTTTGTATGCAGCAATGCTTACACCTTGTCTGGCCGATGCTGTATCTAAGGTGGTAAGCGCATTGGTTTTAGCTAAAGCAAACGGAAAGTTTATGCCAGCACGGTAATCAATGCGTTTGTTTTTAAGCAGTTTTCCTTTGGCAAATAAACCGTATTGTCTGGCAAACTGATCGGTGGCTTCAATGTTTTGCCAGTTTAAAATATTGGCATCGTAAGCTAAAAAATTTAGGGTTGATGCACTGCTCATGCGTGAGGGGCCTTGCCAATAATGCAAGCCAGCACCAATGCTTAAATTATCTTTATAAATGCGTTGTTCAACCCAAGCATCATGCATGAAAATTTGAGGTTTTTTACCGTCTGTTCCGCTTGCTCCTTGTCCTGCTGCACCACCACTTACTTGGTTTGCATTGTTAATTCCAAAGTGTGTTAAAATTAAAAAGTTGGGATTAATTTGAGCATAAATTAAAAAGCGCGATCTGCGCATACTCATATCCCATTGGCTTGCACTCGCATCACCATTAATGGTTGAGCCTGGGTTATTTTCATTGTGTCTTAACCATACTTGATGCCAAGTTAAAAAGCGTACATACTTTTTACCTGTTGTGTCTAAGTTTAGTTTTAAACCTGCACCGTAGTTATCGGTTCCTTGCGCCCAAGTATTGATAGTGCATAATACACTTGTTGCAAGTAAGGTTAATTGTTTTAGTTTTTTCATACTGATATTTTAGTGGTTTGAAGTAACACAAATCTCTATATCAAATTTCGATTGCACTCAAACGCGTCTATGCTGATGTAAAAAGGTATAGCTATTAGTGGCTTATTTCTTTAGTCGTTCCCACTTTATCAGCATGTACTTATCGCCAAGTTCGGTAATAATCATTCCGCTATTTTTACTGTTTTCTCTGTTCGATAAATAGCTGATAAGCTCTTCGTGTTTCATTACCTTATATGTTGGGTGGTAATCGTTGTTTTGAGGGGCTTTAAGGTTAAATTTTTTAACCCAGTTCATTACAGATACATGGCTTACCCCAATCAAACGCTCTATTTCCCTAAGGCTTACGCCTTCAATGTAAAGTTGTAGCGCTTTAATTACATAATAGTTGTCAATACTTTTTCCTTCTTTCATTACCGAAAAAAAGTACTTGCAATCTTTGCACATGAAGCGTTGTCGGCCTTTTACAAAACCACTTTTGTTAATGTTTTCGCTGGTGCATTTCGGACAATTTAATGTTTCCATACAGCCAAGATAAAAATGTATGTATACATATTTAGCATAACTATACTAATTTAGCAACAAACCTTTTTCAATTGGTTTTAACTACTGTTACATTCGTACTACAAAATCAAACACAATAACACATGTCGTATCCATATCAAATTAAAACGCTCCAACAGTATAACGAAGCCTATAAACTGAGTGAAGAAAATCCTGAAGCATTTTGGGCTAGTGTAGCCGAAAATTTTACTTGGCATAAAAAGTGGGATAAAGTATTAGATTGGAATTTTACCGAACCTAAAGTAGAATGGTTTAAAGGCGGTAAATTAAACATTACCGAAAATTGTATTGATAGGCATTTAGCTACCCGTGGCGAAGAGCCCGCATTAATTTGGGAGCCTAATAATCCTGAAGAACGTACACGCATTGTTACCTACAATAGGTTACACAAACGTGTTTGCCAAGTAGCGCAAATGCTTACCAACTTAGGGGTAAAAAAAGGTGATAGAGTTTGTATATACATGGGCATGGTACCCGAGCTAACTTATGCCGTTTTAGGATGTGCCCGAATTGGTGCTGTTCATAGTGTTATTTTTGGCGGCTTTTCGGCACAAAGTATTGCTGATAGATTAGAAGATGCACAAGCAGAATATATTATTACTTGCGATGGTGCTTACAGAGGCAATAAAGATATACCACTTAAAAGTGTAATTGATGATGCCTTAATTGGCAATAAAGTGGTTAAAAAAGTAATTGTTTATACACGCACACGCACTCCGGTTTCAATGATTAAAGGCCGCGATTTGTGGTGGGAAGATGAAATGGAACATGCCGAACAACAAGTAGAAAAAGATGGCAAAGTTTCGTTTCCTGCTGTGCCTATGGATGCCGAAGATCCTTTGTTTATTTTATATACATCGGGTTCAACAGGTAAGCCAAAAGGTGTGGTACACTCAGTAGCAGGTTACATGGTTTGGACAACTTACACTTTTGTAAATGTGTTTCAATATCAACCTGGGCAAATACATTTTTGTACAGCCGATATTGGTTGGATAACTGGCCACAGTTATATTGTTTATGGTCCGTTAAGTGCAGGTGGAACTTCACTGGTTTTTGAAGGTATTCCTACTTGGCCAGATGCAGGACGTTTTTGGGATATTGTAGATAAGCATAAAGTAGATATTTTATATACCGCCCCAACTGCCATTCGTAGTTTAATGGGCTTTGGTTTAGATTATGTAAAAGGTAAAGATTTAAGCTCGTTAAAAGTATTAGGCTCGGTTGGCGAACCTATTAACGAAGAAGCATGGCAATGGTATTTTAAAAATATAGGTAAAGAGCGTTGCCCAATTGTAGATACTTGGTGGCAAACAGAAACGGGTGGTATTATGATTTCTAGTTTAGCTGGAGTAACACCGCAAAAGCCCGCACACGCAACTTTACCATTGCCAGGTATTCATCCTATTTTGGTTGATGAAAACGGCAATGAAATTACAGGAAACTCAGTAAGTGGAAACTTATGTATTAAACATCCTTGGCCAGGTATTATTCGTACCACCTATGGCGATCATGAGCGTTGTCGTACCAATTACTTTGCAACTTATCCTAACTTATATTTTACAGGCGATGGTTGCTTGCGCGATGAAGATGGAAACTACCGCATAACAGGTAGGGTAGATGACGTATTAAACGTAAGCGGACATAGAATTGGCACAGCCGAAGTGGAGAATGCTATAAACATGCACAGCGGTGTGGTAGAGAGTGCAGTGGTGGGTTATCCGCACGATATTAAAGGGCAAGGCATTTATGCTTATGTTATTTACGAAGGTTCACATCACGAAGAAAATTTAACGCGCCAAGATTTACTACAAACCGTTTCGCGCATTATTGGCCCAATAGCCAAACCCGATAAAATTCAGTTTGTAACAGGTTTACCTAAAACCCGTAGTGGTAAAATTATGCGCAGAATATTGCGCAAAATTGCCGAAGGCGAAACCAGTAACATTGGCGATACTTCTACCTTATTAGACCCAAGCGTAGTAGATGATATTATGAAAAATGCGTTGTAGGAAAGTGTAATGGAATGAATACAACGGATGGGTAAATGGCAAGACACTGTTCACGCTTTTCTGTTTATACTCATAGAGTTAAGAGTGTGAAAGGGGGCGGTTAATTTACTGCTAAAGTGGCTCAATAAATTTTTTAAAAGGTAAGCTATATTCGCAATACACGGACGGCAAGTCATATTACGGAGAAAAATGTAATGTAATCGAATTCCGAGACAGTGTTTCGGATTTTAAACACTCGAGTAGTCGCTCTGATAGAGGCTGTTTTTTTTCTTGTGTAAATACACTCAATAATAAGCCTTCCTAGCTGCACCATCAAACTGTTGATTTGTATATCAGCTGGAGAGAGACGGAATGTAATTTAAAAGCGAGTGCGGTTAGGAGATGATGGAGATATTAGAAGGCGACTTTGCAAATACAAAAGCCGTTCATGCACCTGATTTTTCGTTTAATGATTGTCATTGTTGCAATTAATTATAATTGTTATGTTCTGTGAGATGTCTTATAAACTGTTTCCATATTTGTCCAACCATTTTACTGCTTCCTGATATTCGGGGTGTAAACTTCTTAATTCTGTCCAAAATTTGTTAGTGTGGTTCATTGACCGGGTGTGAACAAGTTCGTGAAAAATCAGATAGTCAATTACAAAATATGGAGTCTTGATAAGTCGCCAGTTAAAAGATAAATTTTTGTCTGACGAGCAGTTGCCCCATTTTGTTCGTTGGTTACGAATGAAAACCTTGTTGTATTTGAATT
>CAZJHS010000114.1:0-8142 GCA_964545895.1 uncultured Chitinophaga sp. | reverse complement strand
TGTTAAGTATTGCTCGTTAGGACAAATCACCGCAGCTCTCTTCGAGGTCGGAGGACAATACAGAAGGAATATGTAAGATAAATATTGTGTCCGTAGATCCCGAATGAGCGCAGCGAACTTCGGGACGGAGGACATTATAGACGTAATATTTAATTCCATAAAATACAAAAATTAAAGACGCATCAATTTGGTGCGTCTTTTTTGTTTAGTATGCGTGCTGATTTTAAAAGCGCTGAAAGCGCGTAATAAAAATGGCGAGGCGGTAAAACCACTCGCAATTATTGTAAGGCGAATTTAACTGTGGAGCGATATTCCTATCTCTTTAAAAAGTTTGATAGATTAAGTTTGTTAAACTAGCGAGTTGGTAAAACCACTCGCAACAGGGTTTAGTATTTTTTTTGATGTGCAAGGCACGATGTGCCACGCACGGATATTTCGCCCCTTCGGGGCTTAAAGGAGTGGTTGGGAATTGAATGATATGTTAACACCACAAGCAAATCAAAATGTTTTTGTATATTTCCTTTAAATGAACATTAAACTTCAAACCCCACGATTATACTTGCGTGAATTTACTTTGGCTGATGTTGAGTTGTTATACAACATGCATCAAGACCCTGCCATTACACGTTATACGGGCGATCCCATGCCTTGGGATAGTTTAGCACATACCGAAAAGGTATTAACAGAAGCGATATTGCCTCAATACCAAAATGGAATAGGACGTTGGGCAGTGCATTTAAAACAAACTCATGAATTTATTGGTTGGTGTGGCTTAAAACAGGTTGATGATGAAATTGATTTAGGCTACCGTTATATTCAAAAATATTGGGGTAATGGATACGCATACGAAGCAGCGCAAGCTGTTTTAAACTTTGGTGTGCAACAACAGTTACCTAATATAGTTGGTTGTGCCGCTATAGAAAATACGGCTTCGGTTAAAATATTAGAAAAAATTGGGTTGAAATTTATGAAGCATTATACTGACGAAGATGGTTCGCATAACGTGAAGTATACCATTTAATTATTGCACGCTACAGTTAGTATAATTCTGTTTTTATGGTCATTAATAATCAATACTAGCGCTATCTTCGTCACCCAATTAACTATTACATGAAATTTATTTTAGTGCTCATGAGCAGTATTATTTTATCGGTAGCAAGTGCTCAAACCAATACTTTAGCAGGTTTAACTTATTTGGTTAAAGAACCAGTAACCAAAACAGATGATGCGCCCTTGTTAATTATGCTGCATGGTTATGGAAGTAATGCACAGGATTTATTTGGTTTAGCTCAGTTTATGCCAGCTCGATACAGAGTTATTTCGGTGCAAGCACCTATTACATTAGCTAAAGGTTCATATGCTTGGTATCATTTAGATATGTCGGGCGGTAAACCCAAGTACACTTATGCCGAGGCCGAGCAATCGCGCAAATTAATTGCACAATTTATAGCCGAGGCAAAACTAAAGTTTAAGTCCAATCAAGTTCACCTTTTAGGCTTTAGCCAAGGCGCAATAATGAGTTATAGCGTAGCGTTTACGCAGCCCGAAAAAGTGAAATCTATTACTGCATTAAGTGGTCGTGTATTGCAGGAGGTTTCCACATCAATAAAAACATCTGTAGCGTTACAGCAACTTAAAGTTTTTGTAGGTCATGGCACTACAGATAATGTATTGCCCATAACTTATGGCAAAGAAGCGCAAGCTATATGCACCCGTTTAAAGGTTAAACTTACTTATACAGAATACCCAATGGGCCACGAGATTAATCAAACCGAACTCAACGATATTTTAGTTTGGCTGGATAACATGTAGGAAGTTTACAGCAATAAATTTTGCCAAGTGGCGGCATCAAAACCTAGGGTATAATTGCCATTAAACTCTACTAACGGGCGTTTAATCATTGATGGATTACTTAGCATAAGCTCAATGGCCAAGTTAGGTTTTGTAATGCTCGATTGCTGTTCGGGAGTAAGTTTTTTAAAGGTGGTTCCTTTGGTATTAATAAGTTTATCTACGGCAATATTTTTAAGCCATTCGTTCAGTTTAGCATCAGTAATGCCTTGTTTTTTATAATCATGAAAAGTATAGTTAATGCCTTGTTGCTCAAGCCAAGTAAAGGCTTTTTTCATGGTGTCACAGTTCTTTATCCCGTAAATCGTTATGTTCATACTTAAACTTTATTAGCACGAAACTATAATATTAATTAAGCCTAACAAAGTAATATGTTTATGTGTTTATTTGTAGTTAAATTTTAACAAGTTAACACTATGCAATACAATAGCTTATTAGTTTAAAATAGTAGCTGTTTTATTGCCAAATAATGTTGGTACCCCCTCAACATATCAAATGAAAGTAACTAAAGAATTCATATATGCATCGGTAGTGTTTTTGCTAATACTGTCCATCAGTCAGTATTTTGCCTACCAGCAACATTTGTTTTACAAAAAAAGTGTTGATGCAGATTTGAATATTGAATTAAAATCAGCTGAGCAAACACTTCATACGTTGTTAAATCACAATCATACCTCTGCGTATGCATTGGGCTTAATTTATCACCAGCGATTTGAAAAAATGAAGTTTGATTCATTAGCTAAGGATTTAATGAATGCGAATAAATTTGTGGATGTAGTTCAGCTCAATGATAAAGGAGTTGTTACACACACTTATCCATACGTTGGCAATGAATCGGTAATTGGTTTTGATGTACTTAAAGACTCACTGCGTGGCCCCGATGCGCGAATGGCCATTAAAACACGTAGTATGATTTACTCTGGTCCATTGGCATTAATGCAAAGTGGCGAAATGGCCATTATTGGTCGGTTACCTATTTTTGATCATCAAGATCAGTTTCTTGGTTTTTCTGTAATTATTACCAAACTATCTACCATTACTGATTTTTTGGCAAGCAATGGAAATACGAATTATAACTATCAATTTGTAAAAATTGACCCTGCAACGCAAGCCATTACTTTTAAGTTGTATCCCGATTTTAACTACGATTTAAGTACACTTAAGTATATAGATATAAAAGAGGGGAATTGGCGACTATATGTTGCCCCACACGAGTATACTTACGAGTATTTTATAAGTTTTATTATTGCTATTTTAGGATTAATCATTGCAGTATCTACTGCTGTTTTGGTTCATTCAATGTTAAAAGAGCCGGTTAGATTAAATTCTATAATTTCTGAAAAAACTAAGCAGTTAATTACAAGCGAAAAATATTACCGTAAACTAATTGAAAGTAGTACCGATGGCATTATTTTACTTAATGCGCAAAAGCAAGTGGTATATGTGAGCCCTTCTGTTAGTAAAATTACCAATTACAATGATTTATTGAATAAGGAATTGAAAAATGTGGTTCATGCAGAGGATATAGAGGCGTTTAGTTTTTTAATTGATAAATCGTTAAAAAGTGATAGCAGTGATACCATTAAAGTTGGGTTTAGGTTGTTATTACCCGATGGTAATTTTATTTGGGTAAAAGGTATATGTAATAACTTATTGCATGACGAAAACGTGAAAGCATTAGTTTTTACCTTTAGAGATGTTTCGGCTAAAATTAATACCCAACAAGTATTAATAAAGTACAACAGAGAAATTAGCTTACTTAATAGGGTAAACGATTTAGTATTGAGTGCTGAAGATGAGGCTGGATTGGCTCAAGATATTTGCCGATGTATTGTAGAGCATGGTGGATACAAATTAGTTTGGATTGCTAAAAAGCCTTCGTCAAACGATACAGAACAACAAGTTGAAAACGAAGCAGCCTATGGCGAAATTGGATACCTAAACGAAATTAAAATTAACTTAAGCAATGCCGATTTGGCTAAAGGGCCAACAGCTCGCGCTTTATTGGATGGTAAAATAACTGTACTTAACAATGTATCGCGCGAACCTATATTTTCGCCTTGGCAAGCCAATGCGCAAAAATTTGGTATCAATGCTTCGTTAGTTGTGCCTTTAAGTTTCGAAGATGGAAAAGTAACACATGCAATAAACATTTACTCAGCAAATATTGATGCTTATGATAAACAAGAAGTAGGTATTTTAACCCGGGTTGCCAATAATATATCATTAAAAGTTAAAAGCATACGTAGTCGCACCGAAAAAGTACAAGCTATTGGATTGCTTAAAGAACGTGTTACCGAGTTAACTACTATTTATACCATTAATAGTTTATTGCTTGATAAGGATTTAATGCTTGATGATGCATTGTTTGCCGTACTAAATACGCTTGTTTCTGGTATGCTCTACCCAGATTGTTGCGAAGGTAAAATAATGCTTGGAGGGCGCTTGTACACTACCGATGGATTTAATAACGTAGTGAATAAAATTACTGAAAAGATTGATGTAATTGATGAGAGCGAAAGTTATATAGAAATTGGCTACAAGCAAAGGCCAGAAAATTTTAAACCATTAGCCTTTGTGTCGGAGGAAATCCGATTGGTAAAAAATGTGGCTGAACTTATTCAGCTTTATTATAACAGGAAATATCAGCAAGAGGCATTAGAGAAATCTGAAGCCAACTTGCGTTCAATTTTTGATAATACAGATATAGGTTACACCTTATTGGATATAAAAGGTAATATCATTGCCTTTAATCAAATTATGTATAAGGTGTACTTTGCTTTAACAGGCTTTAAACTTAAAGAGGGTGAGAGTTTTTTTAAGATTATTCAAGAGCAACGGATATCGGTGTTTAGGCAAGCGGTTAATCATGTGTTAGATACTCATACAAATTTTGAATATCAAACCCAATATTACGATAAAACGTCAAGTCAAGAAGTATACTATGCCATTTCGGTAGTACCAATTTTAAACCAATCGCAGGTTATCGGAATTTGTATGTCGGCTGTTGATATTACAAAGGTTAAAAAGTTTGAACAGGAACGTCAGGTGCATTTAAACCAACTACTACAACGTAACAAGGATTTGGAACAGTTTGCTTACATCGTATCGCACAACCTACGTTCGCCACTTACTAATATAATGGGCTTAGTTCAGTTCATGAATATTAATCAATCTGATGAAGAGAAAGAGTTTGTAAAACAATCTATTCAGCTATCAGTACATCGACTTGATTCTGTTGTTAAAGATTTAAATATGATTTTGGATGTACGCCAAGATTTAGCAAGCCAAGTGGCCTCTACCGTAAATCTGGCAGTGGCTGTTGATAGGGTTGCTTTAAGTATCGAAAATCAAATAGCCGAATCAAAAACTACTTTAATTACCAACTTTGAATCTGGTGATTTAGTTTTTGCCATTGATGCCTATGTAGATAGTATATTTTTAAACCTAATTACTAATAGTATTAAGTATGCTCAAGCTAATGTAAATCCTATTATTACACTTACATCAGCAATTGAAAAAGATTATTTAGTGGTTAAATATCAAGATAATGGTATTGGTATTGATTTGGATAAATTTGGCGACCAAGTGTTTGGTTTTTATAAACGATTTACCAATAAATCAGAAGGAAAGGGCCTTGGTTTATTCCTCATTAAAAACCACATCGAATCAATGGGTGGAAGTATTAAAATACTGAGCAAACCACAAGAGGGTACTTTGTTTACCTTAAGATTTAGACGTGCGTAAAGACTATTAATGAGTAAAAGTAATACTCATTTGTGTACCTTCATTAGGCTTACTTGTAATGGTAAGTTTGCCTCCATTCATTTCTATAAATTCTTTACACAAAGTAAGTCCTATACCTGTTCCTAATTCGCCTTTAGTGCCGGGCTTACTGTTTACGGTTGATGTGTTAAGTTTTTGTATGGTATCTTCATCCATACCAATACCATGGTCGTGTATGGTTAGCGTATATTCATTATTGCCCACTGTTTCGGTAACCTCTATGTTTTGGTTCAGGTTCGAAAATTTTAGCGCATTAGAAAGCAAATTTCTGAGTATTAAATCCAGTTGATCTTTATCTACATAAAGTTTACTGTTTGGGTTAATTTGATTTAATATGGTAATTTTTTTGTGTTCGCCTATGTCTCTAAATAAACTGCGATTCAGTTCAATTAACTCATGTACATTAACCCACGTTTTGATTAGTTTAACTTCACCCGTCATTTGGTTTCTGGCCCATCTTAATAAGTTGTCAATCAAAAAACTTAAGTTTCTAACTTGTGTGGTAATGTCGTTCTGTGCTTCTAAAAATTGTTCGTTGCTAATAATACCATCTTTTCTTAGGTTTAGTACGGTATGTATTGATGCTACAGGCGACCTAAGATCATGAGCTAAAATGGTAAATATTTTATTTTTAAATTGATTGTGGCTTTCCAGCGTATTTTTTTGTTTCAACACCAATTCATTAATTCTTTTTTCTTTGGCGCGGTTGCTATACAATACATACAGGGTAATTAAAGTAGCAAATAATATCACCACCAATAATGCAAAAGCCTTTTCAAGGTTTTTACTTTTTTCACTTTGCAAAGTTTGGTCTAGCTCCAATTTGGTAATTTCATCCTCTTTTTGTTTAACCTCATACTTAAACGAAAGGTCACTAAACAGGGTGGCATTTTCTTCATTAAAAACACTATCTGCGTATTGTTTTGATAATTTATAATAGGTTAAAGCCGACTTTGAGTCGTTACTTTTTTCATATATCTCTGACAGTATTTGAGAAGTCTCTACAATCAATCGTCTAGCACCAATTTTTAATGCCGTGTTTAATGCCAGGGTTGCAAAATTTATAGCATTTGGGTAGTCTTTAATACCTGAGTAGCACAAGGCTTTTCTCATATTAATTACTATTTTACTTTCATTATCAATATCGTTTTTAGCGTATTTTTCGGCCTCGCGCACAGCCTTAAAGGCTACATCGTATTTGTGTTCTTGTAACGCAACCTCCGAAATGTTATTTAACGAAATTATAATCGATTCGTTATCGCTATTTTCTTTTGCCAGTTTTAGCGCTTCATTAAAATAGTAATTGGCCGAGTCGTATTTTAATTTTTCAAAATGAATACTTCCTATGTTAATGTATAGGTTGCACAATTCGTAATAGCTACCAATACTTTTCTTAATTCTAAAACTTTCCCAATACGATTCTTCTGATTTTTTGTAGTTGTGCATGTAATAGTACAGATTACCCAAGTTTGAGTAACTATTACCAAGGCCTTCTAAATCATTTATTTTTTTTCTGATGTTTAATCCTTCAAGCATGTGAACCAATGCACCATTGTATTCGCCAACGGCCATTAAGTTATTACCCATATTAGTGTGGCAATCACCCACGCCCTTTAAATCGTTAGCTTGTTTGCGATAGGTAATACTTTTTTGATAAAATAAATTAGCCGAATTATACTCTCCGTAATTATTAAGTAGTACAGCCATATTGTTGTATACCGCACCAATTCCTTTTATGTCGTTAATTTTGGTGTATTGTACAATAGCAATCGAGTCGTGGTATAAGGCAAGTTCTTTGTTTTGTAAATTTATGTACGCAATTCCTTTAAGCTTATTTCCGTTGCCTAAGCCACGGATATAGTTTACTTTGGTTGATAAGGTTAAAACTTTATCAGCAATAATCAACATGCTATCCATGCTGCGATGCTGGTAATGAACACCAAGCGAACTTAATGTGTTTATGTAGTTGGTGTCGTTGGGAGATAGTTTCGTAAGTTGCTTTGTTAAGCTATCAAATAGTTTTCCTTGGGCAAAACCTGTATTGCCGCTCAATAGCAGGATTCCAATGACGAGTGCGCTAATTGCTCTTTTAAATGGCATTAATTGGAGGGAATTACCTTCACAAGGTAAGTGCAATCAATTACAATTACAAGCGCTAATCTTCGAAAAAACTAAAAACAACAGGCTCAAGCCAACTTGTGCTGTTGTTTAACATAAATCCAACATGTCCGCCAATTGGTGTAAAAATAGCATGTAAAAAGGGGTGATCTACTACATCTTCAAACGGAAAACAACTTGGACTTAAAAACGGATCGTTTTTAGCATTTATCAATAAAGTAGGTGTGGTAATGGTATTTAAACCATATACACTACTGCATTGATTCCAGTAATCATCAGCATTTTTAAAGCCATGTAATGGAGCCGTGTAAGCATCATCAAACTCTTTAAAGGTTTTAATTTTATGAATGCCTTTGGTGTTTATTTCGCTAGGAAATTGCTTGCTTT
>CAZJHS010000113.1:0-8240 GCA_964545895.1 uncultured Chitinophaga sp. | reverse complement strand
ATTGTAAATCATCGGGCAGGTACGCGAAATACGAAGAAGTAATACGAACTGGCAAAACCTTTGTAACCGACCAAGTAAGATTGCACCCCAGTTTGGGTAGTATTTATTTAAGGCTAACGGCTTTTAAATTGGGCGATGGAATGGCCATTTCGAGCAAGGATATTACTGATTTAAAAGAAACCATTGACGACCTAGAAACCTTTATTTACCGCACCTCACACGATTTAAGAGCCCCAGTAGCCAATGTATTAGGCATTATTAATATTGCACAAGAAGAATTAACCGACTCTAAAACGGCAATGCGCTATTTGGGATTACTTAAAACCCAAAACCAACGTTTAGACTATATTTTAAATACACTCATTAATACCACTAAAATTCGTCAGGGCGACCAAGATTTTCACTTTATTGATTTTGATTACGAAATTGACGAAATATTAAAATCACTCTCGCATGTAAATGGTTTTGCCGAAATTAATTTTAAAAAGCACATCAACGTGCCCCAAAAATTTTATAGTATTAAGGGATTGCTCATCACCATTCTTCAAAACCTTATTGATAATGCCATTAAATACCGGAATACCGAAACCAATAGCCCGTTTATTACCATAACTGTATCACAACCCAAAAACGGTATAAAAATAGAAGTGCAAGACAATGGCATTGGTATACCCGAGCACTTACAAAACGAGGTTTACAAAATGTTTTTTAGAGGCACCCAAAAAGCAAGCGGTAGCGGCTTAGGACTTTATACCACGCGCTATTGTGTAAGAAAACTAAATGGGTACATGCAATTAGAAAGCAAAGAAAACGTAGGTACAACTTTTACCGTATTTATTCCAAACGCTATACCTAACTAAAATAGCTTTTATAATTTATAGAAAATCCCAAGCGCATTCTCAACAAGTTTTGCTTAAATTACCTCACCCCTTCTGCGTTTTAGCAAAACTACGGTTTACCAACCATACGCCTAATATGGTTAAGGCAACGGCCAATGCAATAGCTGTATTCAGTTTTTCATCAAGCCAAAGCCAACCTAAAATTACAGCTACAATGGTGTTAATGTATGCATACGTGCTTACTATAGTTGCGGGCAATTGCTTAAGCACATACATATAACTGCCATAGCCCAATAGGCTGCCTACCACCACTAAATATACCAACGACCACATTCCCTCAGTGGTTGGGTTAAACTGCGGCCACTCGCCCATGCCAGTACCTAATATTAACAATATTACACCTGCACTTAACATTTGCAAGCCTGCGCCATACAATGGATTTAACCCCGTTTGTTTGTTTTTACTGTATATGCTACCCATGCCCCAACCCATAATGGCAATTAAAATAAATACAATACCCATAATATAGTTTGGGTCGGCAAGCTCTTTTAAATTATCCCTAAAAATTACCACTTGTGCTATTAAGCAAAATGCAATGCCTAAAATGGCTTGTGCTTTTAACGATTCTTTTTGTGCGCCAAACAAGGCATTTACGGCAATAATACTAAGCGGTGTAAGTGCACAAATAAGGGCGGCTAATCCGCTGCTTATGTACATTTCGGCCCAGGTAACTAAGCCATTGCCAATTACCAGCATTAAAATGCCATTTACTACATACACCCCAAATTGTTTTCGGGTAGGAAATCCATAACCTTTAAGTAAAAAGAAACTGCAAATAAGAATTCCGCCTAATAAGTGGCGCGTGCCGGCCATTAAAAATGGCGACATACTTTGCACACCAATACGTATGGCTAAAAAGGTGGTTCCCCAAAAAATAGATACGCTGGCAAATGCCAACCAAGCCTTAACGTTTGTGCTGCCCATAAAGTTTAATAGTGCTGCAATGTTAGCACTTTTAGCGGGTTAATTGCGGCAAAAGTTGCTTAAAATATGCTACACTGTGCAGCAATCTGCTTCCATACCAGCTAAATAATTCGCCATCAACCAACAGTATTTTGACCTGCGGGCAAAGTGTTTGCAGCTCGGCTAGGTGTTTTTCTTTAAATGGGTATGGCTCGCTCGATAGTAAAATAACCTCAGGGTTAAGTTCTGCAATTTGATTGTTAGTTAACTCCGGATAACGGCTTTGTTGTTGGCTCGCTACATTTTGTAATCCTAAACCATGCATCATTTCGGTAATAAAAGTACTGTGTCCAGCTGCCATCCAAGGGTTGCGCCAAATTAAATATAAAGCCGGTTTAGGTGTGGTTACATCAACCTTAAATGCTTTAAAACTTTGTTGTATGGTTTGAGCTAATTTATTGGCTTCATTGGGTTTGCCTACCAATTGACCAATGCCCGTAATCATATCCAAAGCATCGTTTAAGGTTTTAATATCGCTCATCCACACGGGGTACTTTTGCACCAACTGCTCAATATCTGTTTGTTCGTTTTCTTCTTTATTTCCAATAATTAAATCGGGTTGCAAACTGGCTATAACATCCATCTTTACTTTTTTAGTACCGCCTACCCGTGGTTTGGTTTGATGCATATCTGCAGGGTGTATGCAAAACAAAGTT
Organism: uncultured Chitinophaga sp.; assembly: GCA_964545895.1. Lineage (GTDB taxonomy): Bacteria > Bacteroidota > Bacteroidia > UKL13-3 > UKL13-3 > UBA6183. The sequence continues at coordinate 5,722 of CAZJHS010000113.1, read as the reverse complement.
TGCCCAACTACCTCGTGGGTAAGCCCAAGCTGGTAAAGCAATTCGGTTTGCGATGGCACCAACGAAACGATGCGCTTTGGCGGATTGTTTACGGTAATGGTACGCCCCATTTGGTCGGTTATGGTTTGGGTTAACATGGATGTGATGTAACTTTATGTGGCGAATCTAAATATAAATTGAAAGCCGTTTTACGTTATCACACATATTTTTGTTTTATTTGAAAAAAATAGAAGTTATGGAAAAGAAATCAGGTTGGCCAATTGCCATGAAATACGGATTAATATTAGCATTTGCATCAATAGTAATAAACCTTGGTTTTTACTTAATTGAGCCAAACTCGTTTGATAGCAAATTTAAACTAAGCAATGTACTTCAGTTTTTAATTACTGCAATTGCCTCGGTTTATATATTAATGATGGCCGGCAAAATTCGTAGAGACGAAGACTTAGATGGATATGTATCATACGGTAAGGCGCTTGGATTTTCTATGCAAACATCAATACCAGCTGCGCTAATCATTGCCTTTTATACCTATATTTTCTTTACTTACATTAGCCCCGAGTTTTTAACAAAAATGTGGGAAATGCAGGCTGAACAAATGGCACAAAGTGGTAAAAGCGATGAAGAAATTGAACTAGCCATGAGCATGAGTAAAAAATTTAGCAGCCCATTAATTATGACTGTTTTCGGGGCATTTGGCGTTATGTTTCAAATGCTAATTTTCTCGCTTATCGCTTCTATTTTCGTGAAAAAAGAACTTCAAACCATAGACTAATTGCACATGCAACAACCTACTTTAGATATTTCTGTTGTTATCCCCTTATTTAACGAAGAAGAATCGTTACCCGAATTAATGAGTTGGATTGAGCGTGTAATGCTTGAACATAAATTTACCTACGAGGTAATTATGATTGATGATGGCAGTACCGATAAATCGTGGAAGGTAATTGAACAACTGCATGCGCAAAACAACTGCGTAAAAGGCATAAAGTTTAGGCGTAATTACGGCAAAAGTGCTGCTTTAAACGTAGGCTTTCATAAAACTATGGGTAATGTAGTTATTACCATGGATGCCGATTTACAAGATTCGCCCGATGAAATTCCGGAGTTATACCGCATGATTGTAAACGATGGATACGATATTGTAAGTGGTTGGAAAAAGAAACGTTACGACCCACTTACCAAAACTATTCCTACCAAATTGTTTAACTGGGCTACCCGTAAAATGAGTGGCATAAACAACCTGCACGATTTTAACTGTGGCTTAAAAAGTTATCACCACGAGGTAGTAAAAAACATTGAGGTATATAACGAAATGCACCGCTACATACCAGTAATTGCCAAGTGGGCTGGTTACAGTAAAATTACCGAAAAAGTAGTGCAACACCGCGAACGCAAATATGGTACTACCAAGTTTGGCTTAGAGCGTTTTGTTAATGGTTTCTTAGATTTATTAACCATATTTTTTGTAAGTAAGTTTGGTAAAAAACCTATGCACTTTTTTGGTGTATTGGGTACGCTAAGTTTCTTTACGGGCTTTATCATTACCTGCGTACTTATTGGCGAAAAAATATACAACTCATACCAACTTATCGAGCAACGTGGCGTTACAGAAATGCCACTATTTTACCTTTCGTTGGTATTATTAATTGTAGGTGTACAATTGTTTTTAGCTGGCTTTGTAGGCGAAATGATTTCGCGCAATGCTAGCGAGCGCAACGTGTATGGTATAAAACAACAAGTAGGATTAGGTGAGTAATAGCAAACGCATTTTAATTGTTGGTCCGGCACACCCGCTGCGCGGTGGTTTAGCTACCTACAACGAACGCTTAGCTCAAGTATTAAATGAGCTTGGCCACGAGTGTCATATCTTAAGTTTTTCGTTGCAGTACCCTTCCCTATTGTTTCCGGGTAAAACACAATTATCAACCGATGAAGCGCCTAAAAACCTTCAAATATTTTCGGAAATAAACTCGGTAAATCCTGCAAATTGGGTTGCCACTGGCCTAAAATACAAACACGCCAAGTATGATATCGTTATTTTTAGGTATTGGATGAGCTTTATGGCACCTGCATTTGGCACCATTGCACGCTTAATAAAAAGCAACGGACACACCAAAATTTTAGCCATTACGGATAATGTAATTCCGCACGAGCGCAAGTTTTTTGATGCTGCTTTTACCAATTACTTTTTACCCGTATGCGATGGTTTTTTAACCATGAGCGAATCGGTAAAACAAGATTTGGTTGATTTAAAATTAAAGCAACCGATGGTTTACGTGCCACACCCCATGTACGATACTTTTGGCCCAGCCATTAGCAAAACCGAGGCTAAACAAAAATTGGGGTTTGATGCCAACACCAACTACTTATTATTTTTTGGATTTATACGCAAATACAAAGGCTTAGGCTTATTGCTTGATGCCTTTGCCGATGAACGACTTAAAGACCTAAATTTAAAACTCATTATTGCGGGCGAGTTTTATGAAGATAAAACACCTTACTTGCAACAAATAGAAAAACTAAACTTGCAAAACAAGGTGATGGTGTGCGATGATTTTATTCCCAATAATCAAGTATCAACCTACTTTTGTGCCAGCGATGTAGTGATTCAACCCTACTTAAATGCTACCCAAAGCGGTGTAACACAAATTGCATACTACTACAATAAACCCATGATTGTAACCAACGTGGGCGGCTTAGCCGAGTTAGTGCCTAACAACAAAGTAGGTTTTGTGTGCGAGGTAGATAAAGACCAAATTGTACAGGCCATTTTTAATTACTTCACCCAACAAAAAGAACAAGCATTTGCACAAGCCATGGAGCACGAAAAACAACGTTTTACTTGGCCCAACTTATGCAACCAACTGCTTAATTTGGTTAAATGAGTGTATCACCCAAGCATATTAAAGTTTGCCATTTTAGCAGCGTACATAACCAAACAGATACGCGCGTGTTTTACCGCGAGTGCCAGTGGTTAGCCCATGATTTTGATGTAACCTTAATTGCAATTGGCAAATTTACGGGAGTAAAAAATGGAGTAAAACTTATTGGGTTGCCCAAGCCAACTAATCGTCTTAAACGCTTGTGGTATACAACAAGGCAGGTATATAAACTTGCTAAGCAAGAACAGGCGGATATTTACCATTTTCACGACCCTGAGTTAATTCCATTTGCATGGTTACTTAAACTACAAGGTAAAAAAGTAGTGTACGATGTGCACGAAAACGTAACCGAAAGTTTAAAAGACAAAAGCTGGTTGCCGCTTAAAGGCTTATTTATTAAGCTTTATTTGTGGTTTGATGCTTTAGCTGCAGGTAATTTTAGTTTGGTATTAGCCGAACAATGGTACGAGAAAGTATACAAATACCGTTACCCCAAAACTGCCTTTACCTTAGTGCGCAACTTTGCACCAGCAGCTTTACTTAAACCTTTTGTAAATACACAACGACAAGTAAGCAACAACCAAGTACGCATTTTTTATATGGGTAGTATTGATGAGTTGTATTGCTGTTCAGCCATGCTCGAAAGTATTGCCATACTTAACAAACAAGGTATTGATGCCTCATTAAATATGATTGGCTGGTGCAGCGATCAAACCAAGACAAGTATTGAGCAATTACCGTTTTGGGAACAGATTAAACACAAGGTATTTTTACCGGGATTTATGGATGTACAAGAAGGGTTTAAACACTCGTTAAACTGTAATTTAGGCTATAGTTTTGTTAGCAATAACCTTAATGTATCCCAATCGTTTCCGCGTAAAATGTACGAGTATATGCACATTGGTTTACCTGTAATTACCTCGGGGCATTTGTTATACAAAAACATGGTTGAAACCTACGCTACGGGATTATATGTAAGCAGCAATACGGCTGTAGAAATTGCACAAACAGTAAAAGCGATGATGCAATCTGGTGAATATTTAAACACCTTAGCACAAAATAACATACAGGCTGCTCAACAGCATTTTAATTGGGAAACAGAATATGAGTCGTTAAAAGGCTTGTACCAAAACTTATTTGAAAAGTAAAACTTATTCCTTTTCCTCACATTCCTGCTCGCCACTGCAACAAGGCATCACATTTTGGTGGCACACCTTGCATTGGTAATGTCCATGCACGTATACAAATCCTGTTTTGCTGCCACAATACGGGCACTGTGTAAATCCAAATTGCATTTTTTAGTTCCTAGTTTTTAGTTCTTAGTTTTTGATATCGGTTATTAGTTGACTTGTTTAATGGTTAAATCCCCCCATTAAACACTCAACATTTAAAATTCAACATCCACTTCCCTCCTCCAGCATCTACTGATACAACTCAGGTATCCTCACCGATTTTACATATCTGTTTCTAAAATAAGGTGCGCTTAGGTTATCAACCCTAACTCCTTCGCTGGTACTGCTATGTATAAACCTTACTGGCTCGCCTTTTTCGCTCACTACAATACCCACATGGCCAATACGGCTGCGCCTTCTATTACCACCTCTAAACAAAATTAAATCGCCTTTTTGCACATTAGCCGCGCTAACAGGCACGCCAATTAAGCCTTGGCCTGCACTGGTATGAGGTAATTTTATGTTTAAGTGTTTAAAAACGGTCATGGTATATCCACTGCAATCAAAGCCATGTGCACCAGTTCCGCCTCTTCGGTATCTATCGCCCAAATATTGTTCGGCAAAAACAATTAAACTATCAATTCGGGTATTGCCTTTACTACTTTTGGGTGTATTTACTTTAGGTTTGGGTTTAATAAATTTGGTTGCTTGCTTGTGGTGAATAGTGTCAGCAAAAGCAGTTACCGAATCCGCTTCATCTAACTCCAAAGGAACTTGTGCCCAGCCCTTTACAGACAAAAGCATCAACCCAAAAAGTAAAGCATAAAACGGTGTTTTTAACATGGTAAGTAAGCAAGATAACCTGCCCCCATTTAAGCACAAAAAAAACAACCCATTTTTGATGATAACAAACTAACTGTCAGGAGGAAAAATTTAAAAAACAGCACTTTTGCCTCTTTACAAGTAGAAATAAATCCCATACATTTGCGTTCAGTACATCAAAACACATGAAGTTTCGCCTAGTAAGTATATATATTTTAAGCATCATTTTGTTGGCTAGTTGCAGCAAATATCAGCAGGCATTAAAGAATCCTGATATTAATAAAAAGCTGGAAGTGGCGCAAGCCTATTACAACAAAAAGGATTACTACCGTGCTTCGGTATTGTTTGAGCAATTGCAAGATAACTTTAACGGTACCGCTATGGCCGAAAAAGTAATGTTTTACAGTGCTTATTGTAACTTTGGGTTACGCAATTATCCGTTGGCTGGTTATCAGTTTAAATCATACTTCGAAAATTTCCCAACGGGGCAATGGGCCGAAGAGTGTTTGTATATGAACGCATATTGCCAGTTTTTAGAGTCGCAAAACTTTTACTTGGATCAAACCGATACCTATAAAGCTGCCGAGGCTATTAAACTTTTTGTAAGTGTTTACCCTGATAGCAAATACGTAAGCGAGTGCAATACATTACTTGATAAACTGCGCGCTAAACTTGCCATGAAAGCATACAAAGGCGCTAAGTTATATTACAATATTGGCGAGTACAAAAGTGCAATTGTAGCTCTACAAAATGTGGTAAGAGATTTCCCCGAGATTGCCCAAAAAGAAGAACTTGATTTTTTAACCTTAAAATCGCACTACTTATTGGCTTACAATAGTATTG
>CAZJHS010000112.1:0-8716 GCA_964545895.1 uncultured Chitinophaga sp. | reverse complement strand
TAAAATAGCAGTATTGTTTAGTGCTTTGCAAGCGTATTTTATCTTTATATCAATAGGATTAAATGCGTTTTTCAAACGTTTATACTGCGATATAATTTTATCAGCATTATAAACATAAACTGGTGTGCCAAACTCTTGGGCCACATCCGTTAATTTTACGCCACCTGCGTAAAAAGCATTGTTGTTAAGTTCCATTAATATTAAGTTAAAAAGTGGCGCAAGATAGTAAAAGGATATGGAAGTTTTATGGGTAAATTTGAAATGATAGATAGGTTAATTGTGGCGTTTAAAACCACGTCCTTTCCATATCATAAAGCCAGTTATTGGGAGTGAAGCAATAAGTAAACTAGATAAACACATGATGCTTTTACCCCAAATACCCCAAGCCGAACCTACATGTAAATCGTAATTTAGGCGTAATAATTTATCGGCTGTGTTTGCTTGTTGGTAACTGCTCCAAATATGATTAACAGGTATTTGCTGCAAGTTGTATTGATTATGAAATACATAATTGCTTTGCCAATAGGTAGCATTACTTGGGTTGGTAACAACTAAAATACTGGAGCTGTCGGTTTCTGGTGGATGAATTTCGAGATTGGCAAAACGCTGATTTTTATAACTTAAAAATAGGGTATTTAGTGGTTGAGCTGCCTCAATATGGCTTGGGCTTGATATTCCTTCGGTATAAACCATGCTTTTTTTGCCACCAAATAAACTATGGTAGGTTTGTGCAAATTTGGGCATTACCCAAACCAAACCTGTTACTATAAATAGTAAAGCAAAAGCACAGCTATAAAAACCAACAATGCTATGTATATCCCAGTTTTTGCGTTTAAAGGATGTAGTGTTTTTCCAGACAAACCAAAGCCTGTTTTTTACTACATTTTTTTGTTTGGGCCACCACAATATCAAACCACTTATTACCATAATAGCAAATACAATGGTTACCACTAATACTATGGGTCTACCAATGTCTTCGGGTAGCCATAAATACATGTGTCCTTTAAGTATAAAGCTAAAAAATCCTTCATCCATATTTTGTATGTGCAACACTTTTGCCGTGCTTGGGTGTACATACATTTTGTAATGGTATTTGGGTTGATGCTGGTAAAAAGTAACCTCAACCGCATGTTCATCATTATAGTACTTAATGGAGTGTAAGGTTTTATTGGGTAATGCTTGTTGGGCAATATTTTGTATAGTTTGGGGTAACAATATGTTAGTGGGCTTGCCTGCTATAAATCTGTATGGTTGAGTAGCGTTTTGAATTTCATCTTGAAACGCATAAAAGCAACCTGTTATGGCAATAATAAACACCAATAGCCCGGTAATTAAACCGAGCCAAAGGTGTATTTTACGAAGTATCTTTTTTAACACAGGTGTTTAAAATTTAAAATTAACACCTAACGAAACTGTGCGTAAACGTTGTGGAGTAACAGTACTCCAACCCGTGTAGTATTTTGTATTTCCTACATTATCTACTTTTAGGTTAATGCTGTATGTGTTGGTAGCATAAGCGGCAAGTGCGTTAAAAATAGTGTAAGTTGGTAAGGTAAATTGGCCAATATTTTCGCGGTTAAGTGTGTTGTAAGTACTTGCATAATTTGACCCAAATCCAACACTAAAGCCTTTTAGTTTGGTAAACGGAAGTTTGTAGTTAGCCCAAAAGTTAATTAAGTCCGCAGGGCCTGCTTCTTCGGTTCTTAACCCTAAGTAACCACCTGTAGTTGCATCTTTTGTTACCTTATTATCGTTGTGGCTGTAACCCGCAATTATGCTTAATCCTTCAATAGGGTTTGTAACAACACTTAATTCATAGCCTTTACTTTCAACCTCGCCACCTTGTATGGTGTTGTTGGGATTGTTAGGGTCGGTCATGGTTTTGTTGGCTAACACAATATGGTAATAACTTGCCGTAACCGAAATTTTATCCTTATACAAATTGGCTTTTGTGCCTATTTCCCATTGGTTAGCATGCTCAGGAGTAAGTATTTTTAAAGAAGGATTGCTTCCATCAATATTTGCAACTTGTGCAGGGGCAAGGTTTTTAAAGCCATTCATGTAATTGGCAAAAAGAGATAGTTTGTTTAGTATGGGTTGATAAACCAATCCCATTTTAGGAGATAATGTGGTTTGTGAAGTAAGCTTATCAGTGCTGTATACTGAGGGGTTGCCGCTAAAATTATCAAGCCTAACACTTACCATGGCTGATAGTTTGGGAGTGAAGTTTATTACATCTGATAGGTATGCACTTTTAATTTCGGTTTTAGCAATTGAATTGCCCTCTGATGAGTTTAATAAAAGTTGATCAACGGCTTGGGTTGTTAAAGCACCCGAATCGGTTTGGTTTACTAATGATACTTTTCCATTAGCTACCCAACCTGTGCTGTAGTTTTCAACCTCGCTTGTTAAGTAATCAAAACCTATTAACAAGCGATTACGTACTTTGCCAATTGTAAAATCAGCATTAAAGTTTTGTTGAATATTAGTGGTGTTGGTTTCGCCATTTCGTTTTGATATAAAGCGGGTAAACTCGTTGCCATTAGCAGCATCCCACAGGTAATGATAATAGCCATTGGTGCGCGTATTACTGCGCGATAAAATGGTTTGCGAGGTCCATGTTTTGTTTATTTTATAAATGGCCTGCGATTGCATACTAAAGCTCGGGTTTTTTATTGTTAGGTTATTGCTTGTGTACGATTTTTGGTAGCTCTTTTCAAACAATTCCATGGAGTTAAAAGATAGGGGAGCATACCTGCTTAAAAATAGCATGGGAGCATTAGCGGCTTCGGCATTTTTAAACTCGGTGTTTACATAAAACGTTAGTTTGTTGCTAGCATTTATTTTAAAACTTGGAGCTATGTAAAAGGAGTTGTTAAACCCAGCATCCTGAAAACTTTTTTCATTGTGATAGGCTGTATTTACACGTGCAAAAACATTTTTACCAAGCGGTGTATTAATATCGGCTGTAAAGCGCGATAGTCCGTAGGTTCCTGCAATATAACCCGCTTCACCTCCAAAACTTTCGTATGGTTTTTTAGTTACAATATTTATAAGTCCACCGTACGATATTAAACTTCCGCCATACAATGTTCCCGATGGGCCTTTTATCACTTCAATTTGTTCAATATTTGCAGGGTCAATAGTTCCGTTTGATATGTTGGGCATGCCATTCATCATGGTAGGTTGTACCGCAAAACCACGCATGCTGTAAAATTCGCCACCATCGCCACCACGCCCAGTACTTTCCCATAAACGAGCAATACCTGTTGCATTTTTTAGGGCATTGTTTAAATTGGTAATTACTTGATCTTTTAAAATGGTTTTGCTTATGGCGTTGTAAACTTGTGGGTTTTCTAAATCTTTAAGTGGCATTTTAGAAACGGTTAAACTGCTGTCAACTTTGTACACGTTACGTTGGCCGCTTATGTTTACCTCTTTTAGTTCTTTTTGCTTTAAGCTGTCGGTTGGGTTTTGTTGCGCCTTGGCCGCTATTCCTAATAGTAAGGCCACTGGAATTAGTATTTTTCTCATGTTATTTTAATTTAGACTAATTATAAATTATGGCGCGAATATATAATTGACAGGTTCAGATTTTCATCTAAAATGAGGTGAATACAATTTTTTAGCGGTTGATTTTTATCAGTACATCAAGTGCTATTTGAGTTAAGTAGTTGATAAATAGCAGTGCATAGTTGTACAGTTAGCAGTGCTTAATTTTTACTGCTATTTATGATTTGACAATTTGATGATAAACGGAAATCAAATTTAAGGAAGTGAAACGTACCAACTTGATTGAATGATTTGATGGTATCACAAACCAATAGCCCAATCAGCCTTAAACTAAAAAATAAGAACCAATTCCACTAATCCTTAGCGGCTTCGTCCATTAATTCATTGGCAAGCTCTTTACCAAGGTAGTTATCAATAATAATATGTACCAAGTAAAGCACTGGAGTTAGGGCAATGGCCACACAAAATTTATAAATGTAATTTACCACACCTACTGCAAGTACTAACTTTAAAGGCCAATTGCCTCCAATGTAAAAGGCAATAATAAGCACCACAAAACTATCAATAAGTTGCGAAATAAGGGTTGAACCCGTGCTACGCAGCCAAAGAGCTTTATGCCCTGTGCGGTTTTTAATAAAATGAAAGGTATGCACATCAACCAATTGGCCTACTAAAAATGCCACCAACGAGCCTATAATAATCCATAACCCTTGACCAAAAACTTGGCTAAAGGCTGTTTGCATGTTTAAATCACCATCGGGGGTTTGCTTTATTAACCAAAATTGTGCGGGCACTGTTTTTATTGATGCATAAACCATTACAAACGCATAGGTAATTAAAATGGCTGCTAGGTATGAAAAAAATCGTACGCCTTTTTTGCCAAAATACTCGTTTATAATATCTGTCATTACAAATACCATAGGCCAAAGCAATACACCAGCTGTCATGTTAAACGAGTAGGAGTCGCCCAAAATATTGATGCTAAAAGGCTTTATGCCTAAAGTGCCTTCAACCGAAAATATTTTAACGCCTATAAACTCGGCTATAATGGCATTGGCAATAAAAAATGCTCCCAATACTAAAAACAGTACATTTCTCTTCTGATCTTTCATGTTTAAATTATCGCTGTGTAAGGCGTACATCAAAAGTAACAAAACTGTGTAATTATGGTTTGCAAATTTTTTGTTTTGTAGCGCTTTAAGGTTTAGGTTTGATGACAAATTGGAACAATTACCAACACATACCACTATTATTTTTTATGATGGCCTTTGCGGCTTGTGCGATAAAAGTGTGCAGTTTGTACTTAAACACGATAAGCATAAGCGATTTATGTTTTGTGCTTTACAAAGTACTTTGGCCAATAAAATATTAGGTAGCCATTACACTACTGATAGTTTTGTACTGTGGCATCAGGGCAATGCTTATTTTAAAAGTACGGCCGCGCTGCGCACGTTAAAAATATTGGGTGGCTTTTGGGCGCTGTTTTATGTGTTGATGTTGGTGCCTGCGCCAATAAGGCATGGCGTTTATAATTTTATAGCGCGCAATAGGTACAAATGGTTTGGTAAGTTTGATGCCTGTAAAATTCTTGATTCCTTAACCAAAGAAAGGTTTATTGGGTAATGAAGTTAACAGGCATAAACGGTATTTATTCTTTCAATCCGCAAACCGATTGCATACAAAAAACAGGAAAGTTTAATTGGGTGTTTAAAGGCCAAAATCAAAACAACCTGCCTGTTTTAATTAAGTTGCTTTTGCCCAATTTGGCTAAGCGCACAGATGCCATTAATCAATTTAAAAACGAGTTTGATTTAGCTGTAAAGCATACAAATATTATTTGCGCTTGCGATTATGTGGTGCATGCAGGGCAACATCATATTATAAGGCCTTGGGTTGATGGCGTTGATATGAGTAAACGTTTAAAAAAGCATCACCCCAAACAAGCCATTGCCAAAGTAATGCCTTTGTTGCAAGCTTTAAATGCTATGCACCAACAAGGTGTTTTGCATTTAGATGTGCAGCCTAAAAATGTAATTTTAGGCAAAAACGAAGAGGTGTATTTAACCGATTTAGGTTTAGCCAGAAAAATAGGGGAGTGCAACACACGCCAACCTTTTAATATTTATTACAGTGCACCCGAGCAAATACTAAATAGGTTTGAGTTGTTTAATGCCACTACCGATTTGTATGCAGTGGGGATGCTGTTGTTAGAGTTACTTACGGGGCATAAACCCAATACTCATCAAAACCCCGAAGTGTTAATGAATTTAATGCTTGCAGCTCCTTTGCAAAACCAGGATGGAATTGCCGAAGAGTTGTTTGAGGTGATAAAAAAGGCAACAGCTAAGCCTCGTTTTAATCTGCCTCCCAATCGATTTACGCAAACCGAATTGCAACAGCAATTACAAGAAGCACAACACATGCGTTACCAAACAGCAGTTGAATTTATGGATGCATTGCAGCAATTACCCGAGCATATATTTGCCGTTAAGCCTTGGTATAAGTTTTGGTAAATTAGTGCAGGTAAATACCTGGTTGAAGAACAACTTCTACAATTTCAAAATTCTTGTCAATAATGGTGTTGGCTTCAAAAATTAGTTTCTTATCATGCATTTCGCCACCCTGAAAAAAAGTTAAAAAGTACTCGTTGTTTAGTACAAATAAATCCGGATTAATGGGTTCAACTTTAATGGCCATTTGCGCTTCCATATCGTTTAAAAAATAGCGCATTACAGTGGTCTCTTTCGGTTCGCCATTAATGGTTCCGTAACCTTTACAGGTAACCATTACATTGGTTATAGGTTCGTTACTTAGGTTTACAACAAACACGGTCCACTCGGCCTCTACCTCATAGTTTAAATCTCTAACTATGGCAACACCTACATTTATATTATTATCTACATGAATATCCTTAAGCATGCTACAAAGTTAATGGTTAAGTTTAGTAAAAAAGAATACTTACAGCAAGTCGAACTTTTGACCCATAGCAGGTATCATTACATTGTTGTAACCTACTGCTTCTAATTTATCTTTAAGCGATTGTTGTGCATCGGGCTCGCCATGTACAATAAAAATCTGCTTTACTTTATTGGTTTTTTGATGGCTTAAGTATTTTAAAATTTCTTTGTAATCGGCATGCGCACTAAAATAATCCATGTTTACTACGCGTGCATTTACAGGATATATTTCACCAAAAATACGTACTTCTTTTGCGCCCGATTTAAGTTTGCCTCCAAGACTTTCGGGCGTGCAATAGCCTACCATTAAAATGGTGTTTTTAGGATTTAAAATATTGTTTTTAATGTGGTGTTTTATCCTGCCAGCCTCGGCCATTCCTGATGCTGAAATGATAATGCATGGTTCTTTTACATCGTTTATGCTTTTTGATTGGCTAACCTCGCTTACATAAGTTAGGTTTTTAAATCCAAAAGGATCTGGGTCGTTGCGCAGGTAATTTAAAAACTCATCGTTATAACATTCTTCGTGCTTACGAATAACGGCTGTAGCTTTTACAGATAAAGGACTATCAACAAAAACTTTTATAGCTGGTAACAATCCTGCGTTAGCAAATTTATCAAGGGTATAAATCAAATCTTGCGTTCTATCAACACTAAATGCCGGAATAATAAGTTTACCTTTATTTACTACGCACGTTTCTTGTATTACCTCAAGTAGTTCTTTTTCTACATCAGGTGGAGTAGGATGTAATCTATTGCCATAAGTACTCTCAGTAATTAAAACATCACATGGCCTGAAAGGTTGTGGCTTGCGTAAAATTTGGTCGTTAAATCGGCCAATATCACCCGTGTAACTAATTTTTGTTTTCTTGCCTCTGCCTTCAGTAATATCCAAATGCACAGCAGCACTTCCAAGCAAATGGCCAGCATCTGTTAAGGTAAGAGTAATGCCTTTGTCAATGGTAATTTGTTCTTCGTATTCTACAGGTACCATTAGGTCTAAAGTTTTCTCTACATCAAGCACATTGTATAATGGTTCCAATAAAGGTTCGTTATGTCTAGCACGTCTTTTATTGGCATATTTAGTTTCTTCTGTTTGTATGTGTGCCGAATCCATGAGCATAATACTGCATAACGAAATGGTAGCTGGAGTAGCAAAAATAATTCCTCTAAAACCTTGATTAACCAAACGAGGGAGTAATCCGCTGTGGTCTATATGTGCATGTGAAAGTACCACATAATCTAGGTCATGTGGTGCAAATCCAAAGTGATGGTTAAGCTCTTCACGGTTGTTTAAATGACCTTGGAAAAGTCCGCAATCCAACAATATTTTTTTGCCTTTTGATGTAGTAATTAAGTGTTTGCTTCCAGTTACTACTTGTGCTGCACCATAAAATTGTATGTTACTCATTTAAGCAATATACCACGCAAAGGATTTTAATCCAATGATTAATATTTCAAATACATATAATCATTTACTTCTGTAAGGCTTGTTATATTCATTTATACAAGCCATCATTGCTTTGTTAAATGGGGTTGGTGTTAGAGCCATATCCAATCCTGTGATTAATAATGAACCACCAAAGCATGCTAGTGATAAAGTCTCATTTTCAGATACAATTGCTATAACAAAAGAGGTGCTTGAAATGACTTCCAACAAAAAACTTACATTACGAATTCTTCGTGCTTTTTTAAATTGCTCAAAAGCAGCGGGGTTTACTTTTACCAGTTTTTTTATCTGGCTAAAAGTTAAAGTAGATTTATTTTGGGTAAGAAAAACTACTCCATTGTGGCTCACATAATCTAAAGAATCTATTCGTTGTGCCTTAGTTTTAGCAATTGGAGCAAACAAGAGTATGCTAATTATAATTGCAACAAGTGTTTTCATGCCAACATAACACACTAATTGATAAAATGTTTGTGGGTTTTTATACTTTTTTAGCCTCGTTCCAAAAAACATCCATTTCTTCTAAAGTCATTTCGGTTAATTGTTTGTTTAACCCATTGGCTTTTTCTTCAATGTATTGAAAACGCTCAATAAACTTTTGGTTTGTCTTTTCTAATGCATCATCGGGGTTGATGTTGTATTTACGTGCCAAGTTAATTAACGAAAACAAGTAATCGCCAAACTCTTTTTCTGTTTTTTCTGATGATGGATTTTCCGTAAATTCTTCTTTCAGCTCTGCAAGTTCTTCATCAACCTTAGCCCAAACTTCGGCTGGTGTTGGCCAATCAAATCCCACTTG
>CAZJHS010000111.1:0-8904 GCA_964545895.1 uncultured Chitinophaga sp. | reverse complement strand
CGCTAGGAAATTGCTTGCTTTTGGCGAGCATTTTTTTACTCAAGCTATTGATAAATCGCTGTAAGTAAATTCGGTTTAAACCGTTGTCCAATTCCATAGCCGAGCCTTTTAAATCAACAGGAACTGATATTGCTGCTGCAGCTGTTACTTTGGTACTTACTTGGTTACTGTCTGAAAGGTATTTTAACAATACATTTCCACCTAAACTAAAACCAACTAAATATATCGAATCATATTTGGCTGCAATGCTATCTACGTATGCTGTTAAATCTGCAGTAAATCCACTGTGGTATGATTGAGGTAATAAATTTAACTCGCCACCACAACTTCTAAAATTCATAGCATGCACATCAAACTGATTTTGGCTAAATAGCTTGGCAAATCCTTTTATGTATTGCGATTGACTGCTACCCTCTAAACCATGGAGTAATACAATGGCTTTTTTGTTGTTGCGCAACATGCAATCCACATTAAAAAAATCCTTATCGGAAGTGTTAATACGTTTACGTGTATAAGTAACATCATGCTTGCGGAAAAGCGCAGGCAGTATGGTTGATAGGTGTTTGTTTTTATATAAAAAATTGGCTTTTAAAGCCGGATAATCTGTTACAATCATGTACTTGCAAATTTAAGTATTGTAACTCCATTAGCCTATTACAACTCAAGTAGATATAAACTGAATAAAACAGTTTACTGTTTATATAGTACACTTTAGGCACAAAAAAAGCCCCGAAATTTCTTTCGGGGCTTTAAATAGTATTTTTTATTGTAGTGGAACTACTTCTTCGCCTGCCTCGTTTATTAAACCTCTGCGGCCCATTAAGGCAACAATGGCTAAGCCGTTTTTAAAGGGTCCAATAAAATCGTATTTAACCGGAATGTATTCTTCGCCTTGCTCGTTAATAAATCCATATTTACCTGCAATTTCTACCTTGGCTCTGCCTTTTTCCCAAGGGTAAATTTGGTCGTATTTTACAGGCACAAACTCCTCACCAGCTTCATTAATAAATCCTTGCTTCTTTTCTTTCTCTACTTTAGCAATTCCATTTTTAAATGGATGTATAACATCATAGCCTGATGATGGTTTTTTTGTTTTTTGTGCAAATACAGTAAGCGAAAATAGAACAGCTATACCTAGTAAAAATCCTCTCATTGAATTCAATTTAATTTGGCCAAATATATGTGTTTGTAAATTTATTTTTAGTATCATCCCTCGTAATCAGCAAAAGTGTTGGTTATCAGGGTAAAAAAAGTAACTAGCGTCTTCTTTTTTTACGCTTTTCTTGTTTCCGTGCATTTTTATCAACCTTAGGTACTACTCGTCTTGATGTGCTTACTTCTACCACACTTAAATCTATTTGGCGTTTTTGAATGTCGGCATTTTTTACCCTTACTTTTACTTCGCCACCTAATTGAAATATCTTACGTGTTTTACGACCAATAATCCATTGGTTAAACTCATCGTAATCATAAAAGTCATCGGTTAAATTAGCAAGGCGTATCATTCCTTCACATTTGTATTCGGTAATTTCAACATAAATACCCCACTCGGTTACTCCACTTATTATGCCCATAAACTCTTCGCCAATAAAGTCTTTTATATACTCTACTTGTTTATAGCGCACGCTTGCTCGCTCGGCATCTGCAGCCTGTATTTCCATTTGTGAGGAGTGTTTGCAGCGTTCTTCATACTCAACCTCGTTGGCCGATTTGCCTTTGTTTAGGTATGAAAAAAGTAAACGGTGTGCCATCAAATCTGGATACCTACGAATAGGAGAGGTGAAATGCGTATAGAAATCAAAAGCTAATCCATAATGACTTGTTTTTTTTGTGCTGTAGTAAGCCTTCATCATACTGCGCACAGCCATGTTTTGAACAATGTTTTGCTCGGGTTTTCCCTCTACCTCGTTCAATAAATTATTAAATGAAGTTGAAATGGCTTTTTGCGAAGTAGTTTGAATGCTTAATCCAAAGCGGGCAGCAAACATGTTAAATAGCTTTAGTTTTTCATCACTTGGCGGTTCGTGTACGCGGTAAACAAAGGTTTTAGGTTGTTTTTCGCCTTTCATTTTATGCACAAACTCGGCCACGGTGCGGTTAGCCAATAACATAAACTCTTCAATCATTTTGTGTGCATCTTTGCGCACTTTTTTATAGATACCAGTTGGTTTAAAGTTCTCATCTAACTTAAACTTTACCTCTTCGGTTTCAAAATTAACAGCTCCATTTTTAAATCGTTTTGCACGTAAAACATGGGCAATATCATTTAGTGTGTTAATCTCTTTAGCAAAATCGCCTTCTTTAGTTTCTATACGCTCTTGCGCTTCTTCGTAAGCAAAGCGCCTGTCGCTATAAATTACAGTTTTACCAATCCAAGTGTCTAAAACTTCGCCTGCTAAATTCATTTTAAAAACCGCACTAAAGGTTAGTTTTTCTTCGTGCGGACGTAATGAGCAAACTCCGTTCGATAGTTTTTCGGGAAGCATGGGTATGGTTCTATCAACCAAATAAACAGAGGTTGCACGCTCAAATGCCTCGGCATCAATAATACCTCCTTGGGTTACATAATGCGAAACATCTGCAATGTGTACTCCAATTTCAAAAATGCCATCTTCTAATTCTTCAAACGAAAGCGCATCATCAAAATCTTTTGCATCTTCAGGGTCGATAGTAAAGGTGGTTATTTTTCTAAAATCCCTACGTTTAGCAATCTCATCTTTTGATATGCTATCAGGAATTTTATGCGCCTCATTTTCTACTTCAGTAGGGAATTTTATTGAAAATCCGTACTCGGCAATAATGGCGTGCATTTCGGTATTATGCTCGCCTGGCTTGCCTAATATTTCTAAAACTTCGCCAATAGGGTTTTTTCTTTCGTTGGTCCAATCAGTTACTTTGGCCAATACTTTATCGCCATTTTTAGCCCCATTAATTTTATCACCAGGTATAAAAATACTGGTCGACATACGCTTGTCATCAGGTGCAACAAATGCATAATTAAAACCTAATTCAATTACACCAACAAATTCTTCGCGTTTGCGTTCAATTACTTCAACTACTTCTCCTTCAACTCTACTACCACTGCGTTTGGCAAATAAATTTACCTTAACCTTATCGCCATGTAAAGCGGTATTTAAATTCTCTGACGAGATATAAATATCTTCTATACCAGCTTCATCAGGTATTACAAAGCCAGCCCCGCGTTGGGTTAACTCCATTTTACCTATAATAAAATGATGGGTGATTAAAGCTAAATATTTGCCGGGCAAAATCTCTTCAATCAAGCCGTCTTTTTCCATTAACTTTAGGGTGCGTATAATGTGATTTTTACCTTCGGTACTTTCTATATTTAAAGCAGCACCAATCTGTTTATAATTCAGTGCTTTTTTACTGTTGTCTTTAAACAGTTTTTCTATTTCGGTTCTTACCGATTTTAAGTTTTTTTCTTTTTTCATGATGTTGTTAATACCTTTAATGGTTTAACATTTCTACTAACGTAACTAGGGCTACAATTTACATAAATTAATGGTTTTGCTTTTAAAATCACTTATTTAATTTGATTATTGTAAATATATGAATCCCAGTTATGGATATTAAGTATCCCAAAATTAGCTCGTTAAGTGTTTTACTGTTTGTTGTTACCTTGTTATTGGGTTCAAAACCAGCATTTACAGCTGTTCCTCATTTTGTAGTACCCGATTACAGGCTTGATAAAGTAGTGGAGTTAAATACCCATTGGCGTTTTTATTGGCAAAAAATGTATCAGGATTACCAAGCTGATACTGGTATGGCAGGAACCGATATTGTAGCACCACGTAGTTGGACAACGGTTAATTATCCGGCATCAGGTTACGGACTTTTTTTACTTCGTGTAATTATTCCGCATGGGGCTGGTAACCCAGTTGCTGTTAAAATTCCTACAGTAACTACTTCATTTAATTTTTATGCCGATGGCGTTAAACTAGCACATGCTGGGGTGGTTGGCAGAAATGATGAAACTACAGTTTCTGATTATAACCCCCAAGTGGTTGTGTTTACACCAATTAGTGATACTGTTGAGTTTGCTTTTGAAGTAGCTAATTTTAATTACCGAGTTGGCGGCATTGATTACCTAATAGCAGTAGGTAGTTTTAATAATGTGAGCAAAACATTTAATGTGTTTTTATATTTCGCGGCCTTTGTGTCGGGGGCGTTAATACTCATGTTCTTTTACTTTATTGGATTTTATTTTGCCAGACGAAGAGATTTAACAGCCCTTTACTTTTCATTGCTTTGCTTCTTTTCGGCATTGCGTATCATGAGTACTGATGGTATTTTAATTCGTCAGTTAATGTTGCCTATATCGTGGAAATGGCTTGTAAACTTCGAACTTATTTCAATAGTACTAATACCTGTATTTGGCGGGTTGTACCTTGTTTCGCTTCTGGGGCAAAATAGATTTAAAACAATTTTATATGGTTTTAATATTATTAGTTCGTTTTTAGCCCTGTATATTTTAGTAATGGATACGTATTATGATTCGCTTATAGTACCACCATTTTTATACTACGTGTTTTTACAAATGCTGTTTATATTTTTTATAAGCATTTATACTCTTTTTGAAAAAAGAACCCAACTAGCGCTGTATGCAACTTTGGCTTATTTAATTGTTTTTATAGCTGGAGTAAACGATATTTTGTATTCTAAATTAATGATTGATACTGCCTTTTTATTGCCATATGCTATTTTGTTTTATGTGGCTTTGCAGGCTGTTAGTATGTCAAGATACATTGCATTTTCATTTAATAAGGTTGAGGAGCTGTCGGGCGAATTGGTATCGGCTAATAAAAATCAAGAGCAAATTATTGCTGTGCGTACTGCTGAGTTACACCAACAATCGGTTGATTTACAAAAATACAATGAAGTGAAGGATAAAATTATAAGCATCATTGCACATGATTTACGTTCGCCAATTGCCTCATTAAGTTCGGTAATTACACTTGCCGAAATTGGTGATGCTGATGATTTAGAAACCATCAGAGCATTTTTTAACTCAGTAAAGCCACACATTGATAACCTAAACTTAACGATTGATAATTTGTTTGTGTGGGCGCACAATCAAATTAATAGCAATACGCTAAACGCAACTAATTTGCCACTAAACTCAGCTATTGCAAGGGTTAAACCTTTGTACGAGTTGGTAGCAAAACAAAAGGAGGTAACCTTAGTAAATTTAGCTAAAGAACCTATTGTAGTGCGAGCCGATGGGAGTCATTTAGAATTAGTTTTACGTAACTTAATTAGTAATGCACTTAAGTTTAGCAATAAAGGTGGTAGGGTTGAAATATCATCCAAAATATTGGAGAACAAAATGGTAGAAGTGGCCATAAAAGATAATGGCGTAGGTATTAGTCAGGAAAATATAAACCGCATATTTGACACAAAAACTCATTACACCACTTACGGTACAAGTAACGAAAAGGGTACAGGACTTGGCCTACGCTTGTGTAAAGAGTACGTTGAGTTTAATGGTGGCACCATTACTATGGAAAGTGAATTAGGTAGTGGAACCACCGTAAGGTTTACACTACCTATGCCCAAAATATAGTATTAGGTAAAAATAATATCGCCCTCATCAAGCAATTCTTCACCTCTAAAACGTAGCAGTAACTGAGCTACGGTTACTACATCTTTTTGGCAATAAGTTTTTATACGTTCTAGGTCGTTATCATTCCAATATACGGTCCAAACTTGGCTGCCGTCAATGTCATCTTTGGGGGGTGGTACATCAAATGTAGCTGCCAATAATTCAAGCGAAGTAAAGCTTTTAAAATCACCAAACTTCCAAAGTTCCATCGTGTCTAAGTGGTTTACTTCCCAAGGTTTTTTGCCTGCAATGTTTAGCAGATCAGGAATCTCCACTCCGTTAATCAACATTCTTCTGCACATATATGGGAAGTCAAACTCTTTACCATTGTGCGCACAAAGTAAATTGCCAGGGTCATCAAAATGGCGGTTTAGCATGGTGGCAAACTCGGTTAGTAATAATTTCTCATCATCGCCATAAAACGATTTTGTTCTGAACTGCCAAAAGTTTCCACTGCGGTTAAAAAATCCAACCGATATGCAAATGATCTTGCCAAACTCGGCATATATGCCAGCTCTTGGGTAAATATCGGCCGAGGTTTGATTTTCGTCACGCTTAATAAATGCCGATTTTTTATCCCATAAATGTTGCCATTTTTCGGGTACTTCTTTATAGGTTGGGTATTGGGGTACTGTTTCAATATCAAGCACCAAAATTTTGGTTAAGTCTAGGTTTTGTAACATGCCTTTTTTGTTTTAAATATACTTTTTTTGATTAAAACTGCAAAAATGTAGTGATGGATATCATACCTAATGTGCCATTTATTATACTACTTTTGAGTTATGAATAAATGGCTTATTGTAGCTTTTTGCAGCATGGCATTAGTTGCCTGCAAAAAGAAAGTGGAGGTAGTAAAACCAAGTACCCAATCTATAACTGAATCGGTTTATGCATCTGGTGCTATTAAAGCACAATATCAATATCAGGTATTTGCCATGGCAAGTGGCACCATTAAAGATATTTTAGTGGCCGAAGGCGATGAGATAAAAGCCAATACTCGGCTGTTTGTTTTAACCAATCAAACATCGAAGTTAAATACTCAAAATGCTATGTTAAATGCAGAGTTAAATGATTTTTCTGCTAATCAAAATAAGCTTAATGAGCTAAAGGTTAACATCAATTTTGCCAAATCAAAATACGAAAACGATTCTGTTTTGTTTAAAAAGCAAAACTTACTATACGCGCAAAAAGTTGGTTCTGAGCAAGACCTAGAACAACGCTTGTTAGCAATGGAAAATTCGCGTGCATTATATCAATCATCATTGTTAAAATATGCAGATTTAAAACGTCAGTTAAACGTAATTTCAAAGCAGGCAAAAAATTCGTTAGCAATTTCGGAGCGTATGTTAGATGATTACACCGTGCGAAGTGAAATTGCAGGCAAAGTATTCTCTATAGTAAAAGAGCGTGGCGAAATGGTTACTCCACAAATGCCTTTAGCTGTTATTGGTGCGGCTAATCAGTTTTTACTTGAGTTGCAAGTTGATGAGTATGATGTGGTGAAAATAGCGCACGGCCAACAAGTTTTTATTACTTTGGATAGTTATAAAGGGCAAGTGTTTGAAGCTAAAGTTACCCGCATTAATCCAATGATGAACGAACGTACTAAAACGTTTTTAGTTGAAGCTGTTTTTGTAAATCAACCTAAAGTGTTGTATCCAAATTTAACGGTTGAAGCCAACATTGTTATTCAAACCAAAAAGCAAGCACTTACCTTGCCACGTAAATGTGTTTCTGACGAGGGATATGTTATTAAAGCTAATGGCGATTCTGTTCGGGTAAAAACTGGAATTATGGATTATCAGTTTGTAGAAATACTTGATGGTATTAACACGAGTGATGAAATTGTTGTTTCAAAATAATGAATACTAAACTCATTATTAGTGTTGCTAGAGCGTTGCTATTAGCACGTTGGCGACAAACCATGGTCGCGGCCATTGGGGTAACCTTTGGTATAACCATGTTTGTTACTTTGTTGGGTTTTATGAGCGGACTAAACGATATGTTGGATAACCTTATTTTAAATCGTACTCCGCATATTAAACTTTACAACGAGATTAAACCAAGTGCTGTACAACCCATACATTTAGCCAAGCAATTTACTGGTGCATATCATTTTATACACTCGGTAAAACCCAATGCTGGCCGTACCGAAATTTATAACAGCGCTGCTATTTTAAAAGCATTAAAGGCTGATGCACGCGTGTTGGGTGTTGCTCCTAAAATTACAGCACAAATTTTTTATAATGTAGGTGCAACAGATATTACGGGTATTATTAATGGGGTTGATGTGGAGGCCGAAAACAGGTTGTTCTTTTTTAAAGATTATGTAACCACAGGTAATTTTATTGATTTGGTTAATGTGCCCAACAGCATTATTTTAGGTAAGGCCGCTGCCGATAAAATGTTAGCCAAAATGGGCGATGTGGTGCAAGTTACTACAGCGCGTGGCGATGTAATGAAGTTAAAAGTGGTTGGCTTTTTTCAATCGGGTTTGCAGGATGTTGACAAAGTACAAAGCTATACCTCGTTGGCTACCGCACAAAAACTAATTGGCAAACCCAATACCTACATTACTGATATGCAAGTGAAACTACGCGATTTAAATTTGGCTCCACAAATGGCTAAAGATTATGCCCGTATTTTTAAAGTAAATGCCGAGGATATTCAAACAGTTAATGCGCAATTTGAAACAGGAACTAAAGTAAGAACCATCATATCATACGCTGTAGGTGTTACCTTGCTTATAGTGGCAGGTTTTGGTATTTATAATATTTTAAATATGATGATTTACGAAAAAATGGATTCCATTGCCATACTAAAAGCCACTGGTTTTTCGGGTAATGATGTGAAGGCCGTTTTTGTAAGCATTGCATTAAGTATTGGTTTTTTTGGTGGATTAGCAGGATTACTTTTCGGATTTGGGTTATCTGCCATTATTGATCAAATTCCGTTTAACACGGCAGCCTTACCTACAATAAAAACATTTCCGGTAAACTATAATCCTAAATTTTACATTATTGGATGTACGTTTTCGTTGGTTACAACCTATTTCGCAGGTTTATTTCCGGCACGCAAAGCTGGTAAAATAGATCCTGTTGTTATTATTAGAGGAAAGTAAATATGAACTACGTTTTAGAAGCCAAACAAATCAATAAAAATTTTCACGACCCAGTAACCATCCCGGTATTAAAGGATGTTTCGTTTGCCATTACCAAAGGAGAGTTTGTTTCCATTATTGGTAAATCGGGTTGTGGTAAATCTACTTTGCTCTATAT
>CAZJHS010000110.1:0-8963 GCA_964545895.1 uncultured Chitinophaga sp. | reverse complement strand
TGTTACTTTGGTAGAACACGAATTACAAAACGTAAACAAAAACATTACACAAAAAGAACTGCCTTTTAACGATTGGAAACTTGATTTTTTGGCTGATTATATAGTAAATACCCACCACAGCTACATAACCAAAAACATGCCCGATATGCTTGCTTATGCTGATAAAGTAGCACACGTGCATGGCCAACGTCACCCCGAGTTAATTGAGCTAAACGAGTGTGTGCGCAACCTAGCCAACGATTTGGCTTTGCATTTAATTGAAGAAGAAGAAATCATTTTTCCGCTTATTAAAGCTTTGGCTAATCCTACCATAGAGAATAAAATACATGGCGGACTTAACACCATTAAACAAGCAGAATTGGAACACGAAAACGTGGGAGCACTTATGCTAAAAATACGTAACCTTACCGATAACTTCACCCTTCCGGCTGATGCTTGTGCAACTTATAGTTTACTGTTTCGCATGTTGGAGGAGTTTGAAGAAGACTTACATATTCACATCCATTTAGAGAACAATATTTTGTTTCAAAAAGCATTAAATTTGAGTGCGCATAACTAAGTTTGAACAACAAATTAGCAACTGTCGCACTGGCAATAAACACCTTTAAAAACAAGCACTACATGATTTTTAAGCACACCAAAATACTTGCAAGCATGGCCACTATTTTTATCTTGGCCAGTTGTCAAAATTCATCAACTCAAACAGACGCTTCGGTCAGCACCAACAGTCAAACCGAACAAACAGCAGCCTTACAATTAAACCAAGGTGCCAAATGGAAAGCCGATGAAAGCACCAATACACAAGTACACCACATGCTTAATTTTGTACTTAAACAATACCCTGTTACTATTGATGAATTTAAAACCGTAAGCAACGCCATTAAACAAGATACAGATAAGTTAATTAGCGGTTGTAAAATGCAGGGCCCCGAACACGAGACTTTACACGCTTGGTTATTGCCCTTTTTAGAAATCAATAAAAAACTGGCAAACACCACTTCGGTTGATGAAGCTAAAACACTTTATGCCGATATGCAACATCAACTAAAAACCTATTTCGATTTTTTTAACTAACATGCTCAGTGTAACTTGTAAGGCAGCCATTAAAGCTGCAGTGTATTTAGGTTCTAGGGTTGATGCAGCCGAAAAAAGCAGCATTAAACAGGTGGCTCAACACATTGATGAAAACGAGCACACTGTAGGCAAGCTGTTACAAAAACTGGCTAAAGATGGCATAATAAATAGCAGCAAAGGTCCTACTGGTGGATTTTTTTTAAGCGACAAACAACTAAACCAACGCATTATTACCATTGTTGAAACCATTGATGGTAAAGAGGTATTTAAACAATGTGGTTTGGGCTTAAGTCAATGTTCGGAAAAACGACCTTGCCCTTTTCACAACGATTTTAAAATAGTTAGAGACTTATTTAAAAAGATGTGCGAGGAACAAAAAATTGCTGACTTGCAAGGAAATTTAGCTGCTGGTTTTTCTTATTTAACTAGCTAACAAAAAAGCCATTAACTACACGTATGTAATTAATGGCTTTATATTTAATTTAAGCCTAGTTTACCTGCAATTTGCAATACCCTACCTTATTATTTGAGGTAACTTTTACCACATATAAACCGGTATTTAAGGTATGATAAATTGGCTCGGTTGGATTTAAATGCGTTTTGTTAAACACCAATTTTCCTGTTAAATCGTAAACTTCTACTTGGGCTGTGGCAGTAATTTCGCTTAGCATAAACCATTGGGTTGATGGATTTGGATAAACCTGAATTTGCATTTTAGGCATGCTTAATTCATTTAATCCAACAGCATTTTTACCGCCCACAAAAGTGCTTGCACTACCCAACGATAATTGATAGTAACTACCCGATGCTGATACTTCTTGATACTTGGCACGTACCGTTACATAGTTATTACCCGGAAACACATTGCTAGTAATTAAAACCGAATCGGTGGTAATACCCACTAAGTTACCTGGCATTAAAGGATTGTTTGATACATACACATAATAAGCCAAAGCGTTTGCTGTTTTAACCCAACTGATGGTAAATGCACTCGAATCAACATTAGCACTTGCACTTACTTGGGTTGGCATGGCATGATAAAACAAACGCAAAGTAGGATCGCCCATTAGCGCAATATGCACCGAGCTAGGAAAACTACTGCTTACATAACCCGAAACTGTTGCAGGCGAAAACAAGCGTCCGTCTACATTATTTTGGGTAACACGGGTGCTATATCCAATAGGGTAACCCAAACTCATGTGGTGTAAATTCCAATGTGGCCTACCGCTCCAAGCACTTGCAAGCGCAGGATTTTTAGCGCAAAGTGGTGCACGTAAAAAGTTATTGGTGTTATCCCAATCGCCAAAGTAACTACCAAACAACATGGTAAAAACAGTATTTATGCTATCGTTATTAAAGTTAGCTGTATTGCCAATGCCACTTGCGCTGGTATAAGTACCACCTCCACAACCAAATGATAGCAAATGGTTTTGTTGTTTTACGTTGGTTAAATAATCGCCCTCTGTAATATTAGCACCACCAATCATGCTGCTAAAACTACGCCATCCGCTTGCGGCAAAAGCCTCACCACTCATTGCTCCAAAATTATCATCAATAACAGCTTTACGGTTTGGTGTAAAAGCATTGGTTTTAAAAGCGTGTGCTTTGGTTAAATATTGTTTTACCAATAAAGTATCGCTTAAGCCAAAAGCAGGCATGTTGCTTAAATCAACACGGCCAATTTGCAGCACAACCGAGTCGGGGTAAATCATATCCACATCAAACTTGCCATCGTTAGGTATATTATCATTACGTGTTCCCGTTGCCGAATCAATATTGGCCCAAGCATCGGTAAACATTTCCTCGCCTAATACGCCATAATACAAATCGGCAGGCCAAGCTCCTTTATGGTCGGGTGTGTGTCCATCAGGAAAAATAACACCCGAGTATGGCACCGGTATACGACCTAACAGGTACAAACTTTGTGGCTTTACGGCATGGAAACGATACGTTACATACCAATTTAAAACGCGCATTTTCACATCAGTAACGGCAGTATTGCGGGCAATAATCATGGTATCTACAGTATATCCATCGGACACAAAATCGCCTATTAATTGGGCAATTTCGGTTTGCAATGGTTGGGTGTAATTGGCATCAATCAATAACAACATGCGGCCAGTTTCAACCCAATTACCTACTGCGGTTGAGGTAAGCAAATACCCATGCCCCAATTTACTGTTTATTAAATTACGTTGCACATAATACTCCCAAGTACCGGTGGTTACATTATCGGTATAAGTTGTATCGTTTGTGGTAAGCGTGGCAATGGCATTACCCCAACTATTGCTGGCTGGTGCTTTGCGGTATAATTTGTATGATGTGGTAGTGGCATCATAATTCCAAGTAAGTTTTATAGGTAATGTGGTGCCCTCGCGTTGCAACAAAACGCCATAGCTTTTGGCCGTTTGGCCCTGTGCTACTGTACCTAAAAACAGTAATGTAAAAAGTGCCGTATAAAGTTTGTATGATTGTAGCATGTGTGTGTTAGTTTGTAGTACCGAATTTATAATTATTTCATGAGTAATCAAGTTCAACTGGCAGAAAGTTGGAAACCTGTGTTGGCACAAGAGTTTAACCAACCTTATTTTACTCAACTTACCGAGTTTATTAAGCACGAGAAAGCTGCAGGAAAAACAATTTACCCTTTGGGTAGCCAAATTTTTAATGCTTTTGAGTTCACTCCTTTTAATGAAGTAAAAGTGGTGATACTTGGCCAAGACCCATACCATGGCGCTGGGCAGGCACACGGCTTATGTTTTAGTGTTAATAAAAATGTGGCTGTTCCGCCATCGTTAAAAAACATTTATAAGGAACTGCAAACAGATATTGAAGGATACTCCGCACCTAACCATGGAGATTTAAGCCATTGGGCCAAACAAGGTGTGTTGTTATTAAATGCAACGCTAACGGTAGAAAAAGACAAAGCGGGATCGCACCAAGGAAAAGGCTGGGAACAGTTTACTGATGCGGTAATTAAACAACTATCAACCCAAAAAGAAAAATTGGTATTTATACTTTGGGGTAAATTTGCACAAAGCAAAGCCACCTTAATTGATACCCAAAAGCACTTGGTTTTAACGGCCGCTCACCCCTCGCCTTTTTCCGCTTATAACGGCTTTTTGGGCTGTAAACATTTTAGCAAAACAAATGCTTATTTAATTGCAAATAACCTAACGCCAATTAGCTGGTAATTGCTACCTTTGACCAACTAGGTGATTAAACTACGCATCATACTAAACCAAATTATGGAGAGTGCCGTATTTGCTTTTCAAGCATTAGCGGCCAATAAAGTGCGCACACTCCTATCAACACTGGGTATTACCATTGGTATCTTTAGCATTATTTTAGTACTTTCTATTGTCGATTCGTTGGAACGAAACGTAAAAAAAAGCATTGAATCGCTTGGTAAAGATGCTGTGATTGTAGACAAATGGCCTTGGGATTTTAGTGGCGAATACAAATGGTGGAAGTTTGTAAACAGGCCTAATCCTAGTTTATCAGAACTAAAACAAATACAAGATAACAGTACACTTGCACAAGCCAGTTGTTATGTATTAAGCATGGGCGGCCAAACTATTGAGAATGGCAGCAACAATGCCACGGGCGTATCGGTTAGTGGTATTACGTTTGATTACTACCAAGTAAAAAACTTTAACATAGCACAAGGTCGTTACTTTACCGAAAACGAAATAAACAACGGAAACTCTGTAGTAATTATTGGCGATAAATTAGCCGAAAACCTATTCCCAAATGGCATTGCTGTTGATAAAACCATAGTGGTAAAAAAGAACAAATACCGCGTGGTTGGAGTTATTGAAAAACAAGGCGAAAGCATATTTGGCAGCCAGTTTGATAACTTGGTTTTAGTGCCTATAAAATGTTTAGCACAGCATGTGCGCATAAACAGTAACCGCAACCAAACTACTATTGAAGTAAAAGCTAAGGCGGGCGTTTCGCCCGATATGTTGGAAGAAGAATTGCGTGGCATTATGCGTTCGGCACGTAAACTTAAACCCGGACAAGAGGCCAACTTTGCTTTAAATAAAACCAGTTTGTTTGATGAACCCATAAAGCAAACCTTTAAAATTGTAAGCATTGCCGGATGGATTATTGGCGGACTTGCCATGTTGGTGGGTGCATTTGGTATTGCCAACATTATGTTTGTTTCAGTTAAAGAGCGCACCAACCAAATTGGCATTAAAAAGAGCTTGGGAGCTAAAAACTACTTTATATTAATTGAGTTTTTGGTAGAAGCTGTGGTGCTTTGCCTTGCTGGTGGTGTAGTTGGGTTGATGGTAGTTGGCGCCATTGTATTGGTGGCACAGCAGTTTGGTTTCGAAATTGTATTGAGTTTAAGCAATATTTTAACTGGTGTAAGCACCTCGGCTGGTGTGGGTATTTTGGCAGGGTTAATTCCTGCTCTTTCTGCCTCAAAGCTTGATCCTGTGGTGGCTATTAGGGCCAAGTAATCAAATCTAAGTATTAGAATTATTTTATCAAGGTAATTACTCCCTTGACAACGTTTATTTTATTTTGTTCGTCAATGTATTGCCCATAATATGGATAGCACCCTGCAATAAAACCAAGCCCATCCCAGTTTTTATTTAATGTATCTATAGTAAAAACATATTTACCCCAAGCATCGTAAATTTTTATCTGATAACTAATTACTCGATTTGTTACTGGTCCAATCAAATCATTAATGCCATCACCATTGGGTGAAAAGGCATTTGGAAGATAGAAATGACTACCACAACTTGTAATTGAAATGGAATCAACAAGTGTACAATCTCCAAAATTTGCTTTAAGCCAATATGTGTTGGGTGAATATATAGTCAATACCTTTGTTGATGCACCTGTACTCCATAAATAGTTATCAGCTTCTATTAATGAACCTAACTCAATTGTTAAATCATTACATAATTCAGTATCGTGTGGTAATAATGATTGAGTGTCATCTATCACTACTATTGTTAAAGAGTCTAAAACAATGTTATTACTTATTAAATAAAAAGTTGTCGTATTTTCAAGAACTTGTATTAGACTATCGTTTGGAACAATTATACTATTATTTAGGAGAAAGGTATCGGTATTATTTATGTTAAGCACCTTTAAGCAAACTGTATCATTTGTACAAATTATTAATTTATCACTTATTATTCGAGGTGTGACTTCAACGACTTCTACTCCGTCAAGATAGTAACTTGAATAACTAGAGTAATATGCAGGTAAAGTACTGTCAAATAATACTTGCTGATAGCTTAGAGAATCGAGACTGAAAAAATTACCCACCAAAACAAATGTGTAGGCGCTATCTGCGACAAATTCTTGTTCAATTTTATACCAACGTGTTGTATCAAACAAAATACTATCACTTAATATATGTGCTCGATTGGGCCATTTCTGAGAGATATAATTTTCATTTTCGTCTATTCCTAATGATGTTTCTTGAGTAAAAAATAGCATTCCGAATTTATTTAAAGCTACATTACTATTTTCCATTGGACTGAGGTTAAAACTACATTTATATTTACGACCAGTCTTAAGAGGCTTAAGTAGTTTTGCACCGACTATATTTCTAGGTACAGGGTAATTGATACCTTTAAATGTATTGATTCCAATTCCTAAATACGATTTTCCATCAAAAGCTTGTTGATAACCCACATTCTTAGGAACTCCTACAGATGGATTGATAAAATTGGCATCAGAAGTAAAATAACAATTGCCCATTCCAAGTCTATTTTTTCCATTTGGCATGAGATAATCATTCCACGATTTCACCACAGAATCAAGACTTGGCCTTGTTGCCCACTCGAAACTCTTTTGTGGATAATACTGTTCAAAGCTCCAATTTGGTACTAAGTTTGGCTGTCCTTTTACAACGCAATGTAAAAGTAAATACGAAAACAAAATGCAAATAATGCTATGTCTATGTTTAATTCTCATTGATACTATGCTATAAGCCGCACGAAACGCACGGCTTATAGTATGGTTATTAACGTGTTATAGTAATTTTTCGTGTAACCACTCCTATTTCAGAAGTAATTTTTATTATATAAAAACCAACAGAAATGTCCGTTAAATCAAATCTAAGAGTACCATTGTTTTTGAATAAAGTTTTTTCGCAAATTTTCTTTCCATTTATATCTAATAAACTAACCTCAAACCTGTCAGAAGTAGGCAAATCTGTTATGATAACAAAATCACATGCCGGATTTGGATAAATTTTAAAATCAATATTTTCAATGTCACTTAGGCCAACATTTGTTTTGTAAATGCTTCCATCTCCAATATCATGTTTAATACTATCTAATATTATTGATTCAAAATGTGTAGGAGAACCAATCATAACAGGAGTAGTATTATTAATATCAATTGCTCCAATACTAAAATTATAGTTATAAGTACTATCAGGCAAATAATTTGCTAGGTATTCTACCTCAACACCTATGTATCCCAATTCATTATCATCTAATATAATATTACTTAGGCTGGCAAAATCAGGATCGGTAATCTGTATAATTTGACTTTCAATGACTGTAAAATTATTACCTAACATACCACCTGCAACCCATCTAGCCCAAACTATTGAGTCCAGATACAAGTTAACTCTCGCATTGTCGGTAAAATTTACAGCTTCTTCATTTGCAGCTAAATCTCTTAACAAGCCAATATTTATACTTGGTAAATTTTCTGGATTATTAATTGCAATAATTCCTACCCTACTACTAGGGTTTTGCCCAACTGGTAAAAACTTATATCCGTTTTTACTATTAAGTATAAACGAATTACGAGTAGCAGCATTATTATTCGCACTAACATAATCAACAATATTAGTTTTAGTACTTGCGGTATTTGGATTTAAATAATACCCGTTATTGGTCTTCCAGGTTTCTTCGATACGAGCAAGTAAGCAAATTACAGGTTCACCAGTACTTTTAACTTGAATTGGTAACGTAGATGGGCCGAGATACCATTCGGGATTAGGTACTATCCATTCTGCTAAAACAAGTTTACTACCTGCCGGAGGTAGTGCGGGAATTATAATTGATTGTTGCCCACTTGAATAATTATACTTATCTGATAATGTAATATTGTTTCCTAATGGCCTTGGAATGTTACTTTTATCAAGTACAAAATTATTCCCTGTTTGTTCATTACTAAATGTTTGGTAATTTTTCCAATCACTTGCCCATGGCTCCCAGAGGCGTGCAATCGTCCAATATGCATTTAGTTCTGCAGGAGGAGTACTCATGCAACTTCTATTACGCACTTTTACCACAAAAGTGTTCCAAATTTGAGGGGTATTAATACTATGCATTGGATTTTCGAAAACCTCTCTAGTGCCGCCTGTGCCATATGGATAATGGTTATTGAATAAATCTGAACTTTGTGTTATTTCCCGATAATCATTATTCCAAATGCTTGAGCTAAAAGGCTCAAAACCTGCATCTTTTATATTATCACGTATCATTAAATCAGGATTAGCTAACGCTGCATCAACTCCTTGACGCTGTGCTAAATTTTGTAGGTTGGAAAGATTTTCATTTCTAAGAACAACTATCTCAGCCCAATCTGAATTAAATTGAGGATAAAAACCAAAAGTGATTTTATACCTAATTTTAAACTCAGAACAAACAATTTCATTTGGATGCATAAGTATATTTATACCGCATTTAATTTTTAAAGTACCATATTGGTTACTAATTGCACCATGATGTTCAACACCTGCATATTGCGTTATCTCGTTAACATATCCATGAAATTTAGTGATCAGATTTGACGGTTTTATTATTTCAATTTCTACAACAAAATCTGTATAAAATTGAGCAGACCCCTGAACTGTATATTCAAGGTCGTTTTTGGACAAATAATCGTAACCAACT
>CAZJHS010000109.1:0-9157 GCA_964545895.1 uncultured Chitinophaga sp. | reverse complement strand
TTTAACCGTTGGGGCCAACAAGTATTTATGACCAACGATCCTAACACAGGATGGAGAGGAACAGTGAACAACAATGGAGCAGATTGCCCTCAGGATGTATACATTTACCAAATTAATGCTACCAGCTACAATGGTAAAAAGTACACTTACTCAGGCTCTATTACTTTACTTAGATAGTTACAAAATTTAAATGATATCAAAAAGGCGTCCCGAAGATTCGGGACGCCTTTTTTTGTATTGGGGTAACAAGTTATTGCGTGTATTATATATATTGCCATATATGAAAAAAATATTCATTAGCTTTTGTTTAAGTATACTCTACACGGGGTTATTGGCTCAAACTACATTTGTTAAAAACGGACCAGCTAATAATACGGTAGAGTACTATGCATACACGCATGCTTTGGTTTATATCAATGCTCAAACAATAATAAACGATGCTACTATACTTGTTAAAAAAGGAAAAATAGTAAGTGTAACTGCCAATGGAATTGTACCCAAACAAGCCATTGAAGTTAACCTTTCAGGCAAAACGGTATATCCATCGTTTGTTGATTTATACAGTGATTATGGAATTATCCAAATACCTGCCAACAAAAAACAAGAACGTGGCGAACAGTTTAACAGCAATAAACTTGGCGCATATGCTTGGAATGAAGCATTAAAACCTGAGACTGATGCAGCAACACTTTTTAATCCAAATATGGCTGCATCAACCCAACTTATTGAAATGGGAATTGGTGCTGTACTTACCGGAAACAAAGATGGAATATGCCGAGGTGCAAATGCTTTGGTAAGTACCGCAAATAAAACGGCTCATCAAACTTTATTGGCCACACGTGTAGCAGCCGAACTAAGTTTTAATAAAGGATCATCTGCTCAACCATACCCATCATCGCTTATGGGTAGCATTGCCTTAATTAAACAAACCTATCATGATGCGGCATGGTATGCACAACAACAAACAGAACAAAATTTATCGTTAGAAGCATTTAATAAACTAACCAAATTGCCAACAATATTTGATGCAGGAAATAAACAAAATGTACTGCGTGCAGCCTTAATTGGTAAAGAGTTTGGCGTTAAATACCTGATTAAAACAAATGGCGATGAATACCAACGCATAACTGAAATTAAACAATTAGGTATGCCACTTATTGTTCCTATCAATTTTCCGAAAGCATATAAAGTAACTAATGCTTTTGATGCCGATTTAATTTCTACTGCTGATTTAAAACATTGGGAATTGGCACCCGCTAATTTATATTGGTTATGGAAAAATAATGTAGCTTTTTGCATAACCGCGCAAGGTTGTAACAGCACCGAGTTTTTAGCTAATTTACGTAAGGCTGTAAACTATGGTTTACCTAAAGCTGAAGCACTAAAAGCATTAACACAAAATCCTGCTCAACTTATTAATAAATACCATTTGGTAGGACAACTTGCAGCAGGCACTGAGGCTAATTTTATTATATGTACTGGCGATTTGTTTGAACCATCAACCCAACTTATTACCCATGTTGTACAAGGCCAACAATACACTATTAGTAAACAACCAGAGTTAAAACTTGCCAACCATTACGAGATAAAAACAGGCACATCAACCCTTGTTTTAAATACCGAAAAACACCAAGCTTACAACAGTACCGATACTTTTAAACTACACGAAAATATACATGCAGGTGTAATTACGTTAGTACTTGAAGGCGCACAAACTATAACTTACACAGCTAACATTAGTGCTGTAGATAGCAGTAAATATCCATACGAAATTAAAGCCCTTACTGGGTTTGCACACATTGGATCAAGCACCACTCCTTGGCTAGCTCAGGCCACCATCAACCCAAACCAAACGGAGCATAAAAAAGAAAATAAAGTACCACTTTTGCCCGATAGTTTAATTTGGTATCCGTTTAATGATTATGGTGCTGCAACTACACCTAAAACACAAACCGTTTTATTTAAAAATGCTACTGTTTGGACCAATGAGGCTGCCGGAATATCAACACAAACAGATGTACTGATTAGTGAAGGAAAAATAAAGCTGATTGGTAAAAATTTAACTTGTACAGATTGTAACATAATTGATGCAAGCAACAAGCATTTAACGAGCGGTATTATTGATGAACACTCGCACATTGCAATATCACAGGGCGTTAATGAGGGCACGCAAGCTGTAACCAGCGAGGTAAGTATTGGTGATGTGGTAAATGCTGATGATATTAATATTTACCGACAATTAGCAGGTGGTGTTATTGCTTCGCAATTATTGCACGGAAGTGCTAATCCTGTTGGTGGACAAAGTGCTTTAATTAAACTTCGTTGGGGCTTATCGCCCGAAAAAATGAAGATTGAAAACGCACCCCATTTTATAAAATTTGCTTTAGGTGAAAATGTAAAACAAGCTAACTGGGGCGATCACTCAACCTACCGTTACCCGCAAACACGTATGGGTGTTGAACAAGTTTTTATTGATGCTTTTAATCGTGCAAAACAATACGAACAACAATTAAAACTGAGTAAAAATGTACGCAGAGATTTAGAGTTAGATGCACTAGTAGAAATACTAAACAGCAAACGTTTTATTACTTGCCACAGTTATGTGCAAAGCGAAATTAATATGTTGATGCATGTGGCCGATACATTTGGCTTTAAAGTAAATACGTTTACCCATATTTTAGAAGGTTACAAAGTGGCTGATAAAATGAAACGTCATGGTGTTAATGCCAGCACCTTTGCCGATTGGTGGGCTTATAAGTATGAAGTAATTGATGCCATACCTCACAATGCAGGAATATTACACCGCATGGGTGTTACTGTTGCTATTAATAGCGATGATGCTGAAATGGGCAGAAGACTTAACCAAGAAGCTGCAAAAATTATTAAATATACTGGCATAAGCGAAGAAGATGCTTGGAAAATGGTAACCCTTAACCCAGCTAAAATGCTTCACATTGATAACAGAACGGGTAGCATAAAAATTGGAAAAGATGCTGATATAGTTTTATGGAATAACAACCCGCTAAGTATTTATGCTAAACCCGAAATGACTTTTGTAGATGGCATTTGTTATTACAGCTTAGCAACCGATGAACAATTGCGCAAACAAATTGCACAAACCAGGGCACGCCTTATTACGCTGTTGTTACAAGCACAAAAAAATGGTACCGATACGCAATCTTTTATTTCTGAACCTGAACAAAATTATCATTGCAATGACTAGACTAAACTTATTAATATGCGCTCTTTTTGCCTGCGCTACTTTATATGCGCAACAAATTCCGGTTATGATACAAGGTGCTACCATACACTTAGGAAATGGCCAAGTAATTTTAAACGGAACCATTGCTTTTGATAGTGGCAAAATTGTTTTTGTTGATAGTGTTATGCGCAATTCGTACAAAAATGCGCGCATTGTAAATGGTACTGGTAAACATGTTTATCCTGGGTTGATATTGCTAAATACTTACTTGGGTTTAAATGAAATTGATGCCGTACGTGCAACACGCGATTACAATGAAACGGGTGAAATGAATCCAAACGTGCGCACTTTAATTGCCTACAATACCGACTCTAAGGTAGTGCCTACAGCAAAATATAATGGCATTGCTTATATGCAAGTAATACCTACTGGTGGGTTAGTTTCGGGTACATCATGCGTAGTAAAAACCGAAGCACAAAATTGGGAAGATGCAGCTGTGGTAGCCGAAGATGGGATACATGTAAACTGGCCCGAAATGAATTATTACAATTCAAACAAAGCCGAACAGCAAAAAAATAAGGACCGCCAAATTGCTTTATTAAATGAACTGATGGAGTTGAGTAAGCAATACCAATTTAACTCAAAAACTGATGAAATAAATCTTCGCTTACAAGCCATGCAAGGTATACTTACCGGAAAAAAAGTAATGTACATGCATGCTAACTCGCCCATGGCAATTTTAGAAGCACTTGCTTTTATAAAAAATCACCAACTAACTAATGCCGCATTGGTAACTGGCTCCGAGGCATACTTGGTAGTATCAGAAATTAAAGCAAGTAATGTACCTGTTATTGTTAATCTCATTCATAGCTTACCAACCCGCAATCACAGCGATGTGGATCAACCATACAAAACCGTAGCACAATTGATGCAAGCAGGCATTTTAACAGCTATTGGCCATAGCGGAAGTTGGGAAAGCCGAAACGTAATGTTTAATGCGGGAACTTGCGCTGCATACGGTATAACACCAGAACAAGCACTGCAACTGATTACGCAAAATGCAGCACGTATTTGTGGTGCTAATAACATTGGAACACTTGAGCCAGGAAAAACCGCAACACTTATTGTAACTGATGGTGATGTGTTGGACATGAAAAGTGCCAACGTAAGTATGATGTTTATGGATGGACAAGAAACTAATCTGACCAACGGGCAAACTGAACTTTATAAAAAATACAGTGAGCGTTATAAACTCAATACCAAATAACCTAGTTTATGTGCTTCACTTGGATATATTCTAGTTTTTCCAACTTGTTTTTACCCTCAATTCTAACCAGTAAAAAATCGTTTTTTAGCGCTATTACTTCTGCTTTTTTACCAACGTTGCTATTGATATATTCATCATAAACTATTTCTATCCTATCGCCAACCATGTAGGTTTTAATTTTCTTATTGCTACTGCATAAGTAAACCTTTTTTGGAGATACTGATTTAATGCTGAAAGAATAGCTGTTTTTATCAAGATAAAAAACGGTTAATCGTTTACTTGCAACTCCAATGTTAATTATCCTTGCTATTTGATAGTTGCTGAGCATAACCGAGTCGCTTAGATAAAGAATTGAATCAACACGAGGTTCGTTAATCTGTATGGGTGATGTTGTTACATCATCAAAGCGTACTACATCCGAAATCATGGTTACTTTCAAACTTGTACCAAACAACCAGTAGCTCTTTTTTAAATCAAGTGTAGTATTTGCATACCGCTCGTTTGAGGACAATGGTCGGTATTGTTGCAACATATGCTTAGCCTCATATATTAATGCATCTTTAGATAGCCCTCCTAAATAAAGTGGTTTTATTGTAGTAACAGAACCAACAGCTACATCTGTAATTTTATGAGGTTTCTCGAAAGATGTAGTGCTAATAGTACCAGTGTGTACCACACATGATGACATAAGCGCAACAGCACTTAAAATAACTAATATTTGCTTCATAATTGGGGGTAATAATAATTAATAACTCAATCGCATAGTACGTGTTGTTTCGCGTTTGCTGTTTACTTGCACAACAGTTGTATCGCGCAAAAGACTATTAGTAGTACTTTGTGCCATCAAGTAATAATTGCCTTGCAACAAGTATCCAAAATCGGCAATGCCCGATGAGTTGGTGTAAATGTAATTTAATGAAAGATTGCGTTCTAAATCGCTGTAATTAGCGTATAAATAAACAACAGCATTCGACTCTAGGTTATTACTGTTGTTGCGCACCTCTGCCTTTAAACGACCATTATATTCAGAACTATCTGAAGTGATAATTGTGTTTTGAGGAGTAGGATCGCTGCTGCTTGATTTGCTGCATGATGCAGATACTATCATCACCAACAAAAAACCAAACAATAATTTGCTATTACTTTTAATCTTCATTTCTCTAATTTTACACCTGCAACATACAAAACAATTTACATGAATTCCAGCGCTAAAAATCCTTGGACAGTTTTAAATACACAAACCACTTACGAAACTCCTTGGATTAAGGTAGTACACCACGAAGTGCTTAATGCTGCCGGAAATAATGGTATTTATGGAACTGTGCATTTTAAAAATTACGCTATAGGAATTGTTGCACTTGATGAGGATTTGAACACTTGGATAGTTGGCCAATTTAGATTTCCTTTTAATGCATACAGTTGGGAGATTCCAGAAGGTGGCGGACCAATTGATTTATCTCCGCTTGATTCGGCCAAACGCGAACTGTTAGAGGAAGTTGGATTAACAGCTAATAAATGGACCCTGATACAAACCATGCAGTTAAGTAACTCGGCAACTGATGAGGTGGCTTTTTTATATGTAGCGCAAGAGCTCAGCTATCAAACTGCACAACCCGATGAAGGCGAAATATTACAAGTACAAAAAATACCCTTTGCCCAACTTTACCAATTGGTAAAAAGTGGTGAAATAATTGATAGCTTAAGTGTAGCTGCTGTACTAAAAGTAAAACTAATGCTCACCGATGGTGAATTATAGTTCCAACTTCATCATAAAATCTTCGCACAACCTGCTGCCCAATTTAAATTGACGGGTATCAAAAACTTCAAACCCCATTTTTTTATAAAACGCTACAGCTCTTTCATTCTCTTGCCAAACGCCTAAAAACAAGGTTTTAAAACTTGCTTGCTTGGCGTGTGCAATGGCTTGTTGCATAAGTAACGTTGCAGTTGGTGTTCCAAAATAATTATGCAGGATATAAATTTTTTCAAGCTCAATACACTGTTGCTGCAATACCCCATAAGTGGCATTGTGCAGTAGTTTAATATATCCAATGGCCTCCAAACCATCATAACACAAATAGTAGGCAATATCAGCGTTGGCTAAGTTTTGCAAAATAACCTCGCTAGCATATGCTTTGGTTATGTAGGCCTGCATATCCTCTTCGGTATTATGCGGCCTAAAAGTATGATAAAAAGTATCGGCACCAAGTTTAGCTAAAACAGCTGCATCAGTTGCAGTAGCTTTTTTAATACCAAATGCAGCGGTCATTGCCATCAAACTAATTAGTGTTTTACCAATTTAATAACTTCGGTTTCGGTACGTAAAAAGTAAATACCTGCCGGAAGATGAGTTATGTTTACTTCGCCATCAGCTGTAATTTCTAACTGATGTTTTCCTGTAATATCATAAACATGCGCACTGCCAACTAACCCACTTACTACAAGCTTGTCGTTAACTGGGTTTGGATACACATGAAGTGCTGTAGTTACTTGCTTAGCCAATACAACACTTACCACTTTACTGGCAGTACTTACGCCATCCAAATCTACTTGCAACAAACGATAATAAACGGTATTGCTTAATCCATTTACTTCATCATTAAAAGTATAATTGGTAGCAGTGGTTGCGTTGCCTTGTGATTTTACTTCACCTCTATTGGTCCATTTAGTTTTATCAGTTGAACGTTGAATGATAAACTTAGCCGAGTTATACTCAAAAGCTGTTTGCCATTTTAAACGAGTTGATGCATCACCAGATAGTTGCGCACTAAAAGCTGTTAACTTCACAGGCAACGGATTTTCTGACTGATCGCCACCAATACCAAACTCACCTGACAAACTTGTTAAACCTGTTCGCGCAATTACCGCAGCAGTGTTGGTTCCAGTGTTGGTTCCCGCGTTTCCTACCAATGTCCAATTGCCAGCAATGCTTCTTGAAAGCACACGTAAATTTGTGTAGTTAGATACACCCACGTAGTTATTAGCAGTATACGTTGCCGTATATGACCCTCCAGTTATTCCGATTGATGTATATCTTACCACACCATCTACCGCAGCTTTATCAACGTACACAATTCCATTGCTAAAATCGTATTGGGGTAATCCACCGTTACCCGGTGTACCCGCAATAAACTCACAAGTTATTTTCCCACCCGCAGTTGGTGCAGTTGTAAACTCTAGTTGAATAGGTGTGTATTTGGTAGCTGTTCCTATCGGATAAAGTCCTGTTGTACCACTATTTGTTGCATTGGTGTACCAACGACTAAATCTTCCAATTATTGAACCTGCCGAACGGTTTAATGTACCACGCGTTGTGGTATTTAT
Organism: uncultured Chitinophaga sp.; assembly: GCA_964545895.1. Classification (GTDB taxonomy): domain Bacteria; phylum Bacteroidota; class Bacteroidia; order UKL13-3; family UKL13-3; genus UBA6183. The sequence continues at coordinate 1,364 of CAZJHS010000109.1, read as the reverse complement.
ACCTAAAGTTAGGTCGTACGTGTTGCAATTAATAGAAGATAACATACCTAAAACTCCTTTAACAGCAATATTACCTGAAGCAGTTTTGGTTGATGCGCTTACAATCATGTTTTCATAAACACCTGCAGCTAATACTTGTGGGTTGCTACCAATGTACTGAACCGATGAAGAAGCGCCTGCACCTAATTTAGTACTCTGTAAAGTTCCGCTTACAGTTAAGGTTACTGAGTTATTGATGTAAACAGAATCAACACTAATTGTATCTGTTGATGCGATAGGGAAGTTAATTGCATTTGTACCATCACCAAAAACTAAGACACTGTTTGTGCCATTTACTTTAAATTTTCCTGTTAATGAAGTATTGCCATTTACAACATTGTAAATCGTATTACTCGAATCAAAACTTAATGGAGATGTTCCACTTCCATCGGTATTTGTACCCCAAGTGCTTAATTGATTAATTGAACCTGTTGATTTGGTGTAGTAATTTCTTCTACTAGTTGTTGTATATAGAGTTGCAATTTCTAAAGATGTTAGCGACCTCGTCCAAATAGCAACTTCATCTAATTTCCCTTTAAAAAAGGGACCAAGATTTCCTAATACAGATCTTGTACCGATATATAAAGAATCAGTGTTAACTCTTAGTGTTCCGCTTTGAACAACTGACGTACTTAATACACCATTTATGTATAATTGTTGAGCACTGCCTGTATTGGTTAAAACAATATGAGTCCAATTATTACTCGAATATGGGTTGGTTGTAGCATATCTAGTAGGAAACCAATTATCAGTACCGATGTATTGAGATGGATTACCCCCTATATAACAACGCCATGATAATCTATCACCATATGCAGGTTGCTCTTTTCCTTTGGTAAATACGTATGATCCTGATGTTGGGTATTCGTCTACTTTTATCCAAAACGAAATGGTAAAAATATTGAGATTATTTAAATTAGAAGAATAACAAGCCATGTATTGATTTACCCCATTGAATGAATAAGCTTCATTAACGTTTCCAAACCTATCTGTAGTTAATTGCGAACCAACAGTTACGGCATTTGCTGCATTTGATGTAACATCGTTTGCATTTCCTATAAAAGGATAAAATGCTAATAAGTTTGTTGAAGGGTAATGAGCGGGAACCTGAGCTTTTCCAGTCATTACAAAGCTCAAAACAATAATTAACGTGAGTATATTTTTCATTTATGGTAATACTAAATTGCTCAATTATAATACTATTTTAATCTTAAACCAATTTTTAAGATTAATTCAAGAGCCAGCGCACAGTTTGACTCCGCATTAACGCAAAATGGTAATTGTTCCGCGATAACTTTTCTCCAAATCATTTAAGTCTTTGGTGG
>CAZJHS010000108.1:6010-9358 GCA_964545895.1 uncultured Chitinophaga sp. | reverse complement strand
ATCGAAGAACAAAAAGTTTACAATTGTCCAGCACCATTTTAATATTATGAATATGAAAAGAATTCTGTTATTAGTCACCTTGTTTTTTTCTTATATAACTGCACACTCGCAGAACTTATCATTAAATGATTTATTCACTCTTTGTAATAAGCCAAACTGGGATGAAGTAAATGAGTATATGTTAAAAAAAGGGTGGGAATATCATGCGTCATCCAAAGGAGACGATGATTATTACAATACAATCACATGGTCATACGAGAAAGAATACTACGGAGACAAGGCGAAAGGATGGTTTTATCTCTATACATACGAGGGCTATCCAAATAAACTAACTTATTCATTTTTCAACAAACCTTCCTATAATACAATAAGAAATGGAATCACATCAGCAGGAATGAAACTAATTGGAAACTCAATTGAAGACAATGAAATAGTAAGCAAATATGCCAGTTCAAATTTTATTGTAACATTAAGGACTACTAAAAGAGAGAAGGAAGAAAGCGATTATAATAACAGTTCTATCACTGCATATACTGTCATTGTTATTAAAAAATCTGGTGTTTATGACAATGATAATGGTTTGAAAAAGACGTTTGACGATTCTGGAAACTTGGAAACGGAATACACCTTAAAAGATGGTAAAATAAACGGAACAGCCAAAGCTTATTATTCTAATGGGCAATTGAAAGTAGTATCAACCTTTGTCAACGACAAAAAGCAAGGAAACTCAAAAGAATACGATGAAGAAGGAGTCTTGACTGCAGAATATAACTACACTAACGGAGAACCAGACGGTATTTATAAAATATATGAGAATGGCAAACTCAAAATGACAGGAGGCATTCTGAGTGGAGAAAAGAACGGACTATTCAAAATTTATGATGAAGAAAGTCGCATTGAGAAGTCTTACTATATGAAATTAGGATTGCTTGATGGCGTATACGTGGAATATTACTATGACGAGGGAAAGTTAATTGCTAAGATCACAGGATCCTACTCTAACGATCAGAAAACAGGTTTGTGGCAAACGATAAAAATTAAAGAAAAAGGCACAGAGGTATTAGAATCTCATATCTATGTTAATAATGAAAGAAACGGAGTGTTCAAAGAGGTAAACGAGGAAAGTATTATTTTTGGAACATATAAAAACGGAATTCTTCATGGTTCTTACAAAGTTTACAAAAGCCTAACAGCCCTACTATCAGGCGGACTACACGGTGATACTACCAATTGCCCATTGGTTGAAATAGGTAGTTACAATGAAGGTCGAAAGAATGGATACTGGAAATATTATTCATTGTCAAAAGGATTAATAAAGGAAGGGCGGTACTACGATGACTTGGAAACTGGCGAATGGAAATATTACTTTGAAAATTATTCTGATGAAAAAGGTAAACCCTTATCTTATTCAGGTAAATTGTTTTTAATTGAAAATTACGAGAATGGAAAGAAGAGTGGAAAAGAAACTCGTTTTGCTTTTTTAGAACGTAAAAAAGTACCGTGTGATACATCAAATAATCGAAATATAAATCCTTTGGATACATGTCACACAATGGTTTATCAAAAAGTATTTCAAACCGCTTATTATAAAAATGGCGATTTGTATGGTCCTTTTGAGCAAAAGGATTCAGTAGGTATAGTTACTAATAAAGGTAATTTTATTTATGGAAAAAAAGATGGAGAATGGCTCGAAAGCTATACAAGCGAAGACATTGAAGGGGGAAAATATTATACTTTTTTAAAGGGTAATTATATGAATGGTTTGGAAACGGGTTATTGGAATGAATTCGCAAATGAAAATTTCATTTATACAAAATACTCCTATTTTAATGGTAAACTAAACGGCAAAACCACCAACTATAATCAATTTAAAAAACCACGTGAGGAAAAGTATTTTGAAAATGGACAATTGAAAAAATTGGATATCTATGATTCTATGGGAATTCATATACTAAGGAATTATGAAATATTTGATGAAACAAGTAATAGCTTTAAATGTAAAAAAACAGAATATTACACTGATGGCAGAGCTTCACAAGTCTATATTTTATACAAAGGAAAAACAGGAAACATAAACCATGATTTTTTTGAATTAATATTTAATATTAATACGGGTAAAAAATCTGATGGGAATTCTGGCTACAAAGACGGAGAATTTAAACTTTATGACAACAAAGGAAATATACTAATTGATGGTTCATTTTATAAGAAAGATAAAATAGGAGTTTGGAAGTACTATTACTATGATGTAAACACCTACACTGAACAAACTTATACTAACAATAAAGGTGACTTAGAAAAATACTTCTGTATTACAACAGGGAAGCCATTTTCTGGAAAATTTAAACAGAATTTTGAAAATGGAGAGTTAAAATTTGAGTTTAAAATTTCAGATGGTTTGCGAGATGGTAAATCAAAATACTACGATGAAAACGGCAAATTAACCAAGACTGAAAAATATGAAAAAGGAATTCTTCAATAAAAAAGCAAAATCCCATATTAAATAAATAAGATCTAAATAAAATAGATAAATAACGATTTGGGGGGCAGATGGTCGGAATGTTACGTTTTGCCAATAGTACCACGTCTAGGACAAAAGCTAGCTGGAAAGGCTAATACCAATTTCCAAATATTCCTGTAAAGGAATTAATAAGGAAAGTGTTGTCAACATTATAAATACTGTTGAAGGCCTGAAGTTGTTTCTGCGAATTAATTTACTTAGCATATTTATTATGTTGATGGATTTGATTACAAAGATACCAATTTCAATACCTGAATAGAGTAGCGTTGCCTCCCTTGAAAAAGGGTTAAAGCATCGACAGAGCATGTACATTTTAAACCTGCTACTATTAGTATCTGCCCCCTTTTTTGAACTAATGAAATGGAAATAGAAAAGTGGTTTAAAATAAAGAAGTATCCTCACATAGGATTACCAATTACAATCAAGGATTATAATTGGGTAAAAGTTTATGTGGAGAATTCTGAAAAAATCAGAACTCATAGTTTCCTACCGTTAATCCACAAATCAATTGTTAAGAGAAAATTCAGGGCAGATAAATCAGCTACAGTTTTAAATCCAAGCAAGAAAAGAAAAAGAATACTTGAAAAACCAAAGGTAAGAGAGATCTTCTTTGCATCTCATTTAGACAGCCTTATCTTTTCAAAGTATAATGAGCTATTAGCAGATGCATACGAAAAACATATAGAAACAAAACGTTTTAATGAATCTATCGTTGCATATCGTAGAATAGCCATTTCAAAAGATTCGGATAATTACAAGTGTAATATTGACTTTGCGAAAACAACTTTTGAATTTATTCAAAAAAACAATTCAAAGAAACTTACTGC